>NZ_PVBJ01000050.1:0-241 GCF_002968565.1 Neorhizobium sp. T25_27
GGCAGATCGTAGGTCACGACGCCATAGCGCCCTGGCGTATATCTGAACACATGGTCGCCCAGCGTGACCTCCTTGCGCCCCTGCGCGACGAGGCATAGTTGCGGCCGATAAACATTCGGCATCGGCATCGTCACTGTGGAGGATTGAACAAGCGTCACCCGTTCGATGGGGGTGGCGTGGAAGCCATCCTTCGAGACGTGGCGGGCAATCACGGCGGCAATTTCGGTCAGTGTTTCCATGT
>NZ_PVBJ01000005.1:0-404864 GCF_002968565.1 Neorhizobium sp. T25_27
GCTTCATGCTCCGTCACCATCCGAACGGCGCGGGCGCGGACTTCAGGAGAGAATTTGTTCGTCGTCTTGCTTGTCATAGACCCTACTTCTCACGAGTTGGGGTCTCCGGCCAAGCCGGGGCGGTTCATGTCGAGCAGGCGGTTGTCGGAGAAGTCGGTTTCCCTCACGAGCGAAATGTCTTTCACGCAGGCTTCCCTGCGGCGGCGTTCGCTCGCCTGTTCCCTCAAGGCTTCGTCGTTGGCATATTCGACGGCCAGGGGTGCCTCTGCAATCTTCGCACCCCTGGTCATCGGAAGCTTCCCCGCCCTGTACGCCGCGAGAATCGCCGCGGCGGCATCAGGGCCGACTAGGTGGACCGTATCGAGGTCATAGGCGTTACGGTCGAAGATATCCCGCCGATCCTCCTTGCCGAGGACGTCACCCTGCAAGATCGCCGTCCTCGCCTTTCTCGGCATAACGCTTGGCAATCGAGAGATGAAGTCGGTCAACGAAATCAAAGCGTTTCCTTTCCTAAAGATCAGATGTCATGTGAAGACGAACACTACCATCTGGTCGGGTATTTGCACGAGCCGACTTGCGCGAAAATCTCGCTGATGCTCAAACGGAGCGCAGTTCGGGGTAGTCAATGCGATACAAAATTCTGATAGCGGCCATGCTGTTTTCGCTCCCGGTGCAGGCCGCCGAAATCCGGCACGAGAGTGGCTCTGAGGGCGTTGACCTTATTTCTGTCAGCGGCACCTTTACGGGAGGCGACGACGCGACGTTCCGCAAACTGGCCGCCGCCAGTGATCGGGCCGTGGTTGTGCTGAATAGTGGCGGGGGAAATCTTCACGTCGGACTTGAAATCGGGAGAGCCATTCGCCTTAGGCGTTTCGCCACCGCCGTGCCGCCAGATGCCCTATGTGCGTCAGCTTGTGCGCTTACATGGTTGGCGGGATCGCCCCGTCTCTTGGATGCGGAATCGAAGCTAGGGTTTCATGCGGCGTATCGCCTCGTAAACGGGAAGGCATCCGAGTCAGGGGCCGCGAACGCGCTCGTCGGAGCGTATCTCAATCAGTTGGGGTTGAGCGACAAGGCTGTTGTCTACGTGACGTCCGCTCCTCCGGAGGGCGTCGAATGGCTGACCGAACAGACCGCGGCGTCCGTCGGTATCGGGTACGACTCCATCGCCGTCAAAGCCCCTCGCGTGTCGGAAACGACCAAGCCCCTTCCTTACGACCCCATGTCGGCCACCACCGCATTCTACACCGCTCTATCGGCTGCCGACGGAGAGACCGCTGCCGCGCTAGTCGTGCCGGAAAAACGTGGCAAAGGCCCGTTTAACGAACAGTCGAGTACATGCATTCTACACTGCAATGTCGGTGCCTTTGAAGCTGACGGGTACGTCGCTGAAAGGGGAGGACACCGTGCGGGTCTCTTACGAGTACAGGACCGTACAGGGACGGCAATGCCGCGGCAGAGCGGACGTGCAGACTATATACACCTACGGGCGGACCTTGATTTCTCGCATCAAGGCTCTGGACGGCTGCTGATCCTGGAGTACCTTCCGGCGGCAACCCCTAATCAATTGGTGCAAGACCGCGAGGCCGTTTGGAAGAACATCCTTCTTTCCAAGCAGTACGGACTTAACTACCACTGATCCCATCGCTCACGTCGGAAGCCGTGATCTCGACGGCTGAGGACACTTCGAGGCCGAGACCAGGCAGCAACATCAAAGCTCAAGATCGGCAGCCAGTTCGTCCGGTTGCCGCACCCTGTTCGGAATCGGCGGTATGGCATGTCCGATAGTCTTCCATTTCCATCCGTCGTCGTTGTCCGCTATGGCCACCAATTGCGGTCACTGGCAGCGCGGCGTAACGTGGCGGCTTGATAGCTAGCACGAGTAGGCGCGTTTGAATGCGTGGTTCGATCCTCAGGGCTTATATGGCCCCCCTCTGCGTCCTGCTTTCCACCGGGCAGGCCCACGCGATGTCTTGGCAACATGTCAAAGCCATGCCGTTTGTCGTGAAAGACGGCTTGGAAATAGCGCGACAGGCTCAGGGGAAAGCACCAGCGTCTTTGCACATCGTTTGCTCGGAGAACAAAGAATTGCATCTGGTCTTATCGACGAGATTGCCGGGCCCCCGATGGGCGATCGAAAAAGGCCGCGACGAAGAGGTCTCGCTTTTTGTCGGCGGGATTGAGCGGCAATTGAAGGTGGTCATGGATATGGTCGCGAAGGGGCAAGACCTCACATGGCTTGAATCCGCCGTATCGCGCGACGGTAGAGGTGAGCCGGATACGTTGGTCACAACACCACTTAAGGCCGCTGAAATAACAAAACTCAGCTCTTGGTTCGGTGATATGCCACCCTTGAAAGTGTCCATCGTCGGTTATGCCGAAACGGGAGTCGTCATGGTGGGAGCAGTCTCGGGGCCAGCAATTGCCGAAGTTAACGCCTGGTGTGTCGCCGAGTAGAGCTGGTCAAAGCGGGTGATGATCAGTTCGGGCAGATGTGACCTTGCCCCGTTGAAATAATCCATTTTGAAGTAAGCTCTGGCCCATTGAGAGGACCAGAGAATGAAGCGCAACCGTTTCACAGACGAACAGATCATCGGGATATTGAGGGAGCACGAGGCTGGCACGCCGGTCTCGGAGCTTTGCCGCAAGCACGGCGTCAGCGATGCCAGCATCTATAAGTGGAAGGCCAAGTTCGGCGGCATGGACGTATCCGAAGCCAAGCGGCTGAAGACGCTTGAAGACGAGAACACAAAGCTGAAGCGGCTCCCGGCGGACGCGATGCTCGACAATGCGGCTTTGAAAGACCTTTTGGGAAAGAAGTGGTGACGCCCGCAGCAAGGCGGAAAGCTGTCGCGCATCTGATGGGTCACCACGAGATGAGCGAACGGCGGGCGTGTAAAGCCATTGGCTTTTGCCGGATGACGATCCGTTACGAAACCAGGCGCAGCGATGACCATGACCTTCGCGAGCGGATGAAGGCGCTGGCGCATGAACGCCGCCGCTTTGGATATCGACGCCTTCATGTGCTGCTCAGGCGTGAGGGTCACCTTGTGAACCACAAGCGGCTCTTCCGGCTCTATCGGGAAGAGAAGCTGACGGTGCGCAAGCGCGGCGGTCGCAAGCGAGCGATAGGCACACGTGCACCGATGCTGATCCCGCTTGCCGCCAATGATCGCTGGTCACTGGACTTCGTGTCGGATCAACTCACCGATGGTCGCAGGTTCCGGGTGCTGACCGTCGTCGACGATTGCACCAGGGAGTGCCTGGCACTCGTCGCCGATACGTCCCTTTCCGGCCTGCGGGTTGCCCGTGAGCTGGACCGGATCATCGAGGGACGAGGCAAGCCGAAGATGATCGTCAGCGACAATGGCAGCGAGTTCACCAGCAACGCGATCCTGCAATGGACGGATCGGGCCAATGTCGATTGGCATTACATTGCGCCGGGCAAACCGATCCAGAACGCCTTCATCGAAAGCTTCAATGGGCGGCTGCGAGACGAGTTCCTGAATGAAACTCTGTTCTCGTCACTGACCCATGCTCGATCAGCGCTTTCAAACTGGCGCAGCGATTACAACGATCACCGGCCACACTCTGGACTCGGCTGGATGACACCTGCCGAGTTCGCTCAGACAATCAACCCGCGACGTGATGCGGTGCTGCGCAGCCGGAATGGCTCCGCACCGCACCCCGCCGCTACCGCCGCGACTACAACAACCCAAAACCGCTGGAGCGAACTCAAAACTGGATAAAACTTGGGGGCAAGGTCACTTGACGGGAAGAATGTTCACAAGGGCTTCCTCGCCTCCACCCAATGGCGGGACGAAGTATCCGAACCCCGCTTTTGGAACGGTCAGCGCGCCAAGGCGGTCGACCGCATCTGCGTCGAGAACGTCGTCGCTCTTGTTGAAATTTAGACGTCGATCCTGGAACTCCTCGCCGCGAGGGATTTCCTTCCAAAAGAATGCGCCGTCCGACTGGCGATGCAGGACAATAATGATTGGAAGGTTGCTACCGCGCCAGTAGGCAAGGTCTTCCTTCTTCAGCAGGTAGTGGAAACCATTGTCGTCTTCGCCAGGGTACCTGCCTTCCGCCGTGGTCTTCACCTGAACAGCGATCATCTTGGCGAGCGGCTTTCCATGATCCATGACTTCGACGATGGCGTCGATACCCGCCTCGAGCCGAGACCTCGGATCGAACTGGAACCCGATCTTGAGGAATTGGAGCTTTGCGGCCGTTTCCCCAATCTCGCCTACCAGCTGATTCTGTGTAACGTTCTTTGCCATATCGGAATGATAGGCAGAGGCTTCGGTGACTGCAAATGGTTGAAGTTCTTCGTCCTGTATTTTTACTTGGATATTCTGGATGATAGTCCAAATGGGAATCACGGTCGAACGATATGAAAAATGTTTAGCTTTGGACTTCCTCCAATCATCACGGACCTTGTCCTGGCCCGAAACCGACTCCGGGAACACTATCATTCGGCGGCGCTCAGCTTCACGTTAGACGGCAACCTTATCGGGGACATCGGAGAGGCTGTGGCGGCCGAGTTGTTCGGCTTGAAGCTCTCTGCGCGAGGCGGCACCGGGATCGACGGCCACGCCCCAGACGGCCGATCCGTGCAGGTCAAGGCGACAGGAACGAACAGAGGCCCCGTTTTCAGGATGGTAGACACGCGAGCAGACCATCTTCTGTTCCTCTCATTCGACTTCGAGAATCTACGAGGAGAAGTCGTCTACAACGGCCCCGAGCATACTGCGATAGCATTGCTTCCCGACGTCTGGACCGAGCAGAGAATGATCTCGATGACGAAGATCAGGCTACTGGGAAAAACGGTCCCCACCGCAATTCACCTGCCGATGTTGAGAAAGAAAATAATCTCAAGCTGACAAGCCAATCGCCTCGGGTAATTGCCGACGTCGGCCATTATATACACGGTCTGACAACCTCGTTCTTATGGACCTCATGACGATCATCATCGACTTCGACACCAACGACTGGATGCCTTCGCTCGAAGCTGCACTCGGCAATCTCGTTCCGCATGATTTGAAGACCGTTATAGTAGCCACCGATTTCAACTTCCAAGAAGATGCGCTTGCTACCCTGGAAGCAGCGAAGGACATCGAGCTTGTTATCGATGCCACGCTGGAGTGGGTGAAAGCCAACCACGTTCGCGTCTATCACGGAACCCGGCTGACCGACGACGAGGTAACGCTTCTCCATCAGACGGGAATGCAGCCGCTCCTCCTTTATAAAAGGGTTGAATGGCTACGAGCGGCGGTCCCCGAACTGGCCGATGTACTGACGGATGAAGTCGTGGACAGTGCCGTCGCTGAAGGTTTTCTGGCGTATCGCGAGAACCAGATCCACGCCGCCATTTCGCTGAAGCTGTTGGAAGTCGGCTATGACTACATGCTCAAGGGGTCAGAGTTTGATAGGCGTCTTCTCGAACACGCTGGGCGAGACGATCTCGTGCCGATCCTGACATCTCGCGGCAAAGCCCGGCTCGTCAAAATCGTGATAACCGGGCAAGAGGCTCTGGATGCCATGCACCCGATCTTTACCGTCGAGGACGTTCGCCGAACCGACCGTTTTCCGAACTTCGTTCGGGAGTTGCTGACCGAGTTCCTGTGGGCGCTTCGCTATCCCGAGCGTGAGCGGCACGGGGTTGATGCGTGCCTTATGTTCAAGCGACCAATCCCGGGCCACCAGATCGAGCATGTCGCGCTCATCGAACGTTCGGCGGATGCGGCGTAAGAGTAGCCTTGGCCCCGCATCTCTGCCGGGCTATTGTCGGGAAATACAACCTTTCTTGGGAGAGCTAGTGCATGAAGTTCGATGGTTTCAGGGTCCAGAATTTCCGCAACATCCTGGACTCCGGGTGGATTGACGCAAACCAGATCACGGCGTTTGTCGGCCAGAACGAAGCAGGAAAGAGCAACCTTTTCGAAGCGCTCTACGTCTTGAACCCGATCCTTCCCGATGTCGAATACTTGCCAAACGAAGACTGGCCGGTTGACCGATGGGAGGGAAGGAAGGACGCAGAGGGACAACGAGTGTGCGATGCGAGCTTCATTCTCGGGGACAGTGAAATTGCCAGCCTGTTCTCGACCGCACGTGTCCCGGTAGCGGCACCCGTTGAGGGAGAAGAGCCGACCGCCGAACCTCCTATGCCGACTGCAGTGTCGCTGAATCTGGCCAAATGGTACGGTTTTGACACCGAGTATGAAGTCGTTGGCTTTCCAGAAGGGTCGCTTGACGAGAAGAAGATCGCCGCGTGGGCCGCAACCAACGTGCCGAAGTTCGTCTATATCCGCGACTATGAAATGTCAGGTGCCCAGGTCGAACTCGACCAGCTGTATCAACGCCTAACGAATGCCGGAGGCAAACGCCATCAGCTGAGTAACGAGGACCAGACGATCCTGATCATCCTCGATCTCGCGAATATCGACCTCAAGGACTTTATCCAGAAAGGCACAACGCCAGAGGGACGAACTAACCGATCCTTCGACAAGAGGTCGGCCTCGAAATATCTGACCAGGCAGTTCTCAGAACTGTGGCGGCAAAAGGAGGTCGAGTTCAATATTGAAATCGACGGTCCGACGCTGAACATCTTCGCAGAAGACGCGAATATCGGAATGCCCGTGCGCCTTCATCGTCGTTCGACAGGCTTTCGCTGGTATGTTTCGTTCGCGTGGAAATTCACCCACGCCACGAAGGGGGATTTCAAGAACTGCGTTCTCCTGCTCGAAGAGCCTGGTGTCCATCTCCATTTCACTGGCCAGCGCGACCTGTTGACCGTTTTCGATCGGCTCGCCGCGAACAACACGATCCTCTACACCACCCACCTTGCATCCATGGTTGATCTTGCGCATCCGGAGCGTGTCCGTATCGTGGAGAGCCGCGACAACCATCTTTCGATCACCCAGGGAATCGTCAGTCAGCAAAAGGAGCCGATGGCCGTCATCGAACAGAGTCTGGGCCTCACGGGAGACCAGAGCGGTGTCCTCGGCAACCGTCAGGTGCTTATCGTCGAGGGCGGCGACGATACCGTGGTCCTCAACAAGCTGTCCGGCCTTCTGAAATCAAGCGGTAAGGAAGGCCTCTCGGATCGAGTCTACCTCTGGCCCGCGCATGGCGCGCAAAAGACCCCGATGTATGCCGGTTTTGCCATTGGACATGGATGGGATGCAGGTGTCCTGCTTGATAGCGATGAGGCGGGCAATGATGCGAAGACCAAGATCACGGAGCTGTACCTACCCAAAGTGGCTGAGGACAAAGGGCAGAAGTTCAGGACAATAATGCTTGGAAAAGCTGCGGGTTCGACGAAGACCGACTTCGCTATCGAAGATATGTTCGCCGATTCCTTTTACGTCGATTGCGTAAACAAGGCCTACGGGTTGGCGATCAAGATTGATGATCTGCCGCAAGACGGATCAGACATGATTACGAAGCGTATCGAACAGGTTCTGAAGTCCAGGTACGGACATCCGAGGCTCGATAAAAGGACGGTCATGTCGGAAATGTGGAAGCGGTTCGACACGTGGAAATCCGCAGACGATCTCCCAAAGGAAGCCGTTCAGCACGCGGAAAAGGCCTTCAAAGCGATCAACGCCGCTTTTGAGTAGCCGCCGAATCCACAAACCCGGGCTGGTCCAGACTGGCTAATCACACCTATCGTTTCTTCCACCACTCCCGCGTCTTCTCGTTCTGCCGCTCCGTGGCGTCCTTCGCCATGCGGTCGAAGACGTCGAGCATTTCCTTTGTTGCGGCGACATAGCCCTCCGTCTTGAGGTCGAACCACTTGTGACGCTCGCCCCTGCCGCTCAGGATGATGTGGATTCCTCCGAGGCCGGGATCGAACTGGAAATGCGCCGACATGCCCCAACTCTAGTTCCAAGCGCTGCCCTTACGGCGGGAGCTTAGGCGGAAGATGAGATACGGGCACGCCGGTGACCGGCCGCGAAGGCTTCAACGGCTCTGGGTGATCAGGACCTGAAAAGAACCGAGGCCTACCTCCCCATATGGCCCTTCACGAGGATGCGGGTCCTCTCGTACGCAGGCTCAGCAAGGGAAGGTAACTCACCTCCGCGACGGCTTCTTTGACGACAGCAGACGATCAAGCAGTCCGATGCCGATGTCGGCCGCTACGGTGTTGGCTCCCGGAGCTTCAAACCGGGACAATGAACGTCTTGCCCGGAATGAACATCATGTTCTCTACCGAACTTCTGTTAAACCCAGTCCTGACGTACCCGCGTGGGTTACAGATCACACGCGTCTGCGTGCCCGGAACGACGTAGTCGAAGGAGCTATGGGTATGCCCGTGTATCCAGAACGCAGGCTCGAACCTTTCGATCACCTCCGAGAGATTGGAGCAGAAGGCGGGCGTCAGTGGATCGCCTCTGAACTCTTCCGGTACGGACATCTCATGTGGCGCGGTATGCGTGACGACGATCGTCGGCCCTTCAAATGGCAAGGCTAGCGTCTGTTCCAGCCAGGCGCGGCTGCCACGATGAAGGCCGAGGGTGATCTCCGGGGTAAATCTTCGAGGACGTCCCTGTGCGTCGCGCGACGTGATGAATCGGTAGTCGTTCATGCCAAAACTTGCCGCGCTCATCGCCGCTTCCTGGTTTCCATAGAGCTCGAAGTCGGTCCAGAGCGTCGCTCCGAGGAAACGGACACCAGCTATCACGACACTTCTGTTTTCGAGCATATGAACGTGCGGCAGGTCAGGAACGTCGGCTATGCTCTCTTCGTACCCATGCCGGTAGTGTTCGTGATTTCCGGCGACCATCACGACGGGCACGCCGTGACGGGCATAGCTCCTCCACGCCCAACGACAGCTTGAAGCGACCGGCGCGGTGACATCTCCGGCCACGATAACGACATCGACGTCCTCGGCCACATCGGGCGCGAAGTCTGGTTCCCCGGAATGGTCTAGGTGGAGATCGGAAAAGACTACGGCTTTCATCTATATCTGGAGCTTTTTCTTGAGAGCAGACGGTCGATGCCGCAATTGCGGCTTGACGTGAGGATGTTCGCAAAAGGCTTGACCGGTCTGCTTTTGCCGGCGACCCTTTTCATGATCTCGAAAAGGAAGACCTCATGGAAAACCTCGCAAAGCTGTATCAAGACCTGGATGCTCAATTCTCGCAGGCAACAACGGGATTCCGATCCGTCCAAGCGAAGCTTGAAGTCCTGAGCGCTGAGGCTGAGGCACGTCTTGCCGCCGCACAAACTCACGACTTCGATCCGGACAGCGCGGGACAGGAGCGCCTGGCCCGACAGCAGTACTTCTCCATTGCACTGGTCACGCGGGAACTGGACTCGATGCTGCGGACGCTGGCCCGCGACAGGAACCGGCTAGTGGAACTCGGCACCGCTTCGTGATCACGTAGCCGCGGCGCTCGGGTGGAAATTCGACGTCTTGGGATGCTTCACCAGGCTTACCCCCTTTCTGCGATGTTTCTCGATAGACATGCGGATGGATGACCCGCTCATTTGTCTCAGTATCATTAGCTGATCAGTTACGTCGGTGAGCGCACGTCTGTTGTCCTCCAGAATATCGGTAGCCCGATCGAACTGCTCGGCTAGGAGACGTTTGACCGCCTCCCGCAATTCCGGTCGCCGCGCGCGTAAATGCGGGAGGTCCTCCTGGTCGACGATTTCCACCGCTAGCGTGTCGCCCATTCCGAAACACGCTTCTATCCTCGTGCCGAGCTCAGTTGCCCTTGCCAAGTCTGACTTCGGCCCACCGGTAGAACCGTCCGCGAAGTCATCAAGGACAAGAGACTCCGCGGCAATCCCGGCGAGGAGCATCGTCAGATACCGCAGATAGTAGTCGCGTGTCTTTCGCTCGAAGTCCGATACCTCGAAATGCGCCGCCCCTATGGCGTTATAGCCTCCCGGAACGATCTCATCCATGATCTGCACCGCTGTCAGCTCCCCGACACCGACTTCAAGGCCTACGATCGCATGTCCGGCTTCGTGGAACGCGGTCCGCCTCAGAAAATCGTGCGGAAGTGAGACCAACGGCGGGATAAAGCTCAACACGTCTTTGATTGAAAGCTGAGCCGCATGTCGGCGCGCCCGCCGCTTCGCGTCTCGTACGAGCTGCTCGAGGTCGGCCCCGGAAAAGCCGTGCGTCGCTCGAAGAAACCTCTCCATATCTTCGATAGGAACCTCGAGCCCGGAGTGATGCTTCAGAATATGAAGGCGCGCTTCTCCGTCTGGCAGCGGTATGACTAGATGACGGCCAAGGCGACCGGCCCTCCTGATAGCCGGATCGAGATGACCGGGATTGTTCGTGGCCGCGACCACGACGACCCCGGTTCTCCGCTCATATCCATCGAGGAGTTCAAGGAAGCCGTTGATGGCTTGTCTATTGTAGTCACCGTTGTGGCCTTGGACCGAGCGGTCTCCGAACGAGTCGACCTCATCGATAAACAGGATACAAGGTGCTTTGGATCGGGCCTCGGCGAAGGAACTCCGCATCGCCTTGAGGAAGTCATTGAGATATCCTTTAGCTTGCCACTGTGCGGACGAAGCAACAATCATAGGCACCCCGCAGGTTCGGGCCAGCACTTCCGCGAACAGAGTCTTGCCGGTGCCAGGCGCTCCCGAAATCAAGACCCCGCCATCCACCTCATTCCAGGCGATGCTGCCTTTCGAGTAGTCCGCTAGGTCTTGTGCAAGTTGTGTTCCCCATTCGGCCGCTTCTCCGAATCCTTTCATCTCGTCGAGCTTAGAACCGGGTTCTCGAGCCGAATGTCTGAGCGACGTTTCCTTCGCCTGAGTTTGGCGAAGACGCCTCAAACCAGCATAAAGGGGACGGTCAACGGGAAACGCCAATCTTAGGCTCGACCATGGGGCGGACAGAAGTCGGTAAAGATCGTCATTCGCCAGAGGCTGACCGGCCCTCTTGAAACCCGCTTTTAGCTGCCGTTCAGTGGGTCTCGGCAGGACGATATCCAGATCGACATAGAGGTCCGTTTCCTTGTCGAACTGAAGTTCACTCTCGCAGAGCAGGATGACCTGGCTCTTCTGGGTAGCCTTCCAAAGGACGTCGTATTCGGCTCGGTCTCCTTTTGCCGGGCTCTGCACCACCCCCACCATGCCCCGCTCGTAGTCCAGCCGGTCGTTGACCAAGGTGCGCAGGAACAACTTAGCGGCCTGCTCGAAGCAGCCAAGCGCATCGGCATTTTCCACCCGCAATATCGCCCTGAAGACTGCCTTGGGTCGCGCCACGTGCCGCAGCGCCGACACGATGCCGCAATAGGCCAGAAAAGTCGGAAGCGCCAGGTCCGTTTGCATGCCTTGGCCGATCTTCCAGACATGTCGCCGCCCTTTTAGATTTTTGTAGTCAGACATTAAGAATCCCAACCGAACTTTCTGCGGTCATAGCGAGACACGTCCGAGCTCCAGTAGCCAGGAACACGAATACGCCAGCTTGAAAACGTAGCTATCTGGGTGCGCGATGAAGGCGCTCTTCGTCACCCCGCTACACACTCACCATCTCGAGACTCTCGCGTTCCAGAACTCAGGGTCGGCGCGGTCGCCGAGGCTGTACCAGCGCGAAAAGGTTCTTGCGAGACCGCGATCAGTATCGAGGAAGAACAACTCGCTTGAGAAGAGCGGGGCACCATTGGCCACTTTGGGATGGCCCTGCGAAAACCCGATCAGGCAGGGTACCGCGCGACGGGCCAGAGCCCACTCCTCTACTGCGACTACATTCTCGCATACACTTGGGCTACCTCGCTCCAAGTCATTTGCCAGAAGCCTGAGATGCGACACTAGATCGCTCTGAGACATGCCGAACCAGGCTTCGGAGGAGGCATCCTCCGAGCGCGATGGTCCTTCGTTCCCCTTCGAATTTCGATGCACCTTAACCTCCGGGTTCGTCCAACATGGCGATTCGCGTCTTGAATTCTTCGGCGTATTATACGCCATTATCGGCGTATTTCAAGTCATTTTTGGCGGCTTAATCGCCCTATTTGACAGACCCCGGTAAAACCGGTCTTCAGTAGACATGTCGACCATTCTGACCCCTCAATTGAGCAAGGCCGCGCGCGGACTCCTTGATTGGAGTCAGGAGGACCTTAGCGAAAAGGCTGGGGTGGGCCTTCGCTCAGTTTCTCGTTTCGAATCCAAAGGTGGTACAGCCACGCCAGTGGTGAGGCAGAAGCTCTACGAGGCTTTCAAGCAAGGAGGCATTGAGTTCATTGCGAGCAATTCGATGACGAATCACCTCGACGGGCTCGGGCTCAGGTTCAGGCCGTCTAATCCCAACGATGGCATCAAAATAATCTAACAGCTGCACGCGCAACCTTTTGCCGCAGCTCACACCACCCCGCATCGGAGGGGTAGATAGCGGGTAGCTCCTCCACCGTCGGATTTCCTACTAAGCAGCATTCTCGGAGCTAGGAACAATGCGCACGGAAATTCCAGATTGTGGAGGTTCACAGTGAATGGCGACGTTGTTAACTGCGGACCTCATACGGGCAGCCCGGGGGCTCATCGGCTGGAGCCAGCTCGAGCTGGCCTGCCGCTCGCGTGTCTCGCAAAAATCACTCAGCGACTTTGAACGTAATAAGAGACCACTGACCGCATATACCAGTGGCAAGTTGCGGCAGGTGCTCGAGGCCAACGGCGTTCAGTTTATCGCCGAAAATGATAAACGAAACGAACTCGTCGGTGCTGGGGTCCGTTGGCGTTCTGACCGGAGCTCGCTGCACATCAAAGTCATTTAAAGTCTGTCGAGCAATCAAGCGGCTGGTCATGCCCGCAAAGCTGTCGTAGAATTTTCCGGTCTTTCGGAGAGACAGGGCTGATCTTTTAGGCTTTCCTCCAGCTCCCAACCGTCACCAGCGAAAAAAAACTCGGATGCTGCCCAAATTGCTGCCCAGCGGTTGGCGTGGCTAGCCTTGTCCTGGGTCAAAACCGTACGTTTCCTTGGCAGTTTCACTAGCGACCGCACGCTTCGTAGGCAGATGATACCCTTCCTCAAAAAGGATGAGGCAACGCTGCCCATTTGGTAGTAGCGTATGCTATTGATTTTGCGCCGACTTTTTGTCAATCTCCCGGCGGCTGGTGGAATTCCCCGCCGCCCCCGGGATTGCGACAACACAAGCACGCGCGCCGCAAGTCCCTGAAAGAGTTGGCGACCCCTGCAGGACTCGAACCTGCGACCTGCTGCTTAGAAGGCAGCTGCTCTATCCAGTTGAGCTAAGGGGCCGATCTCGGCAGCGGCGCCCGGGAAAGCCCGAGCGGCTCAAAAATCAATGCGTCCAGGGCTGGGTGCGGCTGAAGCGGAAATTGTCGGTGTAGGAAACGATCTGGCGATTCGGATCCTTCGGGGAGATGACCCGGTATTCGATGCCTTCGCGCTTGGCATAGGCTTCCGCCTGTTCCTGGCTTTCGAACGTCAGCCGAACCTGCTGCTTCATGTCGCCGGAGGATGTGTAGCCAAGGATCGGATCGATGCGGCGCGGCTGTTCCTGGTCGAATTCCAGCACCCAGAGATGGGTCTTGGCCTTGCCGGACTGCATGGCGGTCTTTGCGGGACGATAGATCTTGGCGGTCATTCCTGTAACGCTCCATGGAATGGAACGAATAAGGAGCTTCACCTAAAAGCGTGGTCGGAGTGGAGATATTCGAACTCCCGACCCTCTGGTCCCAAACCAGCGACCAGTACGCTCCAAGTGACGCTACACTCCATTCCAACGTTCTGGAAACGTCGGTTGATCCCCGTTCGTTCCCGTGTATTTCCGTTGTTTCGGTGGCGGCTCGGTGGCGGTAAATCCGCTCTCAAAACGCCGACCGAAACGGTTGTCCTTCAATGCCCCGACTCCCCCCGCAAGTCAAGCAGCGTCGGCCTCGGCGAGCTGGCGGTCACGCCTTGTCACCGATCCCACTCGGGGCTTGCGGCTGAAGGTCTTGTTGACGGGTGAGTATTCACCTGGGATCACGTGCTTGTATAGTGCGATACCGACCCCGAGCAGGGTTACCGTGGTGAGCAGGACCGCGAAGCTTAACATATGGGGAAATCCTGACGATGCTGCGCTCACGCGTTTTCCTCCAGCTAACAGTGGATCGCATCTCGAACTGCGAATTCGAGAATTGATTAGCGACGGAGCCGGAGAGATTTTCCAGTACGCAACGGTCACCGTTTGCGTAACAACACGCGCCGGCGGCCGGTTGTGGTACGGCGGCAACGTCGTCAGAATGCGGGTTGAACAGGCAAAGGTAGCTCTGCGCGATCGTGGCTCCGTGTGGTGGTCGGACGGCGCTCCGGACTTCAATCGGCACTTGGCGAAGAACACTCCGTATCCAGGCTGGTTCGAGGATTGGAAGGCGAAGCAAAATGACTAATGAGGACACTGGCCCGGCGGCTTTGCGGGAGACCTACCTCCGTTATCTGGAATGCCTCAATCGGCAGGCATGGAGCGAACTTGGAGAGTTCGTCCGCGACGACGCCGTACACAATGGCCGCGCTTTCGGACTGAAAGGCTATTGCGAGATGCTGATCAAGGATTATGAGGACATTCCCGACCTATATTTTAGCGCGTCGCTCGTGGTCTGCGAGCCGCCGATGATCGCGGCCCGCCTGGAATTCAGATGTTCACCACGAGGAGTATTCCTCGGCTTGCTCGTCAACGGCCGCACGATCTCGTTCGCGGAGCACGTCACCTATGAGTTCGAGGGTTCGAAGATTGTGAAGGTCTGGTCGATCCTCGACAAGTCGGTGGTTGAACTGCAAATCGCCGGCTGACAATGGCGGGCGGCTGTCGCGCTTCGAAGAACCAACAATCTGGGTTTACAGCTAACGGTGGCTTGATGTCTGCGACCAACGTGCTTTCGTTGTCGTCCAGCCGGTCATCGGCGTGACGGCGAAGACCATCGACGCTATCGCCAACCTGCACGTGCAGGGATGCCGCTTCGGCTTTCCCTACTCCATCGACCCCATCGCGGTCAATTTCAGAGCGGTCCGGGATCTGCGGCAGAAATCCGGGGCGGCGGTTCAACCATGTAGTGCCGCTCGCCGCGCCGGCAGAGATAGACCTCGCGCTCGGGATTGGCCTCGATCGTGAAGCCGGAACTGCGCAGCATCGCGTCCATCGCCGCCTTGTTGGGAATGAACCAGTTGGTCGGATCCGCGGCGTAACGCTCCTCGACGAAAAACAGCTTTGGGTAATCCGGCCGGTCGAAGACCGCCCATTCGGAAAACTCGTAATTCTCCTGGAGATTCGGAGCCCGTTCGTCGCCGCGCTGCAGGCATTGGAAGAGCATCCGGTCGGCGACCACGTGCTCGTGGAGAAGGTCGAGCGCCAGCAGCGGATGGCGCAGATGATAGAGCACTCCCATGAAGATCACGAGGTCGAACTTTTCGCGGAACTGGCCGACGTCATAGACTGACATCTGCCTGAACTCGATGTCGAGGCCGGATTGTTCGGCAGCAAACCGCGCCTGGGCGAGATAGCGCGGATCGGAATCGATACCGACGACGCGCCCGGCATGCCGCCGCTTCATCTCCAGGGAATAGAAACCGGCATTGCAACCGATATCGAGGACGCTGCGGCCTTCGAGGTCGTCGGGAATGACATGCTGGAAACCGTGCCACTTGAAGGCCGGATAATCGCCGAGGAAATGATCCGGCGCCGTCTGCACGCCGCCGATCTCCATGTTGTGGAACCACGGCCCGAGCTCGGCGATCCGCCGTTGCAGGTCCTCGCGCGTTCTCCCTCTTCCCGCATCCATCGTCAGACCCTCATGCCCATATCGGGAGAGACCGGCTGGGTCTGGACAGTGCCACGGCGCGGCTTCCTCTCCGCATCGCTCCCGACCGTCGCGATGAACCAGTCCGCCGTGTGGCGCAATCCCTCCCGCAGCGGCACCTTCGGCTCCCAGCCGAGCAGTTCCCGCGCCCGCGAAATATCCGGCCGGCGCCGCTGGGGATCGTCCTGCGGAAGCGGCTTGCGGACCATTTTCGAAACCGTCGGCACCATGGCGAGCACCAGGGCGGCGAGTTCGTTGATGGTGAACTCGCCGGGATTGCCGAGGTTGACAGGCCCTTGCGGATTGGGATCGACATCCATCAGCGCCATCAGGCCGGCGACGAGATCGCTGACGAAGCAGAAGGAGCGCGTCTGTTCGCCGGTGCCATAGATCGTCAGCGGCTTGCCGGAAATCGCCTGGACCAGAAGATTGGAGATAATCCGGCCGTCATTCGGCTGCATGCGCGGGCCGTAGGTGTTGAAGATGCGCGCCACCCGGGCATCCACCCGTCCGCTCCGCAGCATGTCGAAGCAGAGGGACTCCGCCGCGCGCTTGCCTTCGTCGTAGCAGGCGCGCGGGCCGATGCAGTTGACGTTGCCGCGGTAGTCCTCGCGCTGCGGATGCTCGGCCGGGTCGCCATAGACCTCGCTCGTCGAGGCCTGCAGGAAGCTGGCGCCGTGCTGCTCGGCAAGCGACAGGAGATTGCCGGTGCCGGTGACGCAGGTCATCATCGTGTGGACGGGATCGGCCTGATATTGCGGCGGAGACGCGGCGCAGGCGAGGTTGTAGACCTGGTCCAGCGGCTCGTCGATGCGGTCGAACTCGCAGATATCCGCCTCGATCAGCCGGAATTCCGGATGGTTCAGCAGCGGACGGACATTGTCCTTGGAACCGGTAATATAGCTGTCCACGCAAATCACCCGATGACCGCGGGCAAGCAGGGCATCGCAAAGATGCGAGCCCACGAAGCCGGCCCCTCCGGCAACAAGAACGGTTCTGCTTTTACCGTTTCGGGTTCTTTGAAGCATTGAGGCACTCCTTAGGCTGACAGGGATTGGATCATCGGTTCGGTGCGGGCGGATTGTTCGGGTAGGTCTTCGAGGGCGGCGGCGAGTTGGCGGGCGCGGGCAAGGCCGGTATGGTCTTTCAGGACACGAGCCTTGGCGGCCTCCGCCAGAGATCTGCGAGCGTCCTCGCCGATCTCGGTCAGCGCCTTCACCACGTCCTCCGGCTGCCTTGCGACAACGAGGGCCTCTCCATCGGGGAGAAGCTCGTCGAGGCCGCGCCAGAAGTCGCTGATGATCGGCGTGCCACAGGCGGCGGCTTCGAACAGGCGAACGCTTGGCGACCAACCGGCTGCGATCATGTCGGCCCGCGTGACGTTCAGGGTAAATCGCTGCCGGCTGTAGAAGCCGGCATGCTCGCTCGGCGGCAGATGCTCGATGCGCTGCACGTTGGCAGGCCAGTCGATGTCCTCGGGATATTGCGGGCCGGCCACCACGAAGCGTAAGTGCGGCAACCGCCTTGCCGGTTCGATCAGCAGCCTTTCGAGCGTCGGCTGGCGGTCGGCACTGAATGTGCCGAGATAACCAAGATCCCACCGGAAAGTTTCACCGGTATTTCGGTACCGGCCCGCATCGACCGAACAATAAAGGGCCTCCGCTTTCTTTGCTTCGAAACGCCGCTCCAGCCGCGTCAGGACCTCGCCGCCCGAGAAGGAAAAATAGGTGTCGAAGAGCGGGATCTGCCGGAGAGCCAGATATTCCTCGTCCACCCTTTCGAGCTTGGCAAGCGTCACCGGCGTGTCGATATCGTAGAAGCACAAACGTCTCGGCTGAAGGTCCGCCACCGCATCGATGACGCTCACGCCCTCCGGCACATAGGAGCCGATGACGACGGCGTCGGCGCGCTGGATGCGGCCGGCATAGGCCTCGATCATCTCGCCGACGTCGGAATAGTAGGCGAGTTCGCAGAAATCGGGTTCGGCCAGGTCGCGCTGGTTCGCATACCAGGGAACATCGCGCTCCAGGAACAGCACGCGGTGCCCCGCAGCCTTCAGCCCCCGGATCAGCGCCCGGAAGGTCGTGGCGTGGCCGTTGCCCCAAGAGGAAGACAGCGACAGGCCGAGGAAAACGATGTCGAGCCGCTTCGTCATTCAGCAGCCTCCATACGGGCGCTGGCATGGGCCCGGAAAACCGCATCCACCTCGCCTGCGCGATGGGAATAGGTGTGTTCGGAAAGCACCCGCGCCAAAGCCCTCTTTCCGATCGCCTTTGCCCTCTCCGGCGTCAGGCTCGAAAGGATTTCGGCCACGTCCTGACCGTCGCGGGCGACCAGAACCTCCTCGTCGGGTTTGAGAAAGAGGTCGATGCCTTCCCAATAATCGGTGATCAGGCACGCTTCGGCGCCGGCCGCCTCGAACACCCGCGTCGCCGGCGAAAAGCCGTTTTCCGCCATGCTGGCGCGGGAAATGTTCAGGACGGCCTTCGGCGTCGCGTTGAAGGCGTTGTGATCGCGGGTGGAGACGTGGCCGATGGAGCGCACATTGTCGGTCATCGGCTTGTCCTGCCAGCCGGAACCGCCGAGCAGAAACGTCTGCCGGGGCAATCGTGCGGCAGGTTCCAAAAAGAACTGTTCGACGCGCGCCTCGCGGTCCGGCAGACGATTGCCAAGAAAACCGAGATCGGTGTTGAAACGCGGCTGTGCCGGCACCGGATGATGAGTTTCAGGATCGAGCGCATTGTAGACCGGAACGCAGTTGGCCGCCCCGAGAGCACGATAGGCGTTGACGACCGGGTCGCCGCCGCCATAGGTCAGGACGAGGTCGATCTTGCTGAGAGCCTGGCGAAGCGGATGGCCGGGCGCGGCCCGCAGTTCGGCAAGCGTCGCCGGCGCGTCCACGTCCCAGAAGATCTTCAGTGCCGTCGGCCGGGCGTTGCGAAGCACCTCTTCGAGCAGGAGGTCGTCTTCAAAACCGACCCCGCTCGCCTTGACGACGATATCGGCCTCCGCTGCCCTTACCGTAACGGCCTTCAACGCGTCGACGGTGCCCTCGTAGACGACGACCCTGCACCAGTCCGGCGGCTCGATATCGCGGTTCTTCTGGCGGTCGTAGACATCCGGCTCGTAAAAGGTGATGTCGTAGCCTTTTTGCGCCAAGGCCCGCAGCAGGCCGCGGTAATAGGTGGCGGCGCCGTTCCAGTAGGCGGAGACGAGGCTCGACCCGTAAAAGGCGATCTTCATTCGGCGGCCTCCCTTGCTGCCAGTTTGCCGGTAACCCGTTCGGTGCCGCATTGGCTGAGGATGAAGAGCAGTTCATCGACGCGGTGGCGGCAGGTGTGGCGGGCGCGGATGGTTGCCAGGCCGGAGGCGGTCAGGGATTCCGAGAGATCCGGATCGGACAGAACATCGCGCAGCAGACGCGTCATCTGCTCGCCATTGCGGGCGACCAGGTAATCGGTCTCCGGTTGAAAGAGGTTTTCGACATCGTTCCAGGGCGCCGAGATCAGGGGAATGCCACAGGCAAGTGCCTCGAAGACACGGATCGTCGGAATGCCCGGCAGGTTTTCGACATAGGGCCGTCGCGGAATATGGACGGTCGCTTTATGCCGTGCGAAAGCGAGCGGTGCCTCGGCATTGGCAATCCAGCCGCCATAGGCGATCCCGGCCTGGCCGAGTTCTTCCAGCGCGTGTTCCGGATAACGGACTCCGCGCACCGTCGCGTCGAGTTTCAGCGCCTTGGCGGGACGAACCAGAAACTCCATGATCTCCGCGGACCGTTCGTCATCACCCCAATTGCCGATCCAGGTGAGGTCGCCCGTCCTGGCGATTTCCGGCCGCGGATGGAACAGCGTGTCGTCTGCAGCCTCGTGCCAGGCGAAGACGGCCCTGCCCCAGCCCGCCTTGAGATAACGCTGCCGCAGCGTCTCGCCAAAAGCCAGAACCGCGTCGTAGTCGGCAAGCCGCAAACCGGCGATATCGCTTTCGGCCGAAACGGCGCGGTGATGCGTATCGTGGAAGATCAGCGTGAACCTGCCGCCGTTGCGCCGGATCCTTCCGATCCGTTCAACAAGCTCCGGCTCGGTCCATTCGTGGACAACGATCACATCGGCGTCGGCGATCGCGGCCTCGTGGTCGAAATCGCCGTCATAGATCTGCGCCGTGAGCTCGGGAAATGTCTCCCGGAACTTCTGGACGGCGACAGGCCCCTGCTCCTTCAGGAGGTTGGCACGGCTCCAGGAATCCTGGGGCTCCAGCGCAAATGCCTCATGGCCGCGGCGGATCAGGTCGCGCATGACGCCTCGAAGAAAATGGGCGTTTCCGTGATTCCAGTCGGAAATCAGGGAATGGGTGTAAAAAATGAACTTCATGATCACTCCGCTGCGGTGCGTGCGTGGTGGTTCGCCGGCAGGAGCCGGTCATAAATCTGCATGACCGCTGCGACCTGCGCCTCCGGCGTGTAGTGACGAGCCCGGGAAAGTGCTGCTTCTGCCAGTTCTTCCCGCAACCGCGTATCCCGGGAAAGGCGGTTGATAGTCCGGGCGAATGCCTGCGGGTCGTGAGGATCGGCAAACAGGGCCGCGCGATCCCAGAGCTCCCGGTAGGTCGGGATATCGGCCAGCACCAAGGCGCTTCGGCTGCGGGCCGCTTCCAATGCCGCCAGTCCGAACGGTTCATAGACGGAAGGCGATGCGACGATTGCGGCGCGACCCATCAGCATCATGGTTTCGTCGTGGGAAAGCTCGTCCCGCCATTGGACATTTTCGAGCGGCAGATATTGCCCGGTCGGCCCGCGGTTCGCGCCCGCTGTGACCACCGGCCAGTCGACGTGCTTGGCTGCGGCATCCAGCACAGCGCCGTTCTTTCCGTCGTCCCACCAGCGGCCGGCAGCAAAGACGAAATCCTCTTTCGGGCCTCGCGGATGCTCGACCAGGCTTGCATTCCTGACGACCTGCAGCCCGGAAATCGGCCCGTAAGCCTTTTGCAATGACACCGCATGGCTGCCGCTCGGCGAAAGCACCACGTCCGCACGATCGAACCCTTGCCGGTTGAGGCGAAACTGCCACTGCCAGTCATCGGGCACCGCGTGGCCGCGAACGGCGGCAAACCAGGTGACGACGCAGGAATGAGAGACGACCACCACCGGTATCTCGATCGCCAGTCCCGCGGCCTGGGATGGGAGATTGAGATGGACGAGGTCAATGCCTTCCCGCTCCGCAAGATTGGCGATGAGGTCCGGAACAGGTCTCAGTGCCGCCTCGTCTGCGGCCATCCAATCGAGTGGGGCGTCGAACCAGACCAGCTTTCCAAGGGCCTCTGCCTCGCGTGTTTGCTCGACCGATGGTTTAGGTCCCAGACCGGCGAAGACGACGTCGACCCCGTTCGATCGCAGACCCGAAGCGAGGTCGAGCGCGTATCGCCAGACGCCGCCGACGGCGTCGAGCGTCATCAGCAACCGACGGCTCCTGACCAGATTGTCACGCCCCGTCATGCCCGCACCTTCTGCTTCTGCCGAAGACGCGGGCGACCGCCGAAGCGGTTGTCGGCCAGCCATTCGCCCAGGTGCCGCAGGCCGCTCTGCCAGCGCACCCGTGCCTGCCAGCCGAGCTGGCGTTCGAGCTTTCGCGTGTCCGCGACGAAATAATACTGGTCACCGGCGCGCCAGTCGCCGAAGCCGGTTTCCAGCGGATGCCCGGCGAGCTTCTCGATCTCTTCGAGGACGGCCAGAATGCTGACGGCGTTCAGCGGTCCGCCGCCGAGATTGAAGACTTCGCCCTTGACCTCAGCGATGTTGGAAAGCACCGCCCGGTAGGCCTGGACGGCATCATCGACATGCAGGATGTCGCGCACCTGCTTGCCATTGCCATAGATGGAGATCGGCTCGCCCGACAGGGCGCGGATCAGGAAATGCGCCACCCACCCTTGATCCTCGGTTCCGAACTGTCGCGGCCCGTAGATGCAGCTCATGCGCAGAACCGCGGTCGGGATCGAATAGGACTTGGCGTAGTCGAGCACATATTGGTCGGCAACGCCCTTCGAGCAGCCGTAGGGCGTGCAGAAATCGAGCGGTCTGTCCTCGCCGATGCCGTGTGACCGCACGCTTTCATGCGCCGGGATGTAGCGGTCCTCCACCTCCAGCATCTTCAGATCTTCAAGCGCTCCATAGACCTTGTTGGTGCTGGCGAAGATCACCGGGGCGTTCTTTCCGGCCTTTCGCACGGCTTCCAGCACGTTGACCGTGCCCCGCGCATTCGCCTCGAAGTCGTCGATCGGATGCGCAAGGCTCGTGGTGACCGCAGTCTGCGCCGCGAAATGAAAGACCGCCTTGGCGTCGCTGAAGGCCGCCTCGATGCTGCGCAGGTCCCGCACGTCTGTAAGCACCGGGTGGACCCGCTTGCCATGGCGCTCGGTCAGCCAGGCAAGGTTCTGATCGACGCCCGGCCGGCTGAGATTGTCGAGGATCACCACATCCTCGCCTTCCTGCAGAAAACTGTCGGCGAGGTTGGAACCGACGAAGCCGCTGCCTCCGGTGACCACGACGGGCGCCGCACCGGCCGAAAGGTTCGGAGCCGCAAGTTGCGTCACGTCCTCAAGACGCGAGACGCCGCCTTCCATCAGCAGTCGGGCAAGCAGTTTCGGCTGATAGTCATGGGTGACCGCGCCGAGATGATAATGCCGCGGATCGAACCACAGCCCCTCCTGCACCGGCACGTCCGGCGGCACGTCGCACCACGAATACCAGTACATGCGATCGGCGGGAACGGAGAGCGCCTTTACGAAACGCCGGGCCTGCTCCATCTCGTCGCTGCGCCAGGTGGAATAACCCGTTTCGGTGATCCAGACTTCGGCATTTGCATTATAGCGGTCGAGGATTTTGCGCATCTCGCCGAGATGCATGTCCCAGCCGCCCCAGGTGCCGGTCTCGCTGTCCCAGGTGCCTGGAAAGCCATGGAAACCGACGGCTTCCACGACATTCAGAACGCCACGTTCTCCCATGAGGTTCAGCCAATAGGGATCGAAGGGGCACGGGCCGCCCAGCACCGGCTTCCAGCCCCGATGTTTTGCCCAGTAGGCCGCCCCGCCCACCATTTCGCAGAACAGCAGGAAGTCGCCGTCGTCGCGCCAATCCCAGTCCAGCAGATTGTTGGGCTCGTTCCACAGTTCGATGTGACTGAAATGCCGGCCGTAGCGGGTCAGCACGTGATCGACGAAATCCGCATAGGATTTGAGATCGCGCGGCGCACCGGAGGACCGACCGGTGCGCGATATCGACGGCGGCGTGTAGTGGATGCAGGGCAGAAGATCGATCTGGCTGCCGAGGCGCGGGATCAGCCAGTCGAACCACTCTTCGCCACCGGGTGCAAGATATTCCGCCCAAGAGAGATGGGTGCGCAGATAGCCGGCACCGCTTGCGAGGATGTTGGGCAGCAACTGCTCGGTCCGATCGAACTCGCCCGGGCGGAACCACTCGACGAAACCATAGGACTTGCGACGGACAGGGTCTGCGGGGAACGGGACGGTTGGGTTCATGATACAAGCCCCCGCTCTTCGAGTTGCCGCTTCATTTCGGCACCGCGATCGACGGCGCCCGTGCTGCGGACCCATTCGGCGAACGGCGCCAGCGAGTTCTCCAGCCGATATCCGGGCTCGAAGCCCAGGAGTTCGCGAGCCTTGGAGATATCGGCAAAGCAGTTGCGGATATCGCCGGAACGGGCCTTGTTCATGATGTCGGGGGCGATGTCCGGAACGCCCATCGCCTCCGCAAGCAAGGTTGCCACCTCCTCGATCGTGTAGGCCTGACCGCTGCCGATATTGATGACATGGCCGGGGGCGTTCGGCTTTTCGAGCGCCAGCCTGAATGCCCGGGCCACATCGCGCACATGGACGAAATCGCGGCGCTGCTGGCCGTCCTCGAAGATCATCGGCGGTTGGCCGTTCGCGAGCCGGGACGCAAAATTGGCGAGCACGCCGGTATAGGGGTTGGAAAGCGCTTGCCCGGCGCCGAAGACGTTGAACAGCCGCAGTGCCACCGCCTCGACCCCATAGGCCTCGCCGAAAATAAGCACCTGCTTTTCCTGCGCATATTTCGTCAGCGCATAGATCGAGGCGAGGTCGACCGGCTTTTCCTCGTCCGTGGCGATCGGTATCAGCGCCCTTCCATCGGGAGAGAGGGGATCCCACTGACCGATCCTGATCCGCTCCGGCTTCCGCCGGATGAAGCCGAGCTGGTCTCCATCGGCTGTCCGGTAACGCCCCTCGCCATAGACGCTCATGGACGAGGCCACCACGATCCTCCTGATGGGCCTGCCGATCATGGCTTCGAGGAGGACCGCCGTACCGAGGTCGTTTCCACCGACGTAACGGGCGATCTCGTACATCGACTGGCCGACCCCGACCTCGGCAGCGAGATGGATGACGCCGTCTACGCCCTCTAGTGCTTTTTCGACTGCCGATTTGTCTCTGACGTCGCCGCGGAAGACTTCCGCCGCATCGGGCACGGACGCTTCCGCGTCGCCGTGAACCTGATCGATCAGCGCATCGAGAATGCGTACGTCGTAGCCATTTTCCAGAAGTTCTTCAGTCACATGACGGCCGATAAAGCCGCAACCACCAGTTACAAGAATCGTTGCCATCGGATGTCCTAAATGCATGGAACATGGATTTCGATGGTCGCCGAACAGCAGTCGGGAACGAAAGTTCCTTCATCAATGACATCTTTGTCATCTATGACTTCATCAATGACATCATCCCCAGCGGCCGGAACCGCGCGCGGAGTCTCCGGTTAGGAGAAAAATGGACGCGCCATGACGGGATAGAGATGTGACCGATCAGGAAAAAGAAAAGACCCGGGCCACCGATGTCACCCGGAAGGGCCAGGCGGTCTCCGCCGTTCTCGACCGCAATATCAACGCGCTGATCCAGCGCCGGGCCGCAGACCAGAAGACGATGTCGCGGCAGGAGCGCATTGCGCAATCGATGACCAACTTTGCCGGCAGCATGCCCTTCGTTTACCTGCATGCGCTGGTCTTCGGTCTCTGGATCCTCGTCAACGTCGGATGGCTGCCGGTGATGCCGGCCTTCGACCCGTCGCTCGTGATCCTTGCCATGGTGGCTTCGGTGGAGGCGATCTTCATCTCGACCTTCGTGCTGATCAGCCAGAACCGCATGGCGCTGGAAGACGACAAACGCGCGGACCTCAGCCTCCAGATCTCGCTTCTCAACGAACATGAGACGACGAAACTGATCGCGATGGTTTCGGCAATCGCCGACAGGCTCGGCATCGAAACCGAGGTCGAACCGCATGAAATCGAGGAGATGAAGCAGAACGTACCGCCGGAAGTGGTCATGGAAGAGATCGAGCGGCAAGCGGACCGCTGAAGCAGCTTCATCTTCTATGACTTCATCTTCTTCAACTTCTTCCGGAACTCTGCTGCCCGTTTCCAGTTCCACCGCCGTGTCACGCGTTCCGAAGAGGAGAAATCTGGCATGGATAGCACGACGATGCCGCGGCTGAAGGAGATGAAGGCCGCCATCATCACCGGCCCGGGCAGGATTGCGGTGGAGGCGCGGCCTTTGCCGGAGCCCGGTCCCCGTCAGGTCAGGATCAGGCTGGAAGGATGCGGCGTCTGCGCGTCCAACCTCGGTCCTTGGGCCGGCCCCGAATGGATGACTTTCCCGACCGAACCGGGTGGCCTGGGACACGAAGGCTGGGGGCATGTCGACGCGGTAGGGCCTGGCGTCCGCAGCGTTGAGATCGGTGACCGCGTGGCCGCCCTCTCCTATCACGCCTATGCCACGCATGACGTGGCTGACGAGAATATGGTCGTTCCTCTGCCGCCGGCGCTGCGGGGCAAACCCTTCCCCGGCGAGCCGCTGGGCTGCGCCATGAACATCCTCCGCCGCAGCGGAATAGAGCCCGGCCAGACGGTGGCGATCATCGGCATCGGCTTCCTCGGAGCTCTGCTGACCCGGCTCGCGTCGAATGCCGGCGCGCGGGTGATCGCCATTTCGCGGCGGCCGGCTTCGCTGGAGGTCGCCCGAAAAATGGGTGCCGCCGAGACCATCGTCATGGACGACCATTGGCGCATCATCGAGGAAGTCCGCACGCTCACCGACGGTCGGTTCTGCGACCGGGTCGTCGAGGCCGTCGGCAAGCAATGGCCGCTCGATCTTGCCGCCGAGTTGACGATGGAGCGCGGCAGGCTGATCATCGCCGGTTATCACCAGGACGGTCCCCGGCAGGTCAACATGCAGCTCTGGAACTGGCGGGGGCTCGATGTCGTCAATGCCCATGAGCGCGATCCCTCAATGTACATCGAAGGCATTCGCGAGGCGGTCGAAGCCGTCGCGACCGGCCGGCTCGATCCCTCGCCGCTTTACACGCACAGCTATCGCCTGGACCAGCTCGACCAGGCACTCAACGATACCCGCGACCGTCCGGCAAACTTTCTCAAGGCACTGGTGCTCTACGATGAATGAAGTGATTTCCGAAAAAACAGTGTCCGTTTCCTCCAGGCCTGTAAGGCTCGGGTTCCTCGGTGTGGGCTGGATTGGCCGGCACCGCATGCAGGCCATCCTCGATACCGGGATTGCCGAGGCCGTCGCGATCGCCGACCCTTCCGGGGACATGGCGGCGGAGGCGAAAAAGATCGCGCCCGGTGCCGCAATGGCAGACGATCTCGACGGGCTCCTCGCTCACGATCTGGATGGCGTCGTTATCGCGACCCCCAGCGCCCTGCATGCGGAACAGTCGATCGCCGCGCTGCAGGCAGGCCTCTCGGTCTTCTGCCAGAAACCGCTCGGACGCTCGGCGGAGGAAGTGGCGGCGGTCGTGGACGCGGCAAAGGCGGCCGACAGGCTGCTCGGGGTCGATTTTTCCTACCGGCATACGGCCGGCATGAACCGTATCCGCGAGATCATCCGGGCAGAAGAACTGGGCAAGATATTTGCAGCCGACCTCGTGTTCCACAATGCCTATGGACCCGACAAGCCGTGGTTCTACGACAAGGCCAAATCGGGCGGTGGTTGCCTAATGGATCTCGGCGTCCATCTGGTCGACATGGCGCTGTGGTCCCTCGATTTCCCCACTGTGGCATCCGTCTCCGGTCATCTGATGGCCGGCGGCCGGCCGATCATCGCGGATGATCATCAGGTCGAGGACTATGCCGTCGCGAACCTGACGCTTGGCGATGGAATGGCGGTCCGCCTTGCCTGCTCATGGCGATTGCAGGCCGGCCGCGAGGCTATCATCGAGGCAAGTTTCTACGGCACGAACGGGGGGATATCGATGCGCAATGTCGATGGGTCGTTCTACGATTTCACTCTCGAACGTTTTTACGGCACATCGCGCGAAACCCTGATCGAGCCTCCGGACGACTGGGGCGGACGCGCCGCAGCCGATTGGGCCAGGCGATTGGCTGCGGGAGAACGGTATGATCCCAGATGCGAGAGGATTGTCGATGTGGGCAAGGTGATCGACCGGATCTACGGCTCTTCTCGCGAGGCCGGTTACAAGGCGCCGATCGCATAGCGGGAGAGTTGGCAAAGGCGGGCCGGGAGGCCCGCCTCGAATGATCTGATCAGTTGTTGGCTGAGCCGGGTTCGGCCATCTTGCGGTGCTGCTTGGCGAGCATGCCGGCCGGCGTGATATTGGCCGCCGCCGCCATCAGCTTGTTCTTCCAGCCCGAAACGACATCGCCTTCGCCATCCATCATCGCATCGTAACCGATCTTTGCCACGACAGCCGGATCGTCCTTCTTGGATTGGCCGACCTGAGTGTCCATAAGGTCGGCGCGTTCGAAGAACTCGGTGTCCGTCGCACCGGGCATCAGGCAGGTTACCGTGATGCCGGTATCCTTCAGTTCCTCACGTAACGCGAAGGAGAAGGAATTGATGAAGGCTTTGGTGCAGTTATAGACCGCCTGGAAGGTTCCCGGCACGAAGCCGGCGATCGAACCGGTGAAGAGAATGCGGCCCTGGCCGCGCGCGCGCATGCGGTTGCCGATGTCATGGACCAGCGCGATCGTGCCGCTGATATTGGTATCGACGACGCGCTGTACTTCGCGAATGTCTTCGTCGAGAAAACCGTTGCCCAGGCCCCTGCCCGCATTGGCCATCAGCAGGTCGACCGGCCGTCCGAGCGCGGTAATACCCGCCACGAACCGCCTTACGCCATCCGGCGTGGCAAGATCCGCCTGCATCGCCTCGACCTTGCCGCCGAACTCCCTGAGCTTTACCCCTGCGTCCTGGATCTGCGGCTCATCGGCGGCGATGACGAGGTCGTAACCATCCTGTGCCGCGCATTTCGCCAGTTCGTAACCGATGCCGGTCGATGCGCCGGTGACGACCGCAAGGCCCCTGCCTGTTTCCACGGGATTCATGTTTCTCTCCTTTTCAGGGTTTCATGACGACTTTGATGCAGCCGTCCTGCTTGTCGCGGAAGGTCTTGTAGAGCTCCGGCCCGTCCTCCAGAGCAGCTCGATGGGTGATGACGAAGGACGGATCGATCTCTCCCTTCTGGATGCGCTCCATGAGGATCGGCAGGTAGCGCTGCACCGGCGTCTGAGCCATTTTGAAGGTCAGGCCGCGGTTGATCGCGGATCCCATGGGGATCTTGTCAAGGAAGCCGCCATAAACGCCGACGATCGACACGGTTCCGAAATTACGGCAGCAATGGATCGCCTGGCGCAGCACGTGCGGCCGGTCGGTGCCCATGAAGGTTGCGACCTTGATCCGGTCGATGCGTGAGTCCCAGCTCGCCGAGGCATGCGCTTCGGTGCCGACCGCATCGATGCAGGCATCCGCGCCGCGACCACGGGTCAATTCCATGATCCGGTCGTAGATGTCCTCGTCGAGGAAATCGAGAGTGAGCGCGCCGGCGGAGGCTGCGAGCGCCAGCCGCTCCGGCACGGTGTCGACGGCGATGACCCTCTCGGCGCCGAGCAGGAAGGCGGAGCGGATTGCCATCTGGCCTACTGGGCCGCAGCCCCAGATGGCGATGGTGTCGCCCGGCTGGACGTTGCAGAAGTCCGCGGCCATGTAACCAGTCGGGAAGATGTCTGAGAGAAACAGGACCTGTTCGTCGCTCAGCCCTTCCGGGACTTTGATCGGTCCGACATCGGCATAGGGAACACGTAGGTACTCGGCTTGACCGCCGCTATAGCCGCCAAGCAGATGCGAGTAACCGAACAGCCCGGCCGGGGAATTGCCCCACAGCTTGGTCACCTTGCTGCGGTCGGGATTGGAGCGTTCACAGCCGGAATAAAAGCCGCGCTGGCAAAAGAAGCATTCGCCGCAGGAGATCGTGAACGGCACCACGACGCGATCCCCGACTTTCAGCTTGGCGTTGGCCCGGCCGACCTCGACGACTTCACCCATCGTCTCGTGGCCCATGATGTCGCCGCTGTGCATTTCCGGCATTACGCCGTCGAAGAGGTGCAGGTCGGAGCCGCAGATGGCGCAGGCGGTGACCTTGATGATGGCATCCCTGCCATCCTGAATTTCCGGATCCGGAACACGTTCGCAGCGGATGTCGTGCTTGCCGTGCCAGGTGAGAGCTTTCATGAGACGTCCTCCTGATTGAGCGTCCCGAACCTGCGGCTGCCGGTTTAGTTCCGATGCACGACACCGGATGGTGCGTCCTTTCGTCAGAGCGCGTGAGCGCCGCCCGAGCGGGAAACCTTCTTCAATCCGGCTCCCGCTGCTGCGGCGTCCGCAAGGGCGGCATCACCGATCGAAATGGCGCCTGTCAGGCGTTTGTCGCGGTTGACGACAGGAAGACGGCGGCCCCTGAACCTGGCACATGTTGCGGGCCACGTCATCGACATCCTCCTCTTCGAAGCAGTATTTGACGTCGCGCGTCATCAGCACCACACTACGGAGCAGGCAACGATGGGTCGTGGCTAAGGAGCAAGAATGAAGAACCCTCTTCGGAGGGCGTTTTCATGCCACCACGGTCCAGGAGGTGGCGGTAACTGTATCGGTGGCGGCAAGTTCTAGGGATTGCTTTAGGCTTTGCTTGCAAGCCTTGCCCCGCAGGGATTTCGAATGGTCGGAGTGGAGAGATTCGAACTCCCGACCCTCTGGTCCCAAACCAGATGCGCTACCAGGCTGCGCTACACTCCGTTCCGACGGTGGTTGCGAGATACACGGTTCCCCACTGTGCCGCAACAGCAAAATGGAACCGCGGTTACGCTAAAGCAAACAAGCCGAGGATAACCCCACAGGATCACCACTGGGGATCACCACTGATTGCCGATGCGTTTGCTGATAACCTTGTCGCCCACCTTGAGCCCAAGCGACTTCGAGCGGCCGGCATTGAGCTCCAGCACAAATTTCACAGGTCCGCGCGAATCGATAATGTCGCGCGAATAGGGCACGGCGTTCTCGCGGATGTGCGAGATCGTGCCGTCACCCTGGATGAACAGCATGTCGAGGGGAAGGATAGTGTTCTCCATCCACATCGAGACCGGCCGCGGCGTGCCGAAATCGAAGAGCATGCCGGCATCCGGCGCCATCACCTTGCGATACATCAGCCCCCGCTCGCGCTGGGCATCGGTGAAAGCGAGCTCGACGGAAAACTTGTAGGTCTGCCCGGCCGCAGTCCTGATCGAAAGCTCCTCTCGCGGGAAGGTCACGTCCTGCGCAACCGCGCTACCCGCCAAGATGAGAAAAAGCGCCGCAAGGGCGCTTTTCACAGCGCATAAACACTTGATTTTAATTGCTTCTGCGATTTCCACCATACTATGAACCATAAAGGATGTGGTTGCTATTATAGACAATATGGCTAGGTTCCCCTGCCCTGTCGATGCTCTCTTCCGTATTCATTCGGCTGGCTTCGCTGGAGTCAGCAGACCCTTCTTATCAAGATCATCAGCTATCAGCTTCTCGATGTATGACGCCACCGAGCGACGCTCGGCTTTCGCCGCCGTCTCAATCGCACCTTTCAGTTCTGGCTCGATGCGAATTCCTATAGCGGCGGTCTTCGCCATCTCGCTCTCCTTGATCAACCCGCGCGTCTATGTTCGCAGCATGCTAACATTTATCGCATTATGCTATTGACCGCCATGAAATCATTAGATATACAAATGCTAACAATTGCGAACATGAGGAGCCACCACATGAACATGCACATACCGTTTGCCGCCGACAGAACTCTCTTGCCTCGCGCGTTGATCAAGAGACCCAGAAGAACCTACACCGCCGCCTACACCTTCAACATCAGCCAACTGGTGATTTTCGCAGGCACGACGTGGACAGTCGTCGATCGCCACCCCACCACGAACGGCCTCCAGATCTACAGCCTGTTCAGACCGGGCGACATTCGCCCCTTCCGGGTAGTCCTCGGCCGCGCCCTTGCGGCAGCGCCGAGCGATCCAGCAGAAGCCGACCGCCTGTACAAGGTTTACCTCGCCGGGCTCCGCAAGCAGCGGCGAGAGGAAAGAATTCGATCCCTGCTGGTTCGCCAGCGGGGTAGCGCCGGCGCGTGAACACGTCGTCGTGGCCGGGGCGCGTTGCTTGATAACGGCGCGCTCCGGTTCCCTTTCAGAACGGCGGCGACACCACCATCGTGGGCCACCAACCCTACGCACCGTTCCCGCTGCCGGCAATAGCTGGCGCGACGCCCTTCCTCCTTGCCCGGAGGGAGGGCTTTCTCTTTGTAAATGCTGACAAATTTGTCAAGGCATCTGTGGACAGAAGCAGATTGCGAACGACCCCGGCGGAGCAACCATCTAACCTCGTTCAAGATGAAGAAAGGATGCGTGATGTCTGATGTCTCCGTTCGGGTCTACGTTGTAGAGCCAACCAGTGAACTCAACCTGTTGCTCGATGTCTCCACCTCCTACTTTGGAAACACCTGCCCAGCCATCGGCGACGTCATCAGCCTTTTCGATGACGATCGTCATTTCAAGGTGTCGCAACGCCAGTTCCTTCCCGCGAAAGAGCGAGACAAGGGATGGGCGGTGATGTGTTGGGAAGTAACCGAACCGATGTTCACCAATTCAGCCTGTACGTGGGCAATGGACAGCGATTGGGTTACGGAATGGCACATTGCCCAAGCGCAGGAACGGCTCCGTACCATGAGTAAGGAGCTGAAGGCGCGCAAGAGGAAGAAGCCATGACTGATTCCCTCTCGAAACTCCCGCTATTTGCAACCGACATCGAGATCGCCATAGCTGTTGTTGGGAAGGCTCGAGCCTCCGAGTGGAAGCGGAGCGTCCTGCCCGTCATCGAAGCTCGAGGGTTCCCAAAGTTCGACCCGTTGCACGGCGGGCGGCCCGTTCCGCTAATCCGGCATTATTACGATGCCTACTTGGGGCTGGCCCAACCTATCCATACGGCAGGTCCGGACGGCGAAGAGCGGTTAGGCGAATGGAAGAAATCACGCAGGAATCGGACCAAAACAAAATGGGGTGACCCATGACTGACGGCCCGCGCCTCATCGGCCGCAAGGAGGCTGCAGCCTACTGCGGTATCTCGCCCACCACCTTCTCAATGTGGGTGGCGACGCACAAGATGCCGCAACCAGTCGCAGGCACGAGAAGATGGGACAAGAAGGCGATCGACGCCCGCCTTGACGAGTTGAGCGGTCTGAAGCCAGCAGATGCCGAAGACCCTTATGAAAAATGGATGCGCGAGAACTCTGACGGTTAGGCTTCGGCTGGAATAGCCGGTGAGTTGCACCTGGCGCCGCTGGACAACAGACTGCCAAAATAAAACCCAAAGATTATATGGACGACCGTAGACAACCATATCGCGATTTGCTTCATTGGCTTCAGGGATTTAGGGGGAAATCATGAAGCCAAAACTATTAGCAACCGTCGGCTTGATGGCGCTTGTCTCATGCGTAGCAGTCAATAAGGAGCTTGTGGCAACAGGCGGAAGCCGGGCCGACGGTACGGTTGATCTTAGCTATGAACAGGCCAGCTATGAGACTGTAAAGACCGATCCTGCAAGGGGACTGTCGGCGGCTCGGGACCGCTGCGTTGCTTGGGGTTACAAGGATGCGTCCCCATTCGGTGGAGAATCCAGACAATGCCAAGTGTCCAATCAATATGGTTGCTCGCAGTGGCTTGCCACGATTCGATATCAGTGCCTCGGCAATATGGCGAGTGTTCAGGCGAAGTGATCTGAGAGACACAGAAAGTTCAGCGCAAAGTTTGCACCTCGACGCCGCCGCCTTAGAACACTTCAGAGGCGAAGGCGCTCCTGGCCTTGGACAGCAAAGCCGCATTGCAAGCCGGGATCGTCACCCAGCGCTCGCGCCCCGCGACCAGCCGATTGATGTGATATCGAACAATTGGCTGCCCTATTGTTGGCCTGCGGATAGAGATCCTAAGACGCAGACCGTCGACGTCGAGTTCGATGAAACGCGGTATCATGGTATGCCTCCGTTTGATCCAACCTATTCTATCGTGACTTGCGACAAAATGATTCAGGTCAAGGGAGCATCATGTTTTTTTCAAAATTGGCCAAGGCAGTGGCCTACCTCGCCCTCGTCGTGGGGGCGCTGCAGGTTGCTATAGGCTTCGGCGTCGCGACAGAGACGTTCGGCCCGTACGAGCAGGCGCTCGCGCGGTACGCGCCAGGCGCGGCTAATTCCGGCGTGGTCATAACCCGCGGGATCTACGCGATGCTGTTTGCAATCGGCTTGGGGACGCTGGCCGAGATCAGCGTTAGCCTCCGGAAGGTGCGCGGGACAGAGCTCTGAGCGTGGAGGCGCGACCTTCGCCGCGCCCCACCGCCCCTATTCCGGCCAAGTAATAGGCGGCAACTCGCCGATGAGCACCTCTACACTCGGCTGCTCCCTCTCGCCTGCCTGAACCTTGGCCAGTTCGCCATAAGCATGCTGCCAGACGTTGTCACGCCAGGCGACGAACGCCTGCGCCTGCGCGGCCCACAGCGAGACGGTGGAGGTGACGTAAGAGGCTAGTGAGTCGCCGCTGCGGAAGTCTAGAGACTGGGCAGTCTCGTCTACCATGGCCTGGATGGCGGTTTGGTAATCCGCGACGGTTGGCGCGATCCTCGATGGATCAATCTTGATGATACTCATAGGCCGACTCCATCGGTAAGTTCTTGTTCGTTGACGACCCACGCGTTGCGTTCGGACCGATCGGTCGGGATTTCGGCGGAATCGACTATTTTGAAGGGAAGCCCGGTCGGGACGGCGATGGCGCCAATCTCCTCCATCGTGTGGCTTTCGTAGGCGTGATCTGCTGGCCAGAATATAGCCGCCGATCCCTCGTTGCGCTGATAGACAATCACTTTTGACATTTTGGGCTCCTACCAGATGACCATGAGCATTACGAAGTCGGCATCGATTTGGTTGTTGGCACCTTGGGTGTATGTCTTCACAACAAAACCGGCCGTCGTCGGCGCCACGTCGGAATGGGAGCCGCTGTAGGTTGAGAAGGGGGTGCACGACGCGCCAGCTAGACCAGACGACGCAGGAATCCTGCAACTACCGACAACGCCATAATTTGCGTGCGGCGCGGCACTAGTGAACACGGGAGCATATTGCCCCACGCCATTGTCTGTTACGCCGAGGATGTTCTTACTCGACCGAACGGCAAGCGTTCCGGTGCCGTTAAAGTTCACCCAAGCCTTAACGATGTCGCCCAAATCCACGTTCGCATCCGGCCAGGTTGCCGCCCGATCAGCCGTCAGCGCCGTCGTGTTGAATGTTAACGCGCGAGGCGTACCCGCCGCGTTGAAAATCTTGAATGACGCTGAAGCGACCTGCACATCCGACCACATCGCCGTTGTTCTGAAGGCGCCGTCGACGATTCCGTCGACGGTCGTCTTCCGGCTATTGCCGTCCTGCACTACGTGGACGAGTTCGTCGCCCTCTAGCGCAGAGGCGGCTGTGAGTTCGGGAATTTCTTTATTTGCCATTCGGGTCGGCCTCCTCCGTCTCGCTGATTTTCAGCGTATTGCCAGCCTCATCGCCCTCAAGGGCGAGGACGTTGCCGGCTTCGTCACCTTCGAAGGCGACAAGCACTGCAGGTTCATTTTCTTTTTCCATGTTGGTCCTTTCGCGCACGTCCGCGATCGTCGCGGGTGCGCCGTTGGGTTGGTGGTGGTGGTGCTTTGTGGATGGTTAGACGGCTGGCTCGACTCACCCGACATTAGCCGAGCGCTTCTGGCCGTACTTCGACATGCCGTAATCGAACTTGCCCTTCGACAAGGCCGACCCGGATGCGTTGACGGACTGGTTGACGATCGCTGGAGCAGTCGCCTGCACCACGGTCGCCGAGACTTGTGCCGACTCCCGCTGGACGAAAGCCTTCAGGTTGCCATCCTTGTCGACGCTGATCCTGACGTCGACGGGCTGATGGCCGCGCGCGCGGCTGCCGCCAAGAGACGGTAGCGTTGGCGCAGACCCGACATAGCCGCCGGCGGCGTAGCCCTGCAGCTTCCGCAGGTTTTCGACACCGATGCGCTTGGTGGACTCGGCGTCCATGACGTACTCGCCCTTATGGACGACGCCCGCCGGCTGGAACTTGCCGCCGTTGCCGGTGTAGCCGCCCTCGGAATAGAGGCCGATACCCGTTGGCATCGCTGATCCGCCACCGCCAAACAGGCTGGAGAAGATCGAACCAAGCCCGCCTCCAGACTTGCTGTCGAAGGCCGCATTCAGCGCGACATCGATCAGCTTGTCGATGACCTTGTCGAGCGCGCCTTCCAACGCCTCGGCGGCGCTCTTGCCCTGCCGCATATCGCTGATGAAGCCGGACAACGTCGACTTGGCCGTCGACTTGAAGTCTTCGGCGGCCTGCCTGATGTTGGCCTGCTTCTCGGCGAGTTTTTCGGCTTCGGCGGATGCCGTGGCGTAGCCGTTGGCGAGCCCCAGCATGGCTTCCGCCTGCTCGCGTGCTGCTGGCGACAGGCCTGCGAAGTTGCCGCTCAGAAGCTGAGTGACATCCTTCAATTCCTTGCCGGCCGCCAGGCCAGACTTCTGTGCCGCCGTCAGCAGGTCGTGCGCCGCGCTCGCGCGCTCGGACGCAAAGCCATAGTCATCGAGCAGCGGGTTGACGAGGGCCTGTGCCGCCGTCTCCGCCTGAAGCGCCGCGGTGCGCTCCTTGATCTGCTCGATTTCGCGGGCGTAGTCGGATTCGCCTTTGGAGCCTTTGCCGCCGCCGCTCGACTTGCCGACGGGGGGCTTGAAGTCGGCAATCGACACGGGACTGACTGCCACCGGACGACGCGCGCCACCACGGCTACTAGATCCGCCCATTTGCCCGTTGGTCGTGCTGTCGTCTGGCTGAGCGAAGCCGTCGGAAACCGCGCTGCCAGGAGGCAGGGTGGCCGGGAGGCTGGCCGCCAGTTCATGAATGGCCACAAGCCTGGTCTGCACTTCGGCCAGTCGCGCGAGTGCCGGCGCGTTGTCGATCTCTAGATTAGTATTGAGCGCGATCCGCTCCTGAAGAAGCTTTACCTCCTTCTCCAGCGCGCCGACCTCGTCCTTCGCCGCCTGCGCATTGACGTTGATGACGTTGCCGTCGGCATCGAGAACGCCGAGGCCCTCCGCAAGTTTCTTGAACACCGACGAATTGCCGACTTCGCCAAGGAAGGCGGTGAATTCTGATCGGGCCTGCCGCAATTTCTGAATGAGCCCAGAAACGTCGAAATTGTTGATAGCCCGTGCCGCTGTGTTGATAGCGCCCGCAAAATTCTGGCCAGCGCCCGTCGACTCGTCGAATTCCTTGACGGCTTTGATCAGCGAGGTCCTGAGGTTGGTCGTCGCGTGCTCGATCGTGAATACCGAGCCTGCAACCTTGTCCTGAAGCATGGGCGCGCCTGCTTCGAACGCACGGAAAAACGCCTCGGACGATACCTTGCCGCCCTTTACCAAGGCCGTGAGTTTGGCGACCGAGCCGCCGGCTTCCTTCAGTCCGGCAGCCGTCGCCTGCAGGACAGTAGGCAGACCGTCGATCAGGCTGCTGTACTCTTCCGCTTGGATGACACCGCCGCCGAGTGCTTGGCCGAGCTGCAAGAGTGCGCCACTCGCCGTCGTCGCGTCGGTACCGGCCACTCGTAGTGCCAAGGCGATATTGTCGGTAAAACCGGTAAGTTCCACCGTGGAAGCGCCAAGCTCTTTTTGGTTCTGCGCCACTCTCCCGTAGAGCGTTGCGAGCGTCTCGATCGGCGCTCCGTTGGCGAGTGCCGCCTTATTTAGAGACTGATAGACTTTCTCGAGTTCAGCGCCTGACAGGCCGGCTACCTTCAGGGAGTTGGTTACACGGGTGGCAGCATCAGAGAGGGCGCCCATGTCGCGGACGAGTTCATTCGCGGCAAAGGCGCCGGCGATGGCGACTCCGGACTTAATGAAGGCGCCGGAAATCGCGGTGCTGGATGCCAGGGCCTTCTTCTGGATTGCGCCGAGGCGCTGGTTGGTGATTCCCTGCGCACGCGCCATCGCCCGGTCAAACTTTGTGATGTCTGCTGAAAGCTGGACAACCAACTTTTCGAGATCCGCGACCGCCATCAGCGCACATCCCTGACAGCGGTCCAGATTTTCAGCACGGTCTGCGCCGAGATTGTTCTTCCGGTTTCGGCAGCCCAGACGGCCAGCGCCTGGGTGACCAGGCCATCGGCGACAATCACAGGCGGAACGTCTTTGTTCAGAAGCTGATGCGCGCAAGCGCGCGCCGCCGCGGAGGCGACGTCGAAATGATCGGGTTTCATGGAAATCCTTGTGGACGCGAACTTATCGCGATGGACTATTTTAGCGGGAATCGGTTAGATTCGGATCGGTAGGAGATGATGGGATGCCAATTCTAAGATCGTCGGCCATCCACCGCGCCGAATACAATGCGGGTAGCCGAACCTTGAGCATTTGGTTCGTCGAAAGCGGCGGTCCATATGACTACTATGGTGTTCCGGACGCGGTTTATAATGGCCTGATAAACGCCCGATCCGTCGGGACGTATTTCAATGACAACATCAGGGATCGCTACCGGTCGAACCGATAGCCGAGCGGGTGAGGCCGGCGCGTCTTGCTGCCACGGGGTTGCGTGGAATCTGATGTCGGCGTGTTGGTCCGCCATCAAAGTGATTAACCGCCACCTTCAAATTGACTAGTGGTTGTGCATTGAATAATTTGCTCGCCCATGTTGCTATGTCGCAGTCATAGCGATGGAGCGAGCTGATGTTGCAGGAAAACATCATCAAGATTTTTGTCCGGGTAGCCGGTATCGCAGGCATCGGCTTGGCAGTTTTTTTCGTTCTCTTCAGCGACACCTTGCAGGTTTTCAGCCGCCAAGAGTTCGACCTTGACCCGGACGCTGCCTATGTGCTTTTCGCTACCTGCTTGGTACTAACCTTTGGTATTGCGTGTTTGAGCATGGTTGCCTGGATGATGGGTAAAATCAATCCGCGGCACGTGGCCGGGCAATATGTTGCAATCACCGCATTCGTTCTAATGTTTTTTGGGGTCATGTATGCGGTCGCTTTCACACCCATAACAATCAACGATAGAACGCCGCGAAACGTTGAGGCCACAAAAAGCTCAACAACAACGTCATCTCCACCACCGATACCATCGGCGCCCTCACCTCCACCTTCATCTCCGGCACCGGTAAGGACGATCCAAACGGCATTAAATGTCTGTGTCGGGCAGCACAGTGGTGTGTGTGGCAGCGGCTGGATACATCTCCCATGTGGGTCCTCAGTGGAGGCCTGGGCAAGCCAAGCCTGCTTGTCGGCCGCAGTCACAAAACTGGGCGACACTGGAGGCAACCGGTGTGGATATTACCGCGCTCGAGTTGACTGTGTGAAGGCGCTCAACTGACAGCTAACAAAAATACTTGTCCGCCGGATCCTCAATTTCCGGTTCCGGCACCACGGCAAACCTCGATGACGCTGGAGTTGCACCCATCGAGCCAAGAACGCGCAGTAGCAGGGTCTGGCCTAGCACGCCGAGTTCGTCGGCTACCATGCGCGCCTGCAGGCAGGCCGCGATCGATGTGATGCCGCGGTGGCTTTTGTTGAGCCAAGGAAGCCGGATCCGGAAATCCTGCCAAGCGTCCGCCTCAAGCGGTTTGAGCCAGACGGGCGGCTCACCCAACGGCTCGGAAACCAGGGGCTCATAGCGCTCTCGGTACCGTTGCGGGTTCTTATAAATAGCCCCTGAGAGCCGGGCTTGTGCTAGTGGCTTACGCGGTGGTGCCATAGCTACCCCCCATGTTCTGATATGTGGAAATGCACGCGTTTGGGCCTCACCGCTCCGCGATCCGGAGGCCGTTTAGCGATTTCGATAGCCCGGGTGCCTACCTGGCGGCCATGACGACGCCCGTCAGCACGATCACGCCCCCAACGATGAACCCGGCAGGCAGGTAGATCATTCCGGCGCCGAACGAGATGGACGCAACCGCAAGCACGCCCGCGGCGTCGCGAGCCATGACCAAGAGCACAGGCCTGGTCATGGCGTCAGCCTCGCCAGCATGTCGATGAGGCGCTGGCATCGGGCTTGAACATTCGCGGAGAACTTATCACCGATAAACTTGTTCGATCGTGCGGCCATGAATAGCCACGGCTCTTCGGTGGCAAGGTCCACCACCACTGCGTTAGTGCCGGGCACCGCGCCCTCCGTCACCAACGACAATTCCTCAAGGACAGCCTTCGCCACGACGTCGACCCGGTTGCCGTCAACCGTGATCGTCTCGAAGTCGGTGAACTTTATACCGACGCTGACGCACGGGCGCTCTTGGCGGGTTATCGTGTTGTAGATGAGTTCCGCATCGGGATTGTCTTCGGAGAGCGGCATTCTAAACGCAAGCCCGTTTACCGGGTGGTGCTTTGAGGTCTCGGTGAACTCTAAACCATAGGCCGTCGATCCAACGTCCTTGGCATCGTTATGATCGAGCAGCAGGCGCTTCTTGCTGCCGTCGTAAATGCTGTCCCACAAGCAACCGGCCTTCAGAAAAACAAATCGGTCTCCCGCTCGAAACGCCTTGTCATAGATCGCTGCGAAGCCCTGAATCCCAGGTTTATCCAGAGCCTTTCCGGAATGGTCGCGGAACCGAGCCCTCGGCGTCGGCTGAGGTGCGGCTTGCCGATGTCCGCTGCGAGACCGGCTGAGGAAATCCTCGACGCTTCGCGGCCTGCCGCCGGGCACATAGATGGCCGGCCCCCTCATCGATAGTCGAGCTCCGCCGGCGTCTTGGCAATCAAGCCCATCTCGACGGCTTCGCGGAAGAAGCGGGCCATTGACGAATAGGGGTCGACCGGGCTTCCCAAGATCGACGGCGAAAAGAAGCCCAGCGACTCGACGGAGACCTCCTGATCTTCGAGCGCCTTTGTCAGACCATGACGGTCCAGGGCGGCGGTGTGGACGTTCCGCATGGCCTCCACAACGGCCCTGAGCTTATCCTTGTACGCAGGAGCGATACCCGAACGATACGCGCTCACAGCCCTGTGGCGCTCGACAGCAATCTGAGAGTCAAGCAGTTCTCCGGCCGAACGAAGAGCACGAATCTCGTTCGCCATAGCGGACAGCCGCTCGCGCTTGCTTGGGGGCGTCGGCGCCGGCGGCTGGCCGATCAACTCGGCAACGCGGCGGGATGCGGCCGTGTCGACCGCGCCGTCGAATTCGGGTTCGTCGTTACGCGCCAGGGCGAGCTGGTCAGCGATAGTTTGCGCCAGCGTCTGGCCGATTTCGGAGCGCTTGGCGGTTAGCTCGTCATGCCGCTTGGAATGACGCAGTTTTTCCAGTTTCATTGAAGGTCTCCACCAGTACCGCGAGCTCGCGGATACTGTTCAGTTGGAATTGATGGATGCGCGAGTTTGGCCCATTTTCGTCGCCGTATCGGACGACTGAGCGTTTGCCTGAGAGGCTTAGACACTCAAGCGCAATGCTATCGTCCGCGACGAGCAGGAAGCCGTCGTCGAGGTCTAAGTCAGCCAAGACTGGAGTTCTTGGCATGGTCTCGATGATCGCCCGTAACATCTCGCCAGCAGTTGCAGGAAGGTCTGCGGCATCGCGGAGCGGTAGCCGCCTCAGTGCGCGAACATGCGCCGGAGACGCCTGGATGCCATCTGAGGTTAGTCCTAAGATCACATCGGCGAGATGGTGAGGCTGGAGGTCGCCGCCAGACTTGCCGGGAAGCATTCCTGCTTCACGCAACTGGCGAAGGGTTTGGCGAACTTTTGAAATCGGTTGTGAAAATAGCCGGGCAATTTGCCCAAGGTGGCGCGATTCGCGCATGATGTTCTCCTCGTTCGGGTGCCCGCGCCGGAACTCGCAAGCTCGACGGCGCGGGCTTGGCAGGCGCGCAGGACGCTCGCGCCACGCCAATGGCTACGCAGCAATCCACTGGAGTTTGTCGTTCGGCTGCACGTAGACGTCATAGTCAGTGTTGGCCGGAACCAGAAAGCGGGTGCCGCTGGTGGCGTTCGGCGAAGCGCCTACGGAAACGTAGGAGTCGGCCGCAGCGCGAATGCGGAAGAGCGGCTGGCCTTCTGCGTCTCGGAGAGCGGGGGCGCTGTTCGATGTGGTGACACCAGTCGCCGGACCTTCAGACCAAGCGACCTTGCCGAGGATGGCCTCGGACGTTGAACGAGATATGGACGAACCTGCGAAACCGCAGACGACGTGAACGCCGGTAAAGGCCATGGTGATCTCCTTGTGCGGCGTCCGCACTTTGATGGGTGAAAAAAAGCCCGCCTCCGGGGCTGCCGGAAGCGGGTGAGTTTGGCGTCGGGGAGGCGCCTATACCTAAGGGGGTCAGAAACGGGTCGAAGTGGTACGCAGGCCGCGATTTTCTCTGAAATTCGCTTCAAAGCGTCCTCGACTACCTTCCTACCCATGCGATGGGCGGAAGATTCCGCATAGCCGCGCGAAAGCCCGATGGTCCGGAAACTGGCGTCCGATAGGACGGCTTCAACCAGATCGAGGTCGTCATAATCGATACCGGCCGCCTCGAACTGATCTGTGCGCTCTCTCTCCGAGAGTGCTTCATGCATCGGTGCGCTGGTCGCGCCCTCGCCAATACCGTTGCCTTCAGCGATGCCGGCAAGCCGCCCGTAATCCTTCGCAACTCCATCGGGCAGCCTGTTGATGGCGGGCATGACGGGAGTGTTCGCGCGCGCCGCGGCCAGGGTGTTGTCGTTGGCGATGGCCCGCGGTGTTCGGGGTGGCGGCGCGATAGAGCCTGGCGCATCGGGACGCTGGCTCGAAACATATGCTCCGGCGCCGCTAAGGTGGATGTATGTCCCGTTTTCCTCTGGCTGCCGCTCGACGTGCTTCGCGGTCTCCGAATCCTTATCGAACACTAGGCCGAGCGGGTCGGCGATATAGTCTGGCCGCCGCTTCCGGCCCTTGTCGTCGCCGTATACTATGAGCTTTCCGTCTTGGAATGTGAGGCCGATAAATTTCTTCCTATCGGTAGTGTCGGTGTAGCCGATACGATGCCAGCCGCCGCACAGTTCCCGAACGCCCGATTGAATCCCTGCTGCATATGCCCGAAGCAGCATCGGTACCGACGGCAAGATGCTCGCTTGGTTGTGGGTTCGTTCGAAGCCCTTGCCGCTGTTGCGCTCGGCGCCTTCCTCTGATGGGGCATTGTCATTTGCTGCGACGATGGGCGGACGCATGAGTTCGGCGACTTGCCGCAAGGTCGCCACGAGAGGCGACTTGTCCTTGACCAGCGCCCGGTCGATGCGATTGCCTTCGGTGCCGTGACTGGTCTCTGTACCGGCGGCGTCTCGTTCTGCGATCCATTCTGCGGATGGTCCGTCATTCTCGCGGCGGACAACGACCGTGTCGCCAGAGATTTCGTCGTGCCAGGGCGACCGCGTGCTCCTGCGGAGGATGTCTCGTGCAGGAGCCTTCTGCGGCTCGTTCGGGCGCACGTCTCTCCAATTATCGTTCGCTGGCGTGAGGTGCGGGTGATCCTCGTAGTACTCCGCCCGAAATAGATTGAGGCGCGACCACGTAATGCGCCTGCCACGCGTCTGATGTTCGATTGTCATGAAGTCCCCGATGGTTTCCGCCTGTGCGGATAGAGTTTCGCGGGCCATTCGGCCTCGTTCGGCGACGAGCACTGCTCGGAAAGAATGGTGAGCATATATGATTTTTACAAATTTGTCAAGATTGCACTTGCATTATATTGGCGAATAGTATAAGTGGCGCGCCCGTTTTTTGATTTCAGAAAATCAAAGATTCAGAAATTGTGCCCGCGTGAGGGGATCGCGGGTTGGGCGATCCGGAGGCCGTTTAGCGATTTCGATAGCCCCGGGGCGCGGTATTAGGATTGCGAATTTTGCGGATGAGCGTTTTCTGCGTGGTCGCCGGTACGCTAACGGACGAACCTAGCTCCTGACATTCCCCTCCCTTGTCGGGGAAACTCAGCGCTCCATCTCCAATTCGGCCTAGGAGGGCAGGATGGCGGCAAAGATGTGGGACAGCCCGGTTTGCGTTGGAGATGATCTGATCTTCGGACCGTTTCAGGCGCATCAGTTTCTAAAGTCCAGGCGCAAGCATCACCACGATCCGAGCCTTGCCGCTGCGGAGGCCGCGATACGCGCAGCACTCGACGGGCGCGTTACCGTCGGTGAGGCGCGCGAACGATTTCAGGCGGCATTGAACTCCGCGAAACTGAGCTGATTTGAGCAAAAAAACGTAACGTTTTCTCGTGCGCGCGTTGCGCACGCGGGCGAGGCTTCGAGTCGCGAAGTGGTTAGAAATTTCCCACCGTCAGTAAAAAAGCCCGAGTATATGGGAGGTCCCCTTCAGGAAGAGGACCGAGTGACGTGGTGCACTATTGTGAAAAAATTAACCTATTCGTCTTAGCATGTCGGTACTCACAGGAGTACCAACTATGAGCGATCGAATTTTGCGTATTGCGGGCGCCTTGCTTACTTTGCTCGCTGTCATGGAGCTCGTCCCACCATTTGATCGGTGGCTGCCACTCGGCGGCAACAATGCCACTCAAATGGCAATCGTCCTTGGACTTGCGGCCGCGGTCGCAGAGATGTTCAGTATATGGAGGAATCGCTGATGGCTGTTCAAAACCGGATCTCCGTTTCCTTTAGCGATGAGGAATACGTCGTATTAGAGCGATTGTCTGCTCACACCCATAAAAGTAAAGCCGAGTTGATCCGCACAATCGTGAGCGAGTATCTTCGCGAGCATCCAAACCGTTTTCGAAGAAATACCTCGGTTGGAATTGATCGAGCAGAAAATTTGCTGCTCTCAGATCCAACGGCACTGCCGAAGAAACGGTAATTTAATGGCGCTGTCGAGCCGGGTATTTCGCTTTGGCCATGGCCGCTCCTCATAGAAAAAACTGTATTAGGACTAAAACTCGACTGCCCCACCGCTCCAGCCGGTCGCGGCTGGGGAGATTGAGGGTGCCCCGGGAGGGGCAGTTGCCCATACACAAAAAATTGCTGCTCCTCTTGCGCTATTCGCTCGCGACAACCATCTGTTGTCACGAGTCGGAACAGCCGCGCATGAGGGGGCCACCTGGCTGTGTAAACTGGAAACACCCTCAAAAAGTCTGGCGGGCGACACGCGGTTCACCAAGGACTTCGCCCAGAGATTAGGAGATGCGTATGAACGCTTCTTTGGTTCTCGAAGCCAGCCAGTCGACGAAGTCGATTCGGGTTAAGGTTGATTTCAAGATCAGCCTGGCTTTGATCCTCGCCTTCTTCGGCTTGTAATGCAGAAGCCCTCCTGCGAAAGCAGGAGGGCTTTCTGATTCTGAAGCTTCCTGTGGATAACGATGCCGTTCAGCGACGAAATTCGGCTGATTTTTAGTCAGCCGACGACACAGAAATATCAGCAAGTTAGGCGGAAATGCTGGCGTTCGGTTGGCAAAAACGGTCTAGACCCGGTTGACACGTGGGATGTGACGGGCTACCAACGTTCTTAACAATCCCTTAATCCCGTATTGCGACTCAAAACGAATCGTGCAAATAAAAAGCACGCCGAGTGTTTCGGCGTGCTTTTGTACGTTTGCTTCGGTCGCCTAGCAGGCCAAGCTCCCAATGCGGTAGTGTGAACAACTCCGTAAGTAGCGCGCGAAGGCTTATTTGACAAGCTAGGAGAAAGGGCCATTCAAAAATGGCTACCAAAACCACTCCCCGCGGACGCGACTCCGGAAGCGGCCAATTCATCCCCGTCAAGGAAGCAATCAAGCATCCTAAGACGACCACGGTTGAACGGGTTCCTAAGCCCGGTTATGGCGACACCAAGAAGAAGTAATGAGACTGGCCGGCGCGAATGCCGGCCTTTTCACTTTGAGGCCGCAGCTGAGACTAGACCCAATAGGTCAATACCCGCGCGAGCCAAGATAATCGCGATCGTTATCAGACCTACCGTGTAAACGGCGTTGGCGACGATCGATGTCAATACAGCTGGCCAGAAGGTGCCCCGGACGGCCTCCCGCAAGATCCTTGGTTCTTCCTCCGAAATGACCGAGTCGGCGTAGGCTGTCATAACCTGAGCGGCACTGTTGCGGGCGCTTTGTATTTGGCCAGGAGTCCATGTGGCATGGTACGCCTTTAGGTCATCCGCAGATGGCGGTCTCCCAAAAGTGCCTCGAAACTCAGTTGCCCATTCTCGCTTGGCATTCTTGTAAATTCCGTAGGCAACTATCCCGACGATATCTGACATGCCGTCGGCGCTTTCACCAACAAATTTCGCAAACACTCGGTTATAGTCTTGGATGGGAAGCGTGGCCGGATCGGTAGACGTGTCCGTCATTTCTTTTTTTGGTCCGCGTGGAGGAACTTGCCCGAAACTTCACGTAGCTTCGTGTTCGCCGCGGTGCGGGCGGTTTCGAAAACCTTCCCATCCATCGCGCGCACAACGAATTGTCCGTCCTTCGACGAGCGCTCGCTAAATGCTCCGCTTTTAGAACCGGCACCGGACTTCGGTGAGATGGTGTAGTACTTCCCGGGTGGAGGCGCTTTAGGCGGAAGTGGCGGTTTAAATGACATGCTTTGGTTCCATTTTTCTATACGTGTGGTGAACGCCGCTCGTATTCAATACGGCGATGAGATCACGTTCACGACTGCCCCGCAAGGTCATCAGCTCGAGACCGTCGGCGATGTCTAGGAGGCGGCCGGGTTCATGCTGCCACCTGTTCGTCATCTTCCGCCGTTCCGATCTTCGAAGCCCACCCTAATCGAGGCGTACGGTTCACGACATCGTCAAATCGCGGGACATTTCGTGGGCCTGTCGACGAAGAAATCCATGGCTTGTGCACGGAAACAAACTGACCGTAGTGCGTAAGCATCAATTCGACGTGCTTACCGACAAGAACATCAGCGTCGTCGATCGCGGCCAGATCCACTGCCTGCAAAAGCATTTGTAAATCTATCGCGCCGCGTTCCTGTTCCCCATGGTCGGGGCTATCACACATGATGAAGTGCTCGACCTCGTCGCCATCCTGCGTTTGATACCAAACAGTCAGTATGGTGGCGCCATCGTCCTCGCATCTTTCCACCTCGGTTCGCACGATTGTGCCTGTGGCCGGCTTATCCGGGTAGATGGTGAAATCTGGCTTGGCTGGCTCTGGCTCGGGGTTGGTGGCCGGCGTGGCGGGCGCCTTAGGTGTGGCGTTGGCCTTAGCCTTAGTGATGGCCGCGCCTTTGGCATCGATGTGGATCAAAGGCAGGTCTTCTTGCCAACGCTCACCTTTCAGCCAGTTCGCAGGTTCCGGAATCCACTTCTTGTCGACGCCATGTTTTTTATAGTGCGCAGCCCAATCGCCGGCCACTTCAATGATGATGTCGACGTCAGTGAGGATCTTTTCCCACTCGGCCCGGGCCTTCTTGATCCCATGCTTGCGCGGCCAGACTTTCCAGAACTCAGAGAATCCATCTCCCTCTCCCTCCGGGCTGCCCGCGACGGTGGCCGTAAGGCCAGCCGAGAGCGGCGGCGTAGCCGGCTCGGAGAACTCATTACCCACTACATGTGACCCGGTCCGTAGGCCGGGTCCAGTAAGTGGGTCTTCGTTCGGAGTTTTCTGAATACTATCAGCCGTTGCGTTCTGGTTTTCCCGAACGCATGTGTTCAGGTTTTCCCGAACGCTAGAATTATCCTCGGTAGCGTTCGGGGTTTTCTGAACACTACGGGCTTTCTCCCATACAGGAACATAGCGGCTCGCCCTGCGGCCGGCGCCCTTCTCCTGGGTGAGGTAGCCCCAGGCGACGAGGTCGTTGAGCGCTGCGTGAACGTCGCCGGTGAATAGGCCCACGCCAAAAGGATCGCGCTCTTTCACGGTCGCGACTACGTGCCTGACACTGGCGAGGGCATCGCCGTACTTCGTATGGTACCAGTCGAGAATGAACCCAAAAACGAGGATGTGTTTCCGCTTGGCTCTCTTGTCGTATGGGAGGATGGTCATGAGCCGGAACTTGGCCTCGAGGCTCTCAGGCTTCGGGGACTTAGTGTCCTGCATGGCTGGTCGCTCCAAGCGCCGCCAGGGCGAGTTCGGTAAGGCGGGCGGCAAGCGGCTTGGAGAAGGTCGCAGCGCGTCTGTGGCCGGCCTGTGGGGCGTACAGCAAGTGCTCTCCGTCAGGCTGACGAACGAGGCGCAGACCATATAGGCGAACGTGCTCGTTGAGCTCGACGTCGACGAAGGCGACGCAGGCGCGGTCGCCGGTTTCCTTGGTCGGATGGGCGTATAGAATACGCATTTTTTCTCCTGTTAACGCGCACTACGGCGCGCCCGCCGGCGGCGCCGGCAGGTTGTCACTTGTTGGTGATGTTTGAAGCTAGGCGACGCGGGCTGCGATCTTTGCATGTATCCAAGCGACAACCTCGACGCGGACGAAGGCGACCCGTCGATCGCCGAGTTCGACGGCGACTGGAAACCTGCCCTCGGCACGGTAACGGTTGAGCATCGTCCTCGACATGCTGGTTAAACGGCAGGCATCTTTCAAGCTAATCAACGCATAGTTGTCATTGTCTGCAGTCGGAATCATGGTGGTCTCCTCTGATGCGCGCGGAACGGAATCCGGGCGTCGATTGACTATTGGGAATTTTCGAGAAGTTCGGTGTGCCGGCGCGCCGTGGCCGGGTTGATCGTCAACCGACGCTCTCGCGCCACCTCTTCGTGAGGCTTAACGGCGGGTTTTCCCCGCGGCTATGCGGGCACCACCCCGCGTGTCGATTACCACCACAGTTGATCGACCACCCAATATGTAGTGCATAGCGACCATTCTGGCCACTAATTTATCTTCTGCAGGTTGTAATAAATTGTTTGACACCATTTGTAAAAAGTCGAGGAAATAGCCTCACCCGCAACAATGCTGGGACCAAACCTGCATCAGTTGGCGGCGCTTTTCGAGCGCGTCTCCGCGCCGATAAGCTTGCTCGACGGCATTGCCGACCTTGTGACCGAGTGCCATTTCTGCGATCTCGCGAGGCTGGTCGGTGCAGTCGCCGGCAAAGTCACGGAACGCCGACCTGAAGCCATGCATCGTAATGCCGGGCTGATTCTTACCTACCCAGTTCGGCATCGCCATGATGGAAAATGCCTCACCGTTTTCAACGAAAACGTGGCCCTCGCCTGCTTCTGGCAACGCTGCTACTGCCTCATCGGTAAGAGGAACGACAAGTTCCTTTCCGGTTTTGGTACGATCCGGCGGAATGGTCCAAAGCTTTTGAGCGAGATCGAACTCCGACCAATCGGCAAGTCGCGCCTCCCCGCTTCTAACAGCAGTCAGAACAACAAACTTGATCAGCCGCTCCAAAGCCCCGTCGCCCAAGCCTGCCACGAACGCAGGAACATTCTTGTAGCTCAGCGCTGCATGGTTTGAACCGGTGACGCGACTGGCCTTGACCAGTATGTGCTCCAAGTGGCCGCTCCACCTGGCCGGGTTGTCCCCTGTGCGCAATCGTTTGGCAGTCGCAAAGTCCAGTACCGCTTCGATCTTCCCGCGGACCCGTTGTCCCGTCGCCGGTTTCTTTTCCCATAGCGGTCTAAGCGCAGTCTCAATCAAATCTGTGTCGATGTCGCCTATCGACCGCCCGCCTAGGCTTGCAGCATGTTCGTAGAGATGCCGTTCCCATTCCTTTCTGGTATGAGCCTGCCAATCGTCTCTGTCGGCAATGAACTTTTCTGCGATCTTTCGGAACGTTCGGTCGCCGTCCTTTCGGACTGATTTCTCCGCGTGCGGATCTCGACCGTCAGCGAGCATGGCACGCAGTTCGTCTGCTTTGCGGCGAGCGATCGCGAGCGACACAGGTGCTATACCGGCAAAGCCCCCCAGCCCGATCTCACGCCGTTTTCCGGCTCGTGTGTAGATGAAGAACCATGACTTGCTGCCGGCCGCATGCATGCGCAGATACAAGCCAGCACCGTCGGCGTAAACGCCCGGATCTTTGATCGCTTTGATTTTTGTGTCAGTCAGCCGGTTCGCTACCATAATCTCTACCATAAAGGATACGGTTGCCAATATGGATGCAGCGGACAGAATGCGCAACAAAAAAGCCCGGTTTCCCAGGCTTCTAATCAAAAAGACATATTGAATCAATGTCAGCCAAGCGCCGCAAGGGCGCTTTTCAGAAACGATGGAAACGAGAAACGCATCAGTGCGACCGGCTCACGGGATTGGGATTGTCGGGGTGGATTTCCGCCGCCATCAGGCCCTTGTCGCCCGGTCCAAAGCGCACCAGCACAACCTGGCCCGGACGCAGCTCGGTGAGGCCGAAGCGGCGCAGCGTTTCCATGTGCACGAAGATATCTTCCGTCCCCTCGCCGCGCGTCAGGAAGCCGAAACCCTTGGTGCGGTTGAACCACTTCACCAGAGCCCGTTCCAGACCGCTGGTCGCAGTCACCTGCACGTGGGTGCGTACCGGCGGAAGATCCGAGGGGTGGACGGCGGTGGACTGATCCATCGACAGGATGCGGAACGCCTGGTAGCCGCGATCCCGCTTCTGGATCATCGCGACGATGCGCGTGCCTTCCAGAATGGTCTGGTATCCGTCTCGACGAAGGCAGGTCACGTGCAGAAGCACATCCTGCATGCCGTTGTCCGGAACGATGAAGCCGAACCCCTTGGCCACATCGAACCATTTGACGACGCCGGTGATTTCGATCAGCTCGACCGGCTCGCCCGGAAGCTCTTCGAAACTGCCAACGTCTTTCGATGACATTCTGTCTGCCATATCCTGTCGGCCCCTCGATTACGCGTTACGACGTGACGATCAACTGATTCTTAGAGGATAGATTAACATCCTGCTAACCATCTAGCGCAAGTCCCTGCCTTGGCTTTATCCACCTTCATCTCTATCTAGAGTGGCTTGCTCCAGGCTGGCGTCTGCGCCATATCCAGCACGGACCCGCACGGGGTTTGTTGGCGACTGGATTTATCGGAGGGAGACACCATAATGCGTTATCTTCATACCATGGTCCGGGTGAAAGACCTGGACGCCTCACTTCATTTCTACACCACCGTTTTCGGCCTGAAAGAGATCCGCCGCATCGACAACGAGAAGGGCCGCTTCACGCTGGTCTTCCTAGCGGCCCCCGACGATCTCAGCGACGCCAAGGACGTTCTCGCCCCCTGCGTCGAGCTGACCTACAATTGGGACACGGAAGATTATACCGGCGGACGCAATTTTGGTCACCTCGCCTATGAGGTCGATAACATCTACGATTTCTGCCAGCACCTTTCGGACAACGGCATCACCATCAACCGTCCGCCGCGCGAAGGCCGGATGGCCTTTGTCCGTTCGCCGGACGGCATTTCGATCGAGCTCCTCCAGAAGGGCGACAACCTGCCCGTCGCCGAACCCTGGGCTTCTGCACCGAATATCGGCAGCTGGTAAGATTTTTCAACGCGGCGGTTTCCTTTTTACTCAACCGCCGCGTTCCTTCCCCCACCTTGGCCCAACCTTGCCCCAGGCTGACCTCGCCTGCCCTGACCGGCTTGTCCATGGCGGTCTTCCGCGAGATGCTCGGGCACGATGATTCGCGGCATGACGCCCGCGATACGAGCCGACGGGGCATGCCTTTGCCAAAAACGCCTTTCCTTTGTTCGAACGTCCGCATGACGCTGGCGATCGTCTGCCTTTCTGCGCTGACGCTCAGTGGCTGCACCACCACGAAAAAGACGGCTGACGCCACGACGCCGGCACCGCGCACCACGGTGGCGGCAAGCGCCAGGGGCATCCTTGCCAAGGGCGGCATCACAGCTTCGAACCGCCGTGCCGATCCGGCCATCCCCAAGGCAGAAGCGCAGGCAGCCCAAGCACCGGCGGCAACCGCGCCGGCCGCCGTTCCCGCCGCGGAAAACACGTTCCCGCCGGCACCTGCACAGCCACAGCAGGCCTCGATCGCGGGCCTTGCGACGCAATCGACCGGCGTGCGCGCCGACAGCGGTACGATCTTTTCGGCGAACCCGCCGATGGCTGCGGCCGCCCCATCCGGCAACGGCCCGGTTCCGGCCAATCTGCCGCGGCGGAATTTCAACGCCACCACCGCCAGCGTCTACAGCACGCCGCAGGCGGTGCCCGCCGCAGCCTGCGGGGCCGATGCTCAGGGCACGCCTTTAAGCTGCTGATTTGACGCCATTTTCATTCAAACCGCCGGCGCCGGAAAAGCCGTCATTTTTTTGTAAAAAAGATGGCTTTGGCGCTTGCAGGAAAGAAATCCCCTCTCTATAAGAGCGCCACGAAGCGCAGGCGCCCTTCGTCTATCGGTTAGGACACCAGATTTTCATTCTGGGAAGAGGGGTTCGACTCCCCTAGGGCGTGCCACTTCCACCTCCCCCAAGCTTTTGTTTTTATTTCCGTATCCAGCTTTCGCACGCCATCTTGCGGCCGCGCGATTTTTTGCGTTCGCAAGCGCTTAAAAATGCAATTTTGCGCTTGCGGGATACAAACACCCTGACTATAAGGGCGCCACCACGAAGCGCACGCGCCCTTCGTCTATCGGTTAGGACACCAGATTTTCATTCTGGGAAGAGGGGTTCGACTCCCCTAGGGCGTGCCACTTCCTCTCTCCGCAAAAGCGGATCCCATCCCGAAAATCGACCAGCTTCCTTACGGCGCCCTCACCGCGTCGAGCAGGCGGAGCTGCATGCGGCGGGTGCCTTGCCATTGGTCGGCGCTGAGGCAGCCGGCGGCGTGGATCTGGGCGCCCTGGGAATTGAGCAGCATATTGCCGAGCGGCGTTTCGGCGGCGCGGAAGGCGATCCCCTCGAGGCGCGAGCCGTCGGCCGCCTCCAGCGTCACCTTGATATGTGCCGTACCAACGAGGCGGGCATCCTTCAGCCGGTGGGCAGGGATCGCGAAAACGGGCTGCGAATGACCGGAACCATAGGGGCCTGCCTGTTCGAGCTGGTCGAAAAGTTCGAGCGTCGCACCGGAAGCGGAAAGTGCGCCATCGATCTTCAACACGTGATTGGCGACCAGCGCCGGCACGCCCTCGCCCGCCATTTCCTCGAAGAAGGCTCGCAGGCGGCCGAGATTGCTGCGCTCGACCGTCAACCCCGCCGCCATGGCGTGGCCGCCGCCCTTGACGAGCAGGCCGGTATCCACGGCGGCGCGGACCATGCGGCCCATGTCGAAACCGTTGATCGAGCGGCCGGAGCCAGTGCCCTTACCGGACGGATCGAAGGCGATCGCGAAAGCCGGCCGTTTGAATTTCTCCTTCAGCCGCGCCGCGATCAGCCCGACGATGCCGGGATGCCACTTGTCGCGCGCCGTGACGATGACGTTGGCCCCCTCGCCGTTGCCGTATTCGGCCAGCACTTCGGCTTCCGCCTCGGCAAGCATGGCGGCCTCCATGGCCTGCCGCTCGCGGTTGAGTTCGTCCAGTCGAGCGGCGATCACCTCCGCCTCGATCGGATCCTCGAGCGTGAGCAGACGGCTACCTAGCGCGGCATCGCCAATGCGTCCGCCGGCATTGATGCGCGGGCCGATCAGGAAGCCGAAATGATAGGGCGTCACCGGGCCGCCAAGGCCTGCCTTGCGGAACAGCGCCGAAAGCCCGGCATTGCCCATATGGCGGGCGGCAAGCAAGCCCTTGACCACGTAAGCGCGATTGAGACCCTTCAGCGGCACCACGTCGCAAACGGTCGCCAGCGCGACGATGTCGAGCCAGGCGAGCAGGTCGAGCGATCCGGCGCGCGGATCGCCGATCTGCCGCATGTGGCGCGCGGCGGCGACCAGAACCAGGAAAACCACGCCGGCGGCACAGAGATGGCCCTGGCCCGAAAGATCGTCCTCGCGATTCGGATTGACGAGCGCCAGGCACGGCGGCAGTTCGTGGCCGAGCTGGTGGTGATCGATGACCACGACGTCGCAGCCCTCGTCGCGCGCCGCGGCAAGCGCATCATGGCTGGTGGAGCCGCAGTCGACGGTGACGATGAGGCTGGCGCCGTTGGCGATCAGCTGGCGGATCGCCGTCGGATTGGGGCCGTAACCCTCGAATATGCGGTCCGGAATATAGATTTCCGCCTCGACGCCGAAGTGGCGGAGAAACCGGTAGAGCAAAGACGATGAGGATGCGCCGTCGACGTCGTAGTCGCCGAAGATCGCCACCTTCTCCTGCCTGGCGATCGCGTCAGCGAGCCGCAGCACCGCCTTTTCGCAGTCGGTGAGCGTATAGGGATCCGGCATCAGCGAGCGGATGGTCGGATCGAGGAAGGCGGGGGCATCGTCAAGCGCAACGCCGCGACCGGCAAGCACGCGGGCGACGAGATCGGGAATTCCGTGGATCTGGGCGATCGCCAGCGCCCGGTTCTGGGCCGCCTGATCGAGACGCGACACCCACCGCTGATCGCCCGCGGAGCGTTCGACGCCGAGGAATGCGCGCGGGACGGGATCAACCGTTTCCACTGTCGACGAAAGCGCGGAGAAAATTCTGGTCATGGAGCGCTTTTAGCGTATCGCGAGAGCAAGAGGAATCGCTTTGACGGGATTGCCGGTCGGATCGCGCGAACTTTCGGTAACCGGTCGGTCACAGCATCGACCAGACGAATGCGGAGCCACTGATGGTGGCCGCGACTGCGAAGAACACAAGCAGGAAAACAAAACCCCGCCCTTCAACACCGTCACCGCGCGGCTGATCATTGGCATGGGCGAAACGCATGGACGGAGAGCCATGTGGCTCGGGGCGGACGCCGCTGAGTTGCAGCCGGTATCCCTTGTTCCGCGTGTTCATTTTCGACGTATTCGTGGCCCGCATCTTCATGGCGATCGCGCAAGCCTCCTCGACAGTGATTGCCAGCGACAATCTACGTCCGGAGGCCCCGGAGCGGCCAGCCAGTGAGCCTTTGCGGCCATGCTTTTCACAGAGGTTCTGGAAAAGTTCCGGCGTTACCCACAGGAAACGGCAGCGCCGGCTTCTCGAAGCGACGTGTTTTTAAAAAGCCTTGGGCCGTTCGATGCGAATCACCTGGGGCTCGCCGACGAGATAGCTTTCCGCCTTGATCGCATCGACCGCCTTACGGATCGAATCCTCCATCGTCGCGTGGGTGACGAGAATGATCGTCTTCGGCGTGTCCGTCGCGGCGTCCGGCTTGGCCCGCTGCATGATCGATTCCAGCGAGATGCCGTTCTCGGCCATACGGGCAGCGATGCTGGCAAAGACGCCGGTGCGGTCGGCGACCGTCAGCCGGATGAAGTAACCGCCCTCATGGCTCTGCATGCGGGCGCGCTTGTAGGGCGCGAGCGACGCGGCCGGCGTGCCGAGAACCGGGACGCGCTGAGCGCCCGGGCTGCTCTTGGCAATGTCGGCGATATCGCCGAGAACGGCGGAAGCGGTCGCGTTGCCGCCGGCGCCGGGACCGACCATCAGCAGTTCACCGAGGATATCGGATTCAATCGCCACCGCATTGGTGACGCCGTCGACCTGGGCGATGACCGAGTCGTGCGGCACCATGGTCGGATGGACGCGCTGCTCGATACCGCTGTCGGTCAACTGCGCGACGCCAAGCAGCTTGATCCGGTAGCCGAGATCGGCGGCCGCATGGATGTCCTCGATCGAGATATTGCTGATGCCCTCGAGATAGATCTCGTCGGCGGCGATCTGCGTGCCGAAGGCGAGCGTCGTCAGGATTGCAAGCTTGTGGGCAGTGTCGTTGCCCTCGATGTCGAAGGCCGGATCGGCCTCCGCATAACCGAGCCGCTGGGCCTCCTTGAGGCAATCGGCAAACGACAGGCCTTCCTTCTCCATCCGGGTCAGGATGTAGTTGCAGGTGCCGTTCATGATGCCGTAGACGCGCGAGACCGTGTTGCCGGTCAGGGATTCACGAAGCGCCTTGATGACCGGGATGCCGCCGGCGACGGCCGCTTCGAAATTGAGAAGAACGCTCTTTTCTTCGGCGATCTTTGCAAGCTCGACACCGGAGGCGGCAAGCAGCGCCTTGTTGGCTGTCACCACATGGAGACCACGCGTCAGCGCTGCCTTTACGGAATCGGCAGCAGCACCCGAGGCGCCGCCCATCAGTTCGACGAAGACGTCGATATCGGCCTCGTTGGCCATCTTTTCCGGCGTGTCGAACCAGGTGATGCCGGAAATATCGATGCCGCGGTCGCGCGACCTGTCGCGTGCCGTGACCGCCGTGATCTCGATCGCACGGCCGCACGTCGTTGCCAATTCATTCGCGCGGGTCTGGATGATCCGGACGAGCGAGGCACCCACAGTGCCGAGACCCGCAATGCCGACTTTGAGGGCGTCTGCCATGCTATTCTTCCTGATTGCCTGGAGGTGGCGGCCCGTCGGGGCCGCCGGAAATGCTGTTCCGATCAGCGGCGCGTGTTGAGCGAGATGACGTTGTGCATCGTCTCGTCGGCCGTCGACAGGAACTTCTTGATATTGCGGGCCGCCTGACGGATGCGGTGTTCGTTCTCGACCAGCGCCAGACGAACATAGTCGTCGCCCATCTCGCCGAAACCGATGCCCGGCGCGACCGCGACGTCCGCCTTCTCGACGAGGAGCTTCGAGAATTCGAGGCTGCCGAGGTGGCGGAACTTTTCCGGGATCTTCGCCCAGGCGAACATGGTGGCTGCCGGCGGAGGCACTTCGAAACCGGCCTTGCCGAAGCTGTCGACCATCACGTCGCGGCGGCGCTTGTAGACGTTGCGGACTTCCGCGATGTCGGAACCGTCGCCGTTGAGGGCATGGGTCGCGGCAACCTGGATCGGCGTGAAGGCGCCATAGTCGAGATACGACTTGACGCGGGTCAGCGCCGAGATCAGCCGCTCGTTGCCGACCGCAAAGCCGATGCGCCAGCCGGGCATGGAGAAGGTCTTCGACATCGAGGTGAACTCGACGGCGATATCCATCGCGCCGGGTACCTGCAACACCGACGGTGGCGGTTCGCCGTCGAAATAGATTTCCGAATAGGCAAGATCCGACAGCACGATGATGTCGTGCTTCTTGGCGAAGCTCACCACTTCCTTGTAGAAATCCAGCGAAGCGACATGCGCCGTCGGGTTGGACGGATAGTTGAGGATCAGCGCCAAGGGTTTTGGGATCGAATGCTTCACCGCGCGTTCGAGCGGCGGAAAGAAGCTGTCGTCCGGCTCGACCGACATGGAACGGATCACCCCGCCGGCCATCAGGAAGCCGAAGGCATGGATCGGATAGGTCGGGTTGGGGCAGAGGATGACGTCGCCGGGCGCGGTGATCGCCTGCGCCATGTTGGCAAAGCCTTCCTTGGAGCCGAGCGTCGCGACGACCTGGGTATCGGGATTGAGCTTCACGCCGAACCGGCGGGCGTAATAGGCAGCCTGGGCGCGGCGCAGGCCGGGAATACCCTTGGACGACGAATAACGATGGGTGCGCGGGTCCTGGACCACTTCGCACAGCTTGTCGACGATCGCCTTCGGGGTTGGAAGGTCGGGATTGCCCATGCCGAGATCGATAATGTCCGCGCCACCCGCTCGCGCGCTGGCCTTCAAACGGTTGACCTGTTCGAAGACGTATGGCGGCAGGCGTCGGACTTTATGAAACTCTTCCATCTTTCTCCCCGTGGAGGGCGCGCAGCGTCAGACGCGACGCGCCGGTGTCGCATGATTGGCGATTTTTTGCTTTGCGACCAAAAGCGCCGAAAGGCAAGTGCTATTTGCCGATATCGAGTTGCCCCGGATGACTTGGTTTGCCGGGACTACCTGGAGATATTGGCCAATGCGTCCTTGCCATGCTCGGCGGCGAGCTTGCGGTATTCGGCCACCCGGCGCTGATATTCGGCTTCCGAGATCGAGCCCGACCTGCGCAGGCGGGCGAGCGACGCAAGGCGCGGCTCGGTCTTGTTGTAATCCTCGTCCTCGATCTGCTCGGCCGCAGCGCGCAGCGTCGGATCGAAGGTCGGATAGACGCCGGTGTTTTGCCTGGTGACAGGGCCTGGCGGCGGCGCGGTCTTGGTCTGGACGACCACGGCCGGCGGTGCGGTGTTCGGAATACCGTCATCCAGAGCAAAGGTGTTGCTGTTGCAGCCGGCCAGCAGAGAGAGCGCGCCAAGACCGATGAAAAGCGGTAAGCTGCCGATCCGATGCCTCAGTTTTTCCATTTCCGTAACCCAGTTTCCGTCATCGGCCAATGCACCTGAAAGCGCCGATCGCTGGCACTTGTATTCGCTTTCAGGCACAATGTACAAACGAAAACAACTAACAAACTGTGGGGAGGCCGCACGTGGCGGAAAAGACCGACGATAAAGGGCAGACCGGACAGGAATTTCCGGGATTCGACCCCAAATCGGTCGAGGCCTATGTGGTCAAGGACCCGCAGGCGCTCGCCATGAACGTCGCCCGGGCGCTCGAAAATCTCGGCAAAGCGGCATCGGAATGGCTCGGCCCGCGCGAACGCGGCGAGATCGGCGATTCGGTCGCAGACCCGATGACCGACCTCGTGAAGACCCTCTCCAAGGTCACCGAATACTGGATTTCGGATCCGAAGCGGACGCTCGAAGCCCAGACCCTGCTGTTTTCCAGCTATATCGGCATCTGGACGCGCACGCTCGGGCAATTCACCGGCCAGCCGGTCGAGCCCGCGGCGGACACCTTGCCGAAGGACAAACGTTTTGCCGACGACGACTGGGCAAAGAACCCGTTCTTCGCCCTCCTCCGGCAGCTCTATCTCGTCACCGCCTCCTGGGCCGACAAACTGGTCAACGAAGCCGAAGGGCTCGACGAGCACACCCGGCACAAAGCCGCCTTCTACGTGAAGCAGGTGACGGCAGCCCTTTCACCGGCCAATTTCGCTCTCACCAATCCGGAGGTGTATCGCGAGACGGTCGCCAGCAATGGCGCCAACCTGGTGGCCGGCATGAAGATGTTCGCTGAGGATATCGCCGCCGGGCGCGGCGACCTGAGGCTGCGCCACACCGACGCGACCAAGTTCGCGATCGGCCACAACATGGCGCTGACGCCGGGCAAGGTGATCGCCCAGAGCGAGGTGTGCGAAGTCATCCAGTACGAGCCGTCGACGGAAACGGTGCTCAAGCGCCCTCTCCTCATCTGCCCACCGTGGATCAACAAGTTCTACATTCTCGACCTCAACCCGCAGAAAAGCTTCATCAAGTGGTGCGTCGACCAGGGCCATACGGTCTTCGTGATCTCCTGGGTCAATCCGGATGAACGCCACGCGAAGAAGGACTGGGAATCCTACATGCGCGAGGGGATCGACTTCGCGCTGACCACGGTCGAGAAGGCTACCGGCGAAAAACAGGTCAACGCGATCGGTTATTGCGTCGGCGGAACGCTGCTCGCGGCAACGCTTGCCTATCACGCGCAGAAGAAGAACAGCCGCATCGCATCGGTGACCTTCCTCACCACCCAGGTGGATTTCACCCATGCGGGCGATCTCAAGGTCTTCGTCGACGAAGAACAGATCGCCGCAATCGAAAAGCATATGAACACGATCGGCTATCTCGACGGGTCGAAGATGGCCACCGCATTCAACATGCTGCGCGCCTCGGAACTGATCTGGCCCTATGTGGTCAGCAACTACCTGAAGGGTAAGGAACCGATGCCCTTCGACCTGCTCTACTGGAATTCCGACAGCACGCGCATGGCGGCCGCCAACCACGCCTATTACCTGCGCAACTGCTATCTCGACAACAATCTGAGCAAGGGCGAAATGAAGCTCGCGGGAAAGACGATCTCGCTGAAGGACGTCAAGATCCCGGTCTACAATCTCGCCACCCGGGAGGACCATATCGCGCCGCCAAAATCGGTCTTTCTCGGCTCCTCGCTGTTCGGCGGTCCCGTGGATTTCGTGCTGACCGGCTCGGGCCACATCGCCGGCGTCGTCAACCCGCCCGACAAGCAGAAATACCAGTATTGGACAGGCGGTAAGGCCGAAGGCCAGTACGAAGACTGGCTGACGGATGCCGAGGAAAACAAGGGATCCTGGTGGCCGCACTGGCATGCGTGGGCCGAGGCAAAGGACGACGAGCGCGTGCCGGCCCGCAAGCCCGGCGGCAAGGCGCTCAACGCGATCGCCGATGCGCCTGGCACCTACGTGCTCGAGCGCGTCTGATCCCTATCACAGATGCGTTTCGATCCGCCGCTGGTGCCTGCGACCCTCCTGCAACGCTACAAGCGTTTCCTGTTCGACGCCGTGCTGGAGGACGGCACGCCGTTTACCGGCTCCTGCCCCAATACCGGTTCGATGCGAGGGCTGACGGCGCCGGGCTCGAAGATCTGGGTGTCGCTGCATGACAGCCCCACCCGCAAATACCGGCACATGTTCGAGATGGTCGAAGTGGACGGCGAGCGCGTCGGCATCAATACCGGCCTGCCGAACCGGTTGACGGAAGAGGCGATCCGCGCCGGGCTGATCCCGAGCCTTGCCGGCTACCAGACGATCCTGCGCGAACAGCGCTACGGCCGCAATTCGCGCATCGACTTCCTGCTTCTGGATGGCGACCTGCCGAATGCTTACGTGGAGGTCAAGAACGTCCATTTCTGCCGCGAACCGGGACTGGCGGAATTTCCCGACACGGTCACCAAGCGCGGCGCCAAACACCTGGAGGAGCTGGGCGACATGGCGGAGGCTGGTCACCGGGCGGTGATGATCTACCTCATCCAGCGGCACGACTGCTCGCGTTTCCGTATCTGCGGAGATCTCGACCCATTCTATGCGCTCGCCTTCGAGCGCGCCAAGTCCCGCGGCGTCGAGGCCTATGCAGTGCATTGCCGCGTTTCACCGGAGGAAATAACGCCTGCGGGGCTGATCCCGGTCGAGGATCTCGGCTATCGCTTTTCGGCTGCCTTGTAGACCGCGTCTCGATCTCGCCGGCCGACGGCGACTACCAATACGACCAGTTGCGTATCTCTGACCTCATAAACGAGGCGATAGCCGATGGCGCGCAGCTTAATCTTGTAACGGTTTTTGGATCCATGAAGCTGGGCGGCAGCGACGCGCGGATTTTCGAGACGCTCGGTCAACTTCTTCTTGAACTGCTCACGGATGTTCGAGTCGAGCTTGCGCCACTCCTTCAGCGCAACATCCAGAAACGCGAGTTCATAGCTCATCCAGCGTTACCTTGACGACGGTCTCGCTTGCGCGGCTGTCTGCTAGTAGGTTGAGCTCAAGGTCTTCCAACCGGTCCATCATCGCTTCGTAAGCCTTTGCGGGCACGCAATAGAAGGCGGGCTCGTTGCGATTGAGGATGGCGACGGGGGCTCCGTCTCCTGCTGCGACGGTACCCATGGGGTTGCGCTTCAGCTCGGAAACGCTGGCGGTGACTTCGGCGAGGACGATGCTGACCATGATGACTCCAGGTGCTCCAATTCGCACCTTATATAGACCTACAAGAAGCACTTTAAAAGGCTCTCTTCAAATCATCCCGTTCGGATTGTCGGGAAGAAAAGCGCTGAAATCTCCGATCGCCATGGACGAACCGGGCCCGGCTGCTTTATGAACGGAGAGATTGCGAGAGAAGAACCATGGTCAACTATATCGAGGCGGTTTCCGCCCCCCTGAAGAATACGGGTGCGATCCGCCTCTATAATGCGGAAGACTTTGCCGGCATGCGCAAGGCCTGCCTGCTGACCGCCCGCTGCCTCGACGAGCTTGCAACGATCGTGCAGCCCGGCGTCACCACCAACGCGATAGATCGCTTCGTTTTCGAGTTCGGCATGGACCACGGGGCGCTGCCGGCGACGCTGAACTATCGCGGCTACACGAAATCCTCCTGCACCTCGATCAATCACGTCGTCTGCCACGGCATTCCGGACGACAAGCCTTTGCGGGAGGGTGATATCGTCAATATCGACGTCACCTACATCCTCGATGGCTGGCACGGGGATTCGAGCCGCATGTATCCGGTGGGCGGGATCAAGCGCGCCTCCGAACGCCTGCTCGAAGTCACCTACGAATGCCTGATGCGCGGCATCGAGGCGGTGCGTCCCGGCGCCCGCACCGGCGCAATCGGCGAGGCGATCCAGACCTATGCGGAAGCGGAACGCTGCTCCGTGGTGCGCGATTTCTGCGGCCATGGGGTCGGCCGGCTTTTTCACGACTCGCCGAACATCCTCCATTACGGCCGCGCCGACGAGGGTCCGGAGATGAAGGAAGGGATGATCTTTACCATCGAGCCGATGATCAATCTCGGCAAGCCGCATGTGAAGGTGCTTTCCGATGGCTGGACGGCGGTGACCCGCGACCGGTCGCTGTCAGCGCAATACGAACATGCGATCGGCGTCACCGCCACCGGCTGCGAGATATTCACCTTGTCGCCCGGAGGTTTCGACCGACCCGGCCTGCCACCGCTTTCGAGGTAAGGGATGGCCAGCCGCTCCGCTCCTCCACCGGACGAACAGACGTCCTTCATCGAGGACGAGCGCGGCTTTTTCGCCGAGCAGCTGACCAAGCCCAAAGCCATCAAGAAACCGGCCTCGATGGACGACGAAGAGCCCGGCGCGCATTACCACGGTCACCGCGAGCGCCTCAAAACCAAGTATCGCGAACATGGCGATACCGGACTTGCCGACTATGAAATCCTTGAACTCCTGCTGTTCCGGTCGATCCCGCGCCGCGATACGAAACCGCTTGCCAAGGCGCTGATCGCCCGGTTCGGAACGCTTGCCGGAGTCATGGGGGCGCCGCTCGGATTGCTGCAGGAGGTCAAGGGCGTCGGCGAGGCGGTGGCGCTCGACCTGAAGCTCGTCGCGACCGTCGGTCACCGGATGCTGAAAAGCGAGCTGCGCGGCAAGCAGGTCCTGTCCTCCTGGTCTTCGGTCATCGATTACTGCCATGCGATCATGGCCTACGAGCCACGCGAACAGTTCCGCATCCTCTTCCTCGACAAGCGGAATGCGCTGATCGCCGACGAGGTGCAGGGCCACGGTACCGTCGACCATACGCCTGTCTATCCGCGCGAAGTCGTGCGCCGGGCGCTCGAACTGTCGGCGACCGCGATCATCCTCGTCCACAACCATCCGAGCGGCGATCCGACGCCATCGCGCGCCGATATCGACATGACGAAGACGATCGTCGACACCGCAAAACCTCTCGGCATCACGGTGCACGACCACATCATCATCGGCAAGGACGGGCATGTCAGCCTGAAGGGGTTGAGGCTGATCTGAATTTTCGCTGCCTCAGGCAGCGAAATAGGCCTCCCGGTCCAGATCCGCGATCAATCCCGGTCGGGTAGGTTGCCAGCCTAGCCGTCCCCGTGTCCAATCGCTCGAAGCCCGGTTGTCGATTCCCACGAAATGCGCGAACCACCCGAAATGTTCGGCCGCCTCGTCATGCGATTTCGCGACCACCGGCAGGTTCAGCCGCTTTCCGATCACGCCGGCGATGTCGCGGAACGGAATACCCTCATCGGCGACCGCATGATACCGCGCGCCCGCAACGCCCTTCTCCAGCACAAGCCTGTACAGCCGGGCGGCATCGAACCGATGCACTGCGGGCCACTGGTTGGCTCCATCGCCGACATAGGCCGAGACGCCTTTCCGGCGGGCCGTGTCGATGAGGATCGGGACGAAGCCGTGGTCGCCGTCGCCATGCACCGAAGGCGGAAGCCGGACGACCGACACGCGCAGGCCCGAGGTCACCGAGAATGCCGTCTGTTCCGAGACGCGCGGAACCGGTGAGCCGTAGGCGGGCGGCGTTTCTTCGGTCGCCAGTTGGCCCGGCGAAAGAAGGCCGGTGCCGGAGGTGACGATCAGGGGCCGGTCGGTGTCGGCAAGTGCATCGCCAAGCGCTTCGATGGCGCGCCGGTCGATCTCGCAACTCTCCCTGAATTTCGAAAAGTCGTGGATGAAGCCGGTGTGGATGACGGCGTTCGAAACGGCAGCTCCGCTTTTCAGGCTTTCCAGATCCTCCAGGGTGCCGCGATGCACCTCGGCGCCGGCGATCGCAAGCGCCTCGGCGGAAGCATCCGAGCGGGCAAGGCCCAGGACCTGATGGCCTGCCTCGATCAGTTCCTTGACGACGGCGGAGCCGACGAACCCGGTCGCGCCGGTTACAAAAACACGCATGATAGGCCTCTTCAGTTGTCTGACGAGGCTGTGATAGGGTTTTGCGGATGGCGAAAAAGCCGTGACGACTTACCGGTATAGGTACTAACAGGCTGGGCATGCCGACGATTGAGGACGAAAACCTTCTCGGAAACTATCTGAAGGACCGCCGGGCCAAATTGAGCCCGGCCGCCTTCGGAATACCCTCGACACGCCGGCGCACGCCCGGCCTTCGGCGCGAGGAAGTGGCACAGCGCGCCAATGTCAGCGCCACCTGGTACACCTGGCTCGAACAGGGCCGCGGCGGCGCGCCCTCCGCGGATGTGCTCGACCGGCTCGCCAAGGCCCTGTCGCTGAACGACGCCGAGCGCGAGCACCTTTTCCTGCTGGCGCAGCACCGGCCGCCCGAAATGCGCTTCCGATCTTTCGAGCCTGTCACTCCGCAGCTTCAGCGCGTGCTCGATTCGCTGGTCTACAGCCCAGCCGTCGTGCGCACGCCACTCTGGGACGTCGTTGCCTGGAACGACGCGGCAGCGGTGGTGATGACCGACTATGCCACCCTGCCGCCGGAAGAACGCAACATTCTGAAGCTGATCTTCCTCAACGACCGGGTCCGGGGGCATATGGTCAACTGGGAGCGTGACGCGCGTTCTGCCGTCGCCGCCTTCCGTGCCGAAGCGGCCCGCATCGGCGCGTCGGAGGCGGTGCAGGCACTGGTCGGCGAACTCGGCAACGCAAGCGCCGAGTTCCAAGCCATCTGGCGGGACTACGATATCCAGAGCTACGGAGAGGGCCTCAAGCACTTCCGTCACGAGACGGCTGGCGATCTCATGCTTGAATATTCGTCCTTCGCCGTCGACGGTCGACCGGACCTCGGCCTCGTCATCTTCAATCCGGTCACTGCGGACGATGCCCAACGGATCAGGGCGCTCGTCGAGAGCCGCAGGCCAGCCGCCTGAGCGTCGGCCCTCAGGCCACCTGCACCAGATGGCCTTCGGAAACCTCGCGATACTGGCGTGCCGGCGGCTGGAAACCCATCGGACGGACCGGGCTCTTCAGCTCGTCGTTGGAAATGCCCCGGCGGATGCCTCGGCGGGCCGGATCCGGCACCGGAACGGCGGCCATCAGCTTCCTCGTATAAGGATGCTGCGGGTTTTCGAACACTGCAGCACGAGGGCCGATCTCGACGATTTCGCCGAGATACATGACCGCCACCCGATGGCTGACCCGCTCGACAACCGCCATGTCGTGGCTGATGAACAGGAATGCGAGGTTGAGACTCTGCTGCAAGTCGAGGAGCAGGTTGCAGACCTGCGCCTTGATTGAGACGTCGAGTGCCGAAACGCTTTCGTCGGCGACGATCACCTTCGGATCGAGCGACAGGGCGCGGGCAATGGCGATGCGCTGGCGCTGGCCGCCGGAAAATTCATGCGGATAACGGCCTGCCATGTCGGGCGACAGGCCGACCTTGCGGAGCAGGTCGGCGGTCTTTTCCTTGGCCTCCTTGGCGTTGCCGAGCTTGTGCTTGACGAAGGGCTCGGAGATTGCGGCGCCGACGGTCATGCGCGGATTGAGCGACGAGAACGGATCCTGGAAGATCATCTGGATGGTCTTGCGCATGTCGCGCAGGCCCGTCTGGTCGAGGCGCAGGACATCGTAGCCATCGAGCGCCACGTCGCCGCTGGTGGGCTCGATCAGCCGCATGATTGAGCGGCCAGTCGTCGACTTGCCACAGCCGGATTCACCGACCAGTGACAAGGTCTCTCCCTGGAAGAGATCGAAGGAAATGTTCTCGACCGCGTGGACGGAACCCGTCTGCGTCGCAAAGAGGCCGGAGCGGACGGCGAAGCGGGTGACGAGGTTCTTGACGGCCAGTACCGGGGTTTTTCGGGTATCGACCGTGCCGGCGACTTCCTTGGGCTCGGCAGTCTCGCCGGTAGCGATGTCGACGACCGGGAAACGGGTCGGCCATTTGCGGTCCTGCATCGAGCCGAGCCGCGGCACGGCGGAGAGAAGCGCCCGCGTATACGGGTGCTTGCCGCGATGGAAGATCTCCTCGGTCGGACCGCTTTCGACCGCCTCGCCGCGATACATGACGATGGTGCGGTCGGCGATCTCGGCGACGACACCCATGTCATGGGTAATGAAGAGCACCGACATGCCCTCCTCTTCCTGCAATACCTTGATCAGGTCGAGAATCTGTCCCTGGATGGTGACATCGAGCGCGGTCGTCGGTTCGTCGGCGATCAACAGCCTGGGTTTCGAGGCCAAGGCCATGGCGATCATGACGCGCTGGCGCATGCCGCCGGAGAACTGGTGCGGGTAGTCGTCGAACCGGGCGCCGGCGTTCGGGATGCGGACCTTTTCGAGCAGCCGCACTGTTTCGGCGCGCGCCTGCGATTTCGACAGTCCCTTGTGGCGCGTCAGCACTTCCGAGATCTGCCGCCCGATCGTGAAGATAGGGTTGAGCGAGGTCATCGGCTCCTGGAAGATCATCGAGGCGTCGTTGCCGCGCACACCCCGCATCTCCTTTTCGGAGATCGACAGGAGATCCCGGCCGGAGAGCAGGATGCTGCCCTCGATCTTGCTCGTGTTGGCCGCAAGCAGCCGCATGATCGACAGCGAGGTGACGCTCTTGCCGGAGCCGCTTTCGCCGACGATCGCGACCGTCTCACCCGGATGCACATCGAAGGAGACGTCGCGGACGACGCTTTTCCATTCGCCGTCGACGAGGAAGGATGTCGTCAGGTTCCTGACGGAAAGAACAGGTGTCTCGGTCATTGGGGCTTCCGTCTTGGGGGCTTCCGTCATTGGGGCTTCCAGGGAGTGGCAAAGGAGGCCGAGGCGCGGCCTTCCGCTTCGCGGGCGGCTTCCAGCTCGGCGATCTTCTGGTCGATGACCCGTCGGTCGATCATGCCGTGCGGGTTTTCGCGGGTCGGCATGGTTTCGGCCACATGCAGGAAACGCTCCTGCGCTACCGCATAGAGCCGGCGCAGTTCGCCGAGCGGATCGGCGTGATCGTCGGCATTGATGCGCAGCCAGGGGTAATCCTGGTCGCGATAGAGAACGAGTGCCGCAGACTGCTTGCCGCGCTTGTCACCGCCGGCGGCCTCGCCTGCATCCATGGCCGCAAGCAGGCGCTCGGCGAGCGGCGCGCCTTCGTCCGCCTTTTGCTTATAGACCCGCAGCGTCTCGGCGATCACCTGCGGCCCGGCCAGCATGTTGCCGGCAACGGAGACGTTGTCATCGACCAGATGGCCGGCCCAGTCGACGCAGATTTCGCCGGTATAGGCGGCGTTGCGGCCGTTGGCGTCGATCAGGTGGAACTGGCGCTGGCGGCGGCCGTCGTCGCGCGCCGTCAGCACCTCGATGATCTCCTGCGGGCTCTTGCCCTCCTCCAGCAGTTTCAATCCGTCCGTACCGTAGAGCGGGCTGACGAAGGCCTGGGTGGCGACGGCGCCTACCCTGCCCTTGATGTGCGGCACTGCGGCGCCGACCGCGAAGAAGCGGCTGGCAACCGAAATTCCGAAGTGACCCGTTTCTGGATCGCGTGCGACGATGGACCAGGTCATGGCTATCTCCCAACCGCATAGGCCTGCATCAGGCGCGGCGTCGCCGCCGCCCGCAGCAATCCGTCGGCGTCGCGGCGAGCCGCGGTCAGGCGGCCGACGCTCCAGGGATCCGCCACCGTGATCTGGTGGCCGCGGCTGCGCAGCTCGGCGAGCACGTCGGCACCGATATTGCTCTCCACCATGATGTTCCCCGGCTGGCTGGTGCGCGGATAGAAGGAGCCGGGGAAATGCGTGGTGTGGAACAGCGGCATGTCGATCGCCGCCTGCAGGTTCGGCTTGTGGTGGACGTAACGCAGGAAGAAGGGCAGCTGCCACTGGTCCTGCTGGTCGCCGCCGGGTGTGCCGAACACCAGCGTCGGGCGACCCTGGTGCAGAGCCAGCGACGGGGTGAGCGTCGTGCGCGGACGTTTGCCCGGCTCGAGCGAAGTCGGCAGGCCGGGCTTCAGCCAGAACATCTGGGCGCGGGAGTTCAGGGCGAAACCGAGGCCGGGCACGATCGGCGAGGATTGCAGCCAGCCGCCCGACGGCGTGGTCGAGACCATGTTGCCCCAGCGGTCGATGACGTCGATATGGACCGTATCGCCGCGCTTCTCCGTGAGATGCGACATGGTCGGCTCGTAGACCGCGCCCTTGCCGCTCACTTCCGCCAGCATGCCCATGGTGAGGTCGAACTGGTGGTCGTAACCGGGCACGCGGCCTGGCCGCAGTTCGAGCGAGGCTTGGCTGCCGATCAGCTTGCGGCGCTCGGCATTGTAGCCTTCCGAGAGCAGGTATTCGGTCGGGATCTGCGCGAAATCCGGGTCGCCATAATAGACTTCTCGATCGGCGAAGGCGAGCTTCATGGCCTCGACGACGACATGCACGAAATCCGGACCGGCCGGATCCATCGCCGAGAGATCAAAGCCCTTCAGCAGCGCCAGGGACTGCAGGAGCACCGGCCCCTGCCCCCAGGCCGGCGTCTTGGCAACGGTCCAGTCGTGATAGTCGTAGGTCTGCGGCGCCTCGACGGTCGCCTGCCAGTTGGCCATGTCGTCGGCGGTCAGCACACCCTTGTGGCGGGAGCCGCTCGCATCCATGACTTCCGCCGTCGAGACGTAGCGGTCGATCGCCTCGGCCACGAAGCCGCGGTAGAAGGCGTCCCGGGCCGCCTCGATCTTGTTGTCGCGGCCGGTCTTGGCTTCAGCCTCGGCGATGAGACGCTTCCAGGTCTCGGCAAGCACCGGATTTTTGAAATTGCTCTGCGCTTCGGGAGCCACGCCGCCCGGAAGCCAGGTCGCGTAGGACGTCGGCCATTCGGTCTCGAAGAAGTTCGCCAGCCCCTTGATGGTGGCCGAAACGCGGGCAAGCATCGGGTGGCCGTGCTCGGCGTAATAGATCGCCGGCTCGAGCACGTCGCGCATGCTCATCGTGCCGTAGTCGCGCAGCAACAGCATCCAGCCGTCGAAGGCGCCGGGGATGACGGTCGCCAGCAGCCCGTCGCCGGGGATCAGCTTCAGGCCTTCCGACGTGTAGTGCTCGATCGTCGCGCCGGCCGGTGCAGGTCCCTGGGCGCAGATGACTTCGACCTTGTCCTTCTTCTTCGAGTAGAAGATGGCCGGCATGTCGCCGCCCGGGCCGCAGAGATGCGGCTCGACGATCTGCAGCACGAAGCCGGTCGCGACGGCCGCATCGAAGGCATTGCCGCCCTTTTCGAGGATCGCCATGCCGACGGCCGAGGCGATCCAGTGGGTTGAGGTGACGACCCCGAACGTGCCGAGGATTTCCGGCCGTGTGGTGAATTCAGTCATGGGTGTTGGTCCTTTCAAATCATGCTTGGCGCGGCCGTCATGCCTCGCGGGGATCCAGCGCATCGCGCAGGCCATCGCCGAGGAGATTGAAGCCGATGACGACGAGGAAGATCGCCGCGCCCGGCCACATCGCCATCCAGGGAGCCTGGCTCAGGAAGTTCTTGGCGACGTTCAGCATAGAGCCCCAGGAGGGGGCTGGCGGCTGCTGGCCGAGGCCGAGGAAGGAAAGGCTCGCCTCGGCGATGATCGCGGTTGCGATCGTCAGCGTCGCCTGGACGATGATCGGCGCGAAGACGTTGGGCAGGATATAGCGGGTCATGATTTCGAAGTGGTTCAGGCCAACGGCGCGTGCGCCTTCGACATAGTCCTCCGTCTTGACCGCCAGGACCTGACCGCGGGTCAGCCGTACGAAGATCGGCATGGCGGACAGGCCGATGGCGATCATCGCATTCATCAGGCTCGGGCCTAAAAATGCCGCCAGCGCGATCGCCATGATCAGGAAAGGCATGGCGAGCAGGGCTTCTGTGATCCGCGAGATCACCATATCCACCCAGCCGCCGAAATAACCCGAGATCAGGCCGAAGGGCACGCCGATGCCGACCGCAATGGCGACCGAGAACACCCCGGCCATCAGCGATGCCTGGGCGCCCCAGATCATCCGTGAAAGAATGTCCCGGCCAAGATCGTCGGTGCCGAGCCAGTACATGGCCGAAGGTGCCTTGCGGATCGCCGTCCAGCTCGTCGCGACGGGATCGATGATCGGCAGGATCGGGGCGCTGACTGCCAGGATTGTGAAGAACAGGACGATGACGGCGCCGACCAGCGCGCTCCTGTTCTTCTTCATCTTTCGCCAGGCGCGGCTCTTGTCGCGCTTGGCTGCCGCAACCGGCGGCGCTTGGTCGATCGTGGTCATAGGGTGGCCCTCAGACGCGGATTGAGGAGGACGTAAAGCACGTCGGCGATGAGGTTCATCAGGATGAAGCCGACTGCCGTGCACAGAACGACGCCCTGCACCACCGCATAGTCGCGGTTGAAGACAGCATCGACGATGAGCTTGCCGAAGCCCGGGATGGTGAAGATCTGTTCGGTCAGCACCGCACCGGCGAGCAGTTCCCCGAACAGCAGCGCCGACAGCGTCACGACCGGCAGAAGCGCATTGCGGAAACTGTGGCTGAGCACCACTTCGCGCGGCGACAGACCCTTGGCGCGGGCGGTGCGGATATAGTCGGCGCTGAGCACGCCGATCATCGCCGAGCGGGTATGGCGCATCAGCGTCGCCGCCAGCGCATTGCCGAGCACGAAGGCCGGCATGACCATGGTCTGCAGGGACCGGACGGGATCGACGAAGATCGACTCGAAGCCAGAAGCCGGCAGCCAGCCGAGCTGCACCGAGATCAACAGGATGAGCATGATGCCGAGCCAGAAATTCGGGATCGACAGGCCGGTCAGCGCCAGCACATTGGCGATGTAGTCGATGAACGTGTTCTTCTTGACCGCCGCCAGGATGCCGATCGGAATACCGATCAGCATGGCGAAGAACATCGCCATCACCGCAAGCTGGATCGTCACCGGCAGCTTCTGGAGGATCAGCTCCAGGACCGGCTGGTTGGTGCGCAGCGAGATGCCGAAGTCGCCGGTCAGCACGCCGCCGAGCCAATAGAAATATTGCACCACGACCGGATCGTTCAGCCGGTATTTGTCGCGCAGGAATTCGATGACCGCAGGGTCACGCTCCTCACCGGCCATCGCCAGAATGGGATCGCCGGGCAGCAGTTTCTGCAATGAAAAGACAAAGATGGAGATGATCAGCAAGGTCGGGATGGCGACCAGCAGACGCTTTCCGATGTAGACAGGCATGACGCCGTCCCCCGTTGAGCAACATTGTTACGAAGCGATGCGGAAAAGTGCCGCACGGGTCTACTCCCGTGCGGCATAGGAGGCTTAGCCCTTCTTGACGCCTTGCAGGCGGATCATGCCGTCCGGACTGGCCACGAAGCCGGTAATGTTCTTCTTGTAAGCCCAGATCCAAGACTGATGGCCGAGATAGATGACCGGCATGTCTTCGTTGAGGATCACGGAAGCTGCGTCATATTTCTGCTTGCGGACCGCGTCGTCGGTCGAGGCGCGTGCTTCGTTGAGCAGCTTGTCGACGTCCGGATTGCAGTATTTCACGTCGTTGATGCCGCCCTTGCAGCTGATGAACTGATGGATGTTGCCATCAGGATCGACACGGCCGGACCAGTCGGAGCGGCTGAGCTGGAAGTTGCCTCGGGTCTGCTCTTCGAGCAGGGTGGCGAACTCGGTCGACTTCAGGCTGACGTCGAAACCGGCCTCAGCGACCATCGACTGCAGGATCTGCATCATCTGCTGGGCGACCGGATTGTTCGGGATCTGCAACTCGACCGGGACACGATCGAAGCCGGCGGCCTTGATGAGAGCCTTGGCCTTGGCGACGTCGCGGGCCGGAACCGGGATCGCCTTGTTGAACCACGGGCTGTTCGGCGGGAACGGCTGATTGCCGCCGACGGCGGTGCCTTCGTAGACGATCTGGTTCATGGCGTCGCGGTCGATCGCCAGCGAGAAGGCCTGGCGCAGGCGCTTGTCCTTGCCGAACGGATTGTCGGCGCGCGCACCGTTGGCGATATTGGCGTAAAGAGCCATGTACCCGATGTTGACGGTCGCGTCGAATTTCAGGCCCGAATTGCCCTTGACGGCGGTAACGTCGGTCGGAGCCAGACGCTCGATGAAGTCGAGGTCGCCCGACTGCAGGTTGGCGAGGCGGACGGTCGTATCCGGGATCGGCAGGTAAGTGACCTTGTCGACGAAAATCTTGTCCTTGGCCCAGTAATCCTTGAACTTTTCGAGCACGATGCGGTCCTGCTGGACGCGCTCGACAAACTTGAACGGGCCGGCGCACACCGGCTTGGAGCCGAAATTGGCGCCGAGCGCCTTGGCGGCGGTCGGCGATACGATCATGCCGGCGCGGTCGGAGAGCTGGGCGAGCAGCGTCACGTCCGGGGACTTCAGGGTGAACTTGACTTCCAGCGGGCCTGTCGCCTCGACCTTGGCGACGGAGGTCAGCTCGCTCTTGCGGCGCGATTCCGGCAGGGTCATGTTACGTTCGATTGTGGCAACCACGGCGGTGGCATCGAGCGGGGTGTCGTCATGGAACTTGACGCCCTCGCGGATCTTCATCGTCAGTTCCTTGCCGTCGGCGGACCATTTCCACTCGGTGGCGAGCTGCGGGACGATCTTCAGGTCGGGCGAAACGTCGACCAGCTTGTCGCACATGGCGGTATAGACGATACGTCCGACGAAGGTGCGGGACTGGGCCGGATCGAGAACGTCGGCATCGTCCTGCAGGCCGATGCGCAAATCGACCGCAAGCGCCGGAAAGGCGAAAAGCGCGCCGGCCAGCAGCGCGGTCGTAAGCTTGGTAAGTCGCATCATGATAAACATTCCTCTCTTGTTTTTAGGTTCCTGTTTTTAGTCTTGGCCGGTTTCCGGCTTCTGTGGTGGGCCGCGTGGCGGCCATTCAGCTTGCTTCGCTGAGCGACCCCTGTTCCACGGAGCCAAGCGACGTCGCACGGATGAGCCGCTCCTGAAGCATCAGCAGGTGTTCGCGCATCGCCTCCCCCGCCTGCACCGGATCACGCGCGGCGATCGCCTCAATGATGGTCTTGTGCTGGGCAAACGAGATGTTGACCGCATTGCCGCTGGAGCGGGCGCGCTCGCGGATCGCGCGCCATGCCTCGTCCTGGCGGACGCGATTGATGACGTCGAAAATCGACAGGAAAAGCTGGTTGCCGGCGCTCTGGGCGATCAGCCGGTGCAGCGTTCCATCCCACAGTTCGCGGGCGTCGGCATCGCTGCTCTCGATGATCTTCGAGGCGATCTCGTACATCTTGGCGATATCCGCCGGCTTGGCGCGCATGGCCGCGAGCTGGGCGAGCTGCGGCTCGATCCTCAAACGGACTTCCATGATCTCCATGAAATCCGTGCCGGCGACGATTGCGCCCACATGGTTGCTCCACTCGCTCGGCCTTTCGCCGATAAACGTGCCTGAGCCCTGGCGACGCCAGATGAGGCCTTCGGATTCGAGCACCTCGAGTGCACGTCGCACCGCGCGCCGGCTGATGCCGAGCATATCGGTCAAAGCGCGTTCGGTCGGCAGGCGGCCCTCAGAACCGAATTCTCCCGCCCTTAAAAGCTCCCTCAGGCGATCCAGCGCATAGCTCGAATTGTCATGAGCCTCGCCCGCTTTATCCTGTACCATTTATCGTACCAATTTCTGATTGGTCCGAATGGACGGCATTTCCGGACCTCCGTCAAGTTAATTTTTCAGCAATTCTTGCAGTGCACAAAATTGATGCATACAGATTGAAATCAAGGCTTGGACGAGCCGCAATCAAAACTTTAGAATAGGTGGCTACAAAGGGATTCGTGAGTGCTGCCGCATTGCGGCAGCCGTCAGATTCGGAGCGGAGCATCCCATGAACCAATACGACCTCATCGTCGTCGGCAGCGGACCGGCCGGTCGCCGCGCGGCCATCCAGGCAGCCAAGCTCGACAAGAAGGTTCTGGTCGTCGAACAGGGCAAGCGGGTCGGAGGCGTTTCGGTCCATACCGGCACGATCCCGTCGAAGACGCTGCGCGAAACGGCGCTCAACCTGTCCGGCTGGCGCGAGCGCGGCTTCTACGGCAAGGCCTACCGGGTCAAGCAGGAGATCAGTGCGGAGGATCTGCGTCGCCGCCTGCTGATCACGCTCGACCATGAGGTCGAAGTGCTGGAACACCAGTTCGCCCGCAACCGCGTCCAGAGCATCCGCGGCAAGGCGACTTTCGTCACGCCCGACACGATGGCAATCGCCAAGGACGACGGCGACGTCATGCACGTCATGGGCAAGTCGATCCTGCTCGCGGTCGGCACCAAGCCTTTCCGCCCCGACTACATGCCGTTCGACGGCAAGACGGTTCTCGACAGCGACGAGCTGCTCGAAATCGACCAGCTCCCCCGTTCGATGGTGGTCATCGGCGCCGGCGTTATCGGCATCGAATATGCGACGATCTTCAGTGCACTGGATGCTGCCGTGACCGTTATCGATCCGAAGCCGACCATGCTCGACTTCATCGACAAGGAAATCGTCGAAGACTTCACCTACCAGCTGCGCGACCGCAACATGAAACTGCTGCTCGGCCAGAAGGCGGACAAGGTGGAACGGCTGCCGGACGGCAAGGTTATGGTGCACGTGGACAGCGGCCGCCAGATCATTACCGACATGGTGCTGTTCGCCGCCGGCCGCATGGGCGCCACCGACACACTAAACCTCGCCGCAGCCGGCCTCGAGGCCGACAGCCGTGGCCGCCTCAAGGTCAATCCGGAGACCTTCGAGACCTCCGTTCCCAACATCTACGCCGCCGGCGACGTCGTCGGCTTTCCGAGCCTTGCTTCGACCTCGATGGAACAGGGTCGCGTCGCGGCGCGCGTCGCCGTCGGCGCGATCGCCAAGGAACCGCAGAAATATTTCCCCTATGGCATCTATGCCGTGCCGGAAATCTCCACCTGCGGTCTCACCGAAGAGGAAATGAAGGAGCGCGGTATTCCCTATGAATGCGGCATCGCCCGCTTCCGCGAGACCTCGCGCGGCCACATCATGGGCCTCGATACCGGCCTCCTGAAGCTGATCTTCTCGCTGAAGACCCGCCGCCTGCTCGGCGTCCACATCGTCGGCGAAGGGGCGACTGAACTCGTCCACATCGGCCAGGCAGTCCTGAACCTCAAGGGCACCGTCGAATATTTCGTCGAGAACACGTTCAACTACCCGACGCTTGCCGAAGCCTACAAGATCGCCGGCCTCGACGCCTGGAACCGCATGGGCGAAGGCCCGAAGGAAGCGCCTGTCGCAACCTCCCAGTCCACGGACACGACCGCGACCACCACGGACCCTGCCAGCGAGACGAAAAAAGCCGCCTCCAAGTGAGGCGGCAGCTCCGGCCGACCTGTCCGATCAAACGAAAAAGCCGCCCCGAAAGGCGGCTTTTCTTTTGTGTCGCGGAACCGCCCCGAAGGGCAATTCATCAACGCGAGTAGAATTCGACGACCAGCTGCGGTTCCATGATGACGGCGTAAGGAACGTCGCTCAGGCCTGGAACGCGGGCGAAGGTGGCAACCATCTTGTTGTGGTCGGCTTCGATATAGTCCGGAACGTCGCGTTCAGCAAGCGAAACGGCTTCGAGAACCGTAACCATCTGCTTCGACTTCTGGCGGACTTCGATGACGTCGCCGGCCTTGCAACGGTAGGAACCGATGTTGACGCGAACGCCGTTGACGGTGACGTGGCCATGGTTGACGAACTGGCGGGCAGCAAAGACCGTCGGAACGAACTTGGCGCGGTAGACGATCGCGTCGAGGCGCGATTCGAGCAGACCGATCAGGTTCTCCGAAGTGTCGCCCTTGCGGCGGTTGGCTTCGTCATAGATGGAGCGGAACTGCTTTTCGCGCAGGTCGCCGTAGTAGCCCTTGAGCTTCTGCTTGGCGCGCAGCTGCACGCCGAAGTCGGAAAGCTTGCCCTTGCGGCGCTGGCCGTGCTGGCCAGGACCGTATTCGCGGCGGTTCACCGGGGACTTCGGACGGCCCCAGATGTTTTCGCCCATACGGCGGTCGATCTTGTATTTGGACGATTCGCGCTTGCTCATCGTATTTCCTTATCAAACAGTTACACCGACTTGTTGCCAAGCCGGATCAAGGAAACACGCCCTCCTCTGAGCCCTGATTTAAGAGCTCTGACAGGTCTCTCACGAAAGCGTCCGGAGAAAACCACGGGACATGTCAGTGAAACACCGGGTCTTTTGGCCCGGCGTTGGCGCGGTGTTTAGGCGGATGTCACAGGAATGTCAACTGCACCGGTCTCTTAACCTTTCGGCAAGGCTGTCTGCAGGCTTTTTTGACGGAACAGGGGGGTCGTACCATCTTAAGGGAAGGAGGTGTCGTGTCATGAAATCGAAAGTCTGGAGCAGCCCGATCAGGATCGAAAATCCCGAAACCGGCATGGTCCGCACCGTCAAGACGGTACGCGAGGCGAAAACAGTCCTCGACCGCTTCTGGCCGGCCTATCACGGCAGCCAGCATCATCTGGCGGAACAGGTTTGCGACGAAGCGTTAAAGGGAAAGTCGAGGCCTTCGGAGGCCCGGCGCGCCTTTATCGCCGCGGCGGTGGAAGCGCATTTTCACATCCACTGACCGCCTATTCGGCAGCGGCCCTCGCCTCGCCCTCATCCGGCGCATCGGCGCTGCCGGGCGCGGTCTCCGCCTGCAGATCCGGGAAGGCGACGATGCGTTTGCCCGAAAAGTCCGCATGCACGACGATCAGGCCCTGTTCCTCGAAATAACCGAGCAGACGACGGGCGCGACGCGCCGAGTGGGTGCCGTAGGCCCGGGCGATCCGCGCATCCGACGGGCATGATTCGCCTGATATCGCCGCCTTCGCCATCAGCAGGAAAACGCCCTGCAGGTCATCCGAAACGCCGGATGACAGCGACAGCGCCGTCCCCCAGGCCTCGCTGGAAGCGGTTTCCTCGTCGACCCCCGAGCGGGCGATCGCCGTGCGGCGGCGGAATTCACTGAGCGAGAGCGGCGGACCCGGCAGGCGCCGCATCCGGGCGCGCACCAGAAAATCCTGATATAGGACGGAATCCGTCCGGTAGGCGGATTGCGGATCGTCGAGAATTTCCGACAGGACGGCGGATAGCCGTTCTTCGCGCTCTTCGGCGGACAATTCCGGCTGGGCGACACGCGACTCCTGCGGCGCAGCCATGGCGGCGGGTGTCGAGCGCGACAATTCGGCCAGGATATCCGTCGTCGGCCGCGGCGCCGGCGGGGCGCGGCGGACCATCGGCCGGGTGAATTCTTCCGGATCCGGCGTGAAGATCAGGTCTTCGACATCCTGCGGTGCATCCGGCAGCGGCATCAGCTTCGGGCTCGAAGAGCGCGCCGACGTCTCGACCGTGCCGATGACGATCGGCAACGGACGGCGCGACAGAGCCGGGCCGAGGGCGACGAAATTGCCACGCTTCAGATCACGGAACATTTCCGCCTGGCGGCGATCCATGCCGAGCAGATCGGCGGCGCGGGCCATGTCGATATCGAGGAAGGTGCGGCCCATCAGGAAGTTCGAGGCTTCGGCGGCGACGTTCTTGGCGAGCTTTGCGAGGCGCTGGGTCGCGATGACGCCGGCAAGGCCGCGCTTTCGACCACGGCACATCAGGTTGGTCATGGCGCCGAGCGAAAGCTTTCTGGCGTCTTCCGACACATCGCCGCCGACCGATGGCGCAAACATCTGCGCCTCGTCGACCACGACCAGGACCGGATACCAGTATTCGCGGTCGGCATCGAACATGCCGTTCAGGAAAGCGGCGGCAGCGCGCATCTGCTCTTCGAGATCGAGGCCCTCGAGCGTCAGGACGCAGGAGACGCGATTCTTGCGGATACGGTTGGCGATGCCGGCAAGCTCGGCCTCGCTGCGCTCGCCATCGACCACCACATGGCCGAATTTTTCAGACAAAGTGACGAAATCGCCTTCTGGATCGATCACCACCTGCTGCACCCAGGGCGCGGATTGTTCCAGCAGGCGGCGCAGGAGATGCGACTTGCCGGAGCCGGAATTTCCCTGCACGAGCAGACGGGTCGCCAGAAGCTCCTCGATATCGAGCTTGGCCGGATCGCCCCCGGACACAATTCCCATATCGATGCCGACCTGCAATGCACTTACCTCGTATGCTGTCTCTTCGCGGTGACCGTTAGAAGCCGCGACTCCGGAACTCTAACAGAGATCGGGATTCGTTTCGCCGGGCAAGATCGAAAATGCACAGGCCTTTGCGAAACCGCTCAGGATGCCGCGCGACGATAGAATGCCAGCGAGCCGGCAAGCGCCAGAAGCGCCCCACCGCAGAGCCTGTCGAGCCAGAGCGCACCCTTCTTCTTCAGAAGATGCACGGCACGCGAGCCGAGCAGCGCATAACCGAACATAACGGCAAAATCGATCAGCGCGAAGACCATTGCCAGGATCGCATATTGCTGAAACTGCGGCGCATCCGGCACGATAAATTGCGGCAGGAAAGCCGAGAAGAACAGGTATCCCTTGGGATTGGTCACCGCGACGAGGAAGCTCTTCAGGAAGATTGACGTTGCGGAACCCGAACCGGCCGCAGCATCGCCTGCCGTTACGTCAAGCGAGCCTTTCGAGCGCAGGAGCATCAGGCCGAGAAATGCAAGATAACCGGCACCCAGCCACTTGACGACCGAGAACCAGAATTCGGAGGCCGCCAGCAATGCGCCGAGGCCGAGCGCTACTGCGCCGATCAATACGAAGTCGGAGATCATCGCGCCCGCCATGCCCGGCAGGGCGCGGCGAAGGCCGTAACGCGAGCCGTTGGTGAGCGCCAGCAGCACCGTCGGCCCAGGCGTGGCGATGCCGATGAACGCGACGATCGCGAAAGCAAGCAGGGTCACGTCACTCATCGCTCTTCTCCTACCAGAGATGCCGGCCGTCGATGACCGTGTGAGGCCATTCCTCGGCATCGAAATCGTCGAACAATCGTGCATTCACGGCGATACGCCGGGTCTTGCCGTCCCAGGTGCCGTCCATCTGGAAATCCGGGCTGTCGCTATAGGTGGTGCAGCCGCATGTACCGCAGAAATGATGCGCCACCATCTTGGAATTCCATCGATAGACCTTGTCGGTCGCGGCATTGGCCGTGACCTTCACCTGCGTCGGCTCGTAATAGGCATGGAGCGCGCCGCGCCTTGAGCAGTAAGTGCAGGTGCAGCGGGTGAGTGCCTGCGGCAATTCACCCTTGATCTCGAAAACGGTCTCGCCGCAATGGCAACGCCCGGTGATCATCAGCTGTTCCTCCTTGACGAAGCTCAGGCGGCTGCGCGCTTGAAGCCGACCGACAACAGGCCGGCACCGATCATCAACGAACCGCCGGTGCGGTTGACGATCCGCTGGACCTTCGGCTTGCGGATCGTGTTGCGCGCCATCGAGGCCAGCAGGCCGTAGAGCGTGGCGTTCAGGGTCGCGAGCACCAGGAAGGTCACTTCGAAGACCACCATCTGGAAGAACAGCGGCTGGCTGAGGTCCAGGAACTGCGGCAGGAAGGCCACGAAGAAGACGATGCTCTTCGGGTTCAGTGCGGTGACCACATAGGTGTGCAGGAAAATCTTGAAGGGTTTTACGGACGTCACCTCGGCCTCGCCGAGATCGGCGGCCCGCTCGGAAACCGGCGCGCGCCAGAGCTTGATGCCGAGATAGATGAGATAGGCGGCGCCCACCCATTTCAACACAGTGAAGAGGGCTGCAGAGGTCGCAAGCAATGCGCCCAACCCGAGCATGGACGCGGTCATCGCCGTGAAATCGCCCAAGGCCGTGCCGGCAACCGTTGCGGACGCCACCTTGCGGCCATGGCTCAGCGCATAGGAAATGACGAGCAGGATCGTCGGCCCCGGAATGGCCAGGAGAACCGACGAAGCGGCGACGAAAGCGAGCCAGTGTTCAAGCGACATGCGGATTCTCCTCCATGGAATAGAGGGAGCAAGCCACCGAATTTTTCAGTTTGCAAGCGGTGTTTATTCAGTCGTCATGCGCCAGCGATAGAGCACGTCCGGCTCCTTCTCCTCATTGCCTGAGCCATCAGTCTCCTCGGTCGCGACGAAACCACGCGTCTCATAGAAACGGCGGGCTGCGGTATTGCGCTGGAAGGTCCAGAGAAAAAGCTGCAGATGGGCTTCCTTCGCGATGTCCAGAAGCCGGGAACCTATCCCCTGCCCCTGCGCGCTCGGCAGGATATAGAGCTGGTCGACCCAATCCGTGCGAAAGGCGATAACGCCGAGCAGGGTGCCGTCCCTTTCGGCGCCCCAGATGTCGCAGGTCGCGAAGAGATGTCCTCTCCAGTATCCGCGATCCTCCTCCGGCGTGTGAAGCTGAGCGAGCCACGGCAGCCGCTCGTCGAAGGAAGTACGGTGAACGCTCGCAGCCTCCGCCATATCGTCACGGCAAAGTTTGCGGAAGACGGCCGTCATTGTTTCAGCTCCAGACATAGGACCTCCACGTGAGGCCCCGGCGGCAAGCCCGCCGGGGATCCATCTCAGTCCTTTTACAGCCGGAGGTCCCAAAGGATGAACCGGACATTTCCGCGGTCGTCCTCGAGTTCGGGGAAACCGACATCGCGGCGCATCCGATTGGAAAGATCGGAGATCCGGTTCTCTTCTTGACGACGTCTCCAGGCTGCCAGGAGCAGTGCACCGGCAGTCTTCCAGACGCCATGTTCGCGGCAGAGTTCATGAACCGCAGCCGAAAGGGTATCAGCAACCATAAATTGTGATTCACGCATGATTTTTCGTCCCGGCGCATGTCGCGACCAGGTCCTCTGAGATGAAGAAAGACGTGCGGATGCGGACGAGGAAACGCGGTAAATCGCGTCGTCAGCCGGTCACGTCAGATCAATGGGAAAAGTGCCAAAACGGCGGAAATCCAGCCTTATACAGCCTGGAAGCACATGCCGGCCGGCATCGATGTGCGAGACACCGAGGCCATAATAGCCGTTCCGCCAGAAAGGCGCATATACATGGTAATGGACTTCATTTCACGCCTCCTGTGTTCGATTTGCGGAATGGATAAATAATACACGAGATCGCCCGATGAGCAAGCGCACAATCGCGAATTGCAGTTATCACCAAAAAATCGTGGCAAATAAGCCACATTGCTCAATGGCGCTCAGGCCCTCAGACCAAAACCCTGCATCAGGCGGCGGGTGGCGAAATCGGGATTGCCGGAGGTGAAGACGGCGAAATCGTAGTTATCGGGATGTTCGGCGCCCTCGACCAGCGGCACTTTTCGGCGCGCCTGCCTGGCGATCGCCTCGGCGGGGTCGAGCCAATCCACCGGCCAGGGGGCAAGCCTGCGGAACACATTGGCCATGAAGGGGTAATGGGTGCAGGCGAGCACGACGATATCGGTTTTCCTGTCGTCCTTCTCGACGAAACATGGCGCGATCTCGGCCAGCACCGCCTCGTCGGAAATCGTCTCGCCGCGGATATAGGCCTCCGCCATGCGGGCGAGGTTCTGCGAACCGACGAGACGCACATGACACTGGGTGGCAAAAGACTGGATAAGGTCGCGGGTATAGGCGCGCTTGACCGTGCCGGGGGTCGCGAGAACGGAGACCAAGCCGGAGCGGGTGCGTTCGGCAGCCGGCTTAATCGCCGGAACGGTGCCGACGAAGGTCATCTTCGGAAAGGTTTCGCGCAGATCCGCACCGACCAGGGTGAAAGCGGTATTGCAGGAAATGACGCAGACTTCGGGATCGTATTCATCGAGGAGTTTTGCAAAGAGCGCGATCACCCTCTCGCGCAAGGCTGGCTCCTCCCAGTCGCCGTAGGGGAAACCGGCATCGTCGGCGACATAGATGAAGCCGCGTTCCGGGATCAGCACGCGCGCCTCGCGCAGCACCGTCAGCCCGCCGATGCCCGAATCGAACATCAGCACGGGTTTCGATTCATTCGTCTGCGTCATTCCCCGTCTTCCCCCCAGATGCCCCTTTGGGCAGATCGGCCTTTTCAGGCTTCGGCCCGTCCTTTTTCGACCATCCGCGGGGAAAACGGTCGAGCGAGTTGATGACGCCCCGGAACACGCTGATCTCCTGCTCCGTAAAACCCCGCCGCGAGATGACAGCGCGGAGGTTGTCGATCATTCTTGGCTTTTTCGCGGGCGGATGGAAATAATTGCGGGCGTCCAATGCCTCTTCCAGGTGCTCGAACAGGCCAATGACCTGTTCCTTGGTGGAAGGACGCTGCTCGATCGGCAGGAAGACGGTCTCGGTGAGATCGTCCATGCCCGATTTCATCCATTCATAGGACATCAGAAGCACGGCCTGGGCGATGTTCAGCGAAGCGAAGGCGGGGTTGACGGGAAAGGTGACGATCTCGTCGGCGAGCGCAACTTCCTCGTTGGTGAGGCCCCAGCGTTCGCGGCCGAAGAGAATGCCGGTCTTCTCGCCCGCCTTGAACCTGGTGCGCAGGGTCTCGGCCGCGGTCACAGGCGAGCGTACCGGCTTGAAGCCGTAACGCTCGCGCGCCGTCGTCGCGTAGACGAAATTGAGGTCAGCGATCGCCTCTTCGAGCGTCTCGAACACCTTCGTGCCGTCGATGACGTGGTCGGCCTTGGAGGCGGCGGAGCGAGCCTTTTCGCTCGGCCAACCGTCGCGCGGCTTGACCAGGCGCAATTCCGCGAGGCCGAAATTGGCCATTGCGCGCGCCACCATGCCGATATTCTCGCCGAGCTGCGGCTCGACCAGGATGACCGCCGGTCCTTCGGCTATGAGTTCGCGCTCGCTGTTCGTGCCTGACATTTCTGTTTCCGTATCCAAATCCGACGGCCGGAATACCGGTGCCTGAGGAAATCGGCAAGCCTCATGCCGTTGCGGGATAAAGCCTGCCCAGCATCGTGCCTATCATTTCGACGCCAACCCGACTGCCGTGCTTGAAGATCGGCAGATGGCGGCTGGCGGCTCGGCTCGGCTTGCGCTTTACCACGAAACATTCCGAACCGCGGGCCGAAAGCGCTCCGATAGTGTTCAATACATCCTCCAGCGCCGCCAGTACCTCACCTTCCGGCTTCTCTCCCGCCCGGACCGCATTGCGGGCGAAGATCCGCGCCCAGTAGGTAGCGCCGAGGAAGATGCCGAGCGTCTGGCGAACCTGGCCCGGACGGCTGACGACCGACCAGCTGGTGCCAAGCGGGCGCGCGGCGAGCGTGACCTCGCGATAGGCGGCATCGAGCTTGTGAGAGAGTGCGATGATCTCGAAACCGCTCCGGCCCTCCCTGACCGCGGAAAGAAGTTCGCGCAGGCCATCGAACCAGCGCCCCAGCGCGAGATCGAGGGTCGAGCGGGTCGATGCCGGGAAAACGAGGAAGGCGACGATGGTTCCCGCAATCGCGCCGATCAGCGTTTCCTCGATCCTGAGCTGCAGGAGGTCGAGGGTCAGCACCCCGGTCAGGCCATAGACCAGGCAGAGCACAATCGAGATGAAGAAGGTCATCGCCGCATAGGAAATCTGCAGGCAGTAGAAGCCGAGGAAGATGCAGAGCACCGCGATCGGCACGGAAACCAGCGGATAACCGCTGATCAGCGTTGCCAGCACGAGCCCGGATGCAATGCCGAGCAGCGTGCCAATCGAGCGCTGAAGGGCTCTGATCGCCGCGTCACCGCGCGACTTGGTGTTCGTGAAGATCAGGAAGGCGGTCAGCACAGCCCAAAACCAGCGGTCGCGCGACAACAACAGGCCGAAAACCATCGCCAGGCTCGATGCGATCGTGATCTGCACCGCGGATCGCATCACCGGGTTCCTGAGCGAGAAATCGATTTTTGCCGAAGCCGGCGCGGCAGCGGCATCCTCGATGGCCCGGAAACGGTCGCGCCGCCCGTCCTCGATGGCTTCGGTCAAGGCCATCCTGACCTTCTGCAGCCAGATCAGGGCGGCTGCGCTTTCCGCCACCCGGTCGTCGCCCGCGACCGCCGGGCTGGCCACGATCTTCTCGGCCATGCCCTGGTCGCCCTCGATCAGCGCATGGACGAGCATGAAGGGCGGCAGCGCCTCGAAGGAGAGGACGATCACGCTTTCCGCAGCGAGATGCACGTCGAAGATTTTCATCGTGAGAGACGTGAGCGGTTCGTCCTCCGGATCGATCGTGCCGTCTGCCGTGCGGGGAAGGAAACCTTCGGCCATCAGCACGACGTCCTTCAACCGCTCCTCGAGCTGCCGCAATTCGCGCCGGTCACCATCCGAGACGATCCCGCCGCTCGACAGAACCGCGAGCTTCATCAGGATATTGCCCACCCTGCCCTGGATCGCCACCAGCGACTGCAGAAGATCGCGCCGCCAGTCGTCCGGTAAGAGATAGGTGCGGACCAGATGGCCGGTAACGACCGCAATCACCGGACCGATGGCTCCGAGCGGAAGGTCGGAAAGGCTCGGCTTGAGGTAGGCGCCCATGAAATAGGACGTAAATGCGAACATGCCGACCGCAAATCCGCGCGGTCCGTAGACGCGCCCGACGGTAGCGCCAGCGATGACGACCAGGAACATCGGATCGGAAATGTAGCGGTAGTCTTCGAGCACAGCGGCCAGCCCGACGCAGACGAGGCTGACCACGCCGCCGATCAGCCGCGTCTTCAGCTGGTCGGACGGCAGCCGGTCGCGGACAGCAACGCCGCCTTCGATCGACAGGATGATCGCAAGTCCGTAGGCGATCGTCGGTAACGCCAGGCCGGCGACGTGGATGAGCGCAAGGCAGGCCACCGCGGCGATGACGGTCAGGGTCACCCGTCCCGCCATGCGCAGGCGCGACAGCGCCGGGTCGTTGGCGAGCAGCCAGTCTCGGATCTTCGCGGCAAACCTCATCCACTACCTCAGGCGGGTGCCGATACCCGCTCCTGGCCGCCGACTATATCGCCTGGGCAAGGTTTGGCGAGACCAAGCATGGGTCTCAAGGCCACGATCGAGAGAGCGACATGCCGCCCGATCATCGCCGAGTTACTCGCCCTTGGCGATCGACTGCATCTCTTCGATCACCGAATCCCGCTCGCCATCGGCGACGCGGTGGATGTCGTCGATGACCGGCTTGCCGGCTTCCTGGATGATGTCGAAATGCAGTTCGTTGACGCTGTCCTTCACCGCCGCCTCATCGACGCAGGTCCACATCTTGAAGGTCACGGTAACATCGGTCATGCCGTTGGCGCCCGGTGCCGAGGTCGTCTTGATGTCCTTCAGCGGACAGCCGTCCTGCGACGAGGTGATCACGTCGTAACCGAAGGGGTCGCCCGGCTGGTTGTTCTCCGTATCGTATGCCGGGTGCTTGGCGGCTTCCGCATAGGCGCCCTGGAATTTCTTGCTGAACAGGCGAGACAACGGATCGGCATCGAAGATGTATTTCCATTCGCTGTCGACGGTATTCCAGTTGTCCTCGGTGATCTTCATCACCTCTTTCACGGGATCGGTCACATCAGCCGCCGCAGTGAGGGTCGAGATCAATGAAAAGGCAAGGGCAAGCGGCAAGGTCCGCATAAGATCAAATCCGGCTGTTGGAGAGCGATTTGGCCGGACATTAATCAGGCATTATGGTTTGGCAAGGGCAATCGTCCGCAGGTCCGGACGCGCCGCGATTTCTCGCACGAAAAGCCGCATATGATGGCCTCAATGCCTTTGCGTTCCAGCCCGGCGATGTTATAGCGCACCCACTGGTGTCCACCCGTCGGGACCTTGAGGTCCCTTCTATGTCCAAGAGGAATTCCATGCAAAAGATCAAGGTAGCCAACCCGGTCGTCGATCTCGACGGCGACGAGATGACCCGCATCATCTGGCAGCTCATCAAGGACAAGCTGGTCCTTCCCTATCTCGATCTCGACATCGAATATTACGACCTCTCGGTCGAGAACCGCGACGCCACCAACGACCAGGTGACCATCGACGCCGCCAACGCCATCAAGAAGCACGGCGTCGGCATCAAGTGCGCGACGATCACGCCGGACGAAGCCCGCGTCAAGGAATTCAACCTCAAGGAAATGTGGAAGAGCCCGAACGGCACGATCCGCAACATTCTCGGCGGCGTCATCTTCCGCGAGCCGATCATCTGCAAGAACGTGCCGCGCCTGGTTCCGGGCTGGACCAAGCCGATCGTCGTCGGCCGTCACGCCTTCGGCGACCAGTACAAGGCAACCGATTTCAAGTTCCCTGGCAAGGGCACGCTGTCGATCAAGTTCGTTGGCGAAGACGGCCAGGTGATCGAGAAGGAAGTGTTCAAGGCTCCGGATGCCGGCGTGGCCATGGCCATGTACAACCTCGACGAGTCGATCCGCGATTTCGCCCGTGCTTCGCTGAACTACGGCCTGATGCGCAAGTGGCCGGTCTACCTGTCGACCAAGAACACCATCCTCAAGGCCTATGACGGCCGCTTCAAGGATATCTTCGAAGAAATCTTCAATGCCGAATTCAAGGAACAGTTCGACGCGCTGAAGATCACCTACGAACACCGCCTGATCGACGACATGGTCGCAGCAGCGCTCAAGTGGTCCGGCGGCTACGTCTGGGCCTGCAAGAACTACGACGGCGACGTTCAGTCCGACATCGTTGCCCAGGGCTTTGGCTCGCTCGGCCTGATGACCTCGGTTCTGCTTTCGCCCGATGGCCGCACCGTCGAAGCGGAAGCCGCCCACGGCACCGTTACCCGTCACTACCGCCAACACCAGAAGGGCCAGGAGACCTCGACGAACTCGATCGCCTCGATCTTCGCCTGGACCCGTGGCCTCGCACATCGCGCCAAGCTCGACGACAATGCCGACCTCGCCAAGTTCGCTTCGACGCTCGAAAAGGTCTGCGTCGACACCGTCGAAGCCGGTTACATGACCAAGGACCTGGCGCTGCTCATCGGTCCGGATCAGCCGTGGCTCTCGACCACCGCCTTTCTCGACAAGGTGGACGAAAATCTCAAGGTGGCCATGGCTGCCTAAGTCCGAAAAATCGGCTAATCATTCGACGGCGGGGAGCAATCTCCGCCGTTTTCTTTTTGTGAGGAAGTTTCGCCATGACCGCCACGACGACACCTGCGATCATCCGTCCGCTCGAGCCAGCCGACCGCACCGCCTGGGAACCGCTCTGGGAAGCCTATCTGCGCTTCTACGAGACCGTGTTGCCGAAGGAGATGTACGATCTCACCTGGAGCCGGCTTCACGATCCCGCCGAGCCGATGCATGCCCTCGGCGCATTCGACGAGACCGGCAAGATGATCGCCATCGCGCATGTCATCTTCCACCGATCCTGCTGGCTGCCCGAATCGACCTGTTATCTGCAGGACCTCTATGTCAAGAATACCCTGCGCGGCCGCGGAACCGGCGCAGCCCTGATCGAAGCGGTGGCAGATCTCGCGCGCGCAAACGGCGCCGGACGGCTCTATTGGCTGACGCAGGAGAGCAATGCGGCCGCACGGCGGCTCTACGACCGCATCGCCCAAAACTCCGGCTTCATCCAGTACCGGAAGGCGCTCTAATTCGCCCTGGCGCCTTGATTGAAAAGCAAGCTGCACCAAAACATAGACATCACTGCCGGGAGGACCACATGTCAGATGAACTTGTGCTTTACACGAACCCGATGTCACGCGGCCGGATTGCCCGCTGGATGCTGGAGGAGGTCGACGTCCCCTATCGTACCGAAATCCTGCATTTCGGCACGACGATGAAGGGCGATACCTACAAAAGCGTCAACCCGATGGGCAAGGTGCCGAGCATCATGCACGGCAAGACCATTGTTACCGAATGCGCGGCGATCTGCGCCTATCTGGCGGATATCTTTCCGCAGGCGGGTCTTGCCCCCGCCCCTGCCAAGCGCGCCGATTATTACCGCTGGATGTTCTTTGCGGCCGGTCCGCTGGAAGCAGCCGTCAGCAACCGCGTGCTCGGCTTCGAAGTGCCGAAGGAACGCGAGCGGATGGTCGGTTACGGCACCTATCAGGGCGTCATGGATACGCTGGAGGCGGCTGTCCGGGCGAACGCCTATATCGCCGGCGACACGTTCAGCGCCGCGGATGTCTATGTCGGCTCGCAACTCGGTTACGGCTTGCAGTTCGGCACGATCGAAAAACGCGCCGCATTCGAACAGTATTTCGGACGGCTCGCGCTACGCGAGGCCTACCAGCGGGCCAACGACAAGGACAATGCCGCGGCTGCCGAGCTGCAGAAGGCAGGATAGGCTTCAGGGATCAGCGGTCGACCCCGGCCGGCGATCGTTTGGGCGACGGTGTCGGTATCGGCTTCGCGTTGCCGGTGTCGAAACGCAGCATCCACTCATTGCTCATGGAGCTGGCAAGGATCACCGGCGCGACTGAAGGCTTTACAGGCTGAGTTCCAGCCGGCTGGATGCTGGCGGAACGGATCGCCAGGGGATCCGGCCGCTCGATCGGAACCGGGACATTCGTCGCCACCATCGGATCCGTGCCGGTCGCCGGGATCGACGCAACGTCGAATTCCTTGGCCTGGATCAGGCTGAACGGGTCGGGATTGCTCTGCACAAGGGCGAGCACGTATTCATCGACGGGCTTCGGCGGTGGCGTCTGCAGATCCCCGTCCCTGCCGCGCTTCTCGTAGAACGCATTGCCGCCGGCAACCGTGACATAATGCATGTTCTGGTAGGGGAACCGTAGGCCGGCCGTGTGAAAGAACATGGCATCCTTGACTTCCGGGTTCCGCTCGCCGCGAATGATCGCATCGACGGCGGCATCGAGTTCCGGAACCGTCGCCTCATTCATCGCCCGGGTCATCACGCCCGGTGCGAATTGCCGCTCCTGGGCGACGATGCCGCAAATGGTGGACGGATAGGCGTCGGAGGTCAGCCGGTTCATGATCACGGTGCCGACTGCCATCAGCCCTTCACGGCTCGATCGCTGGGACTCGAAATACATCGCCCGCTTCATGCAGTCGCGATCGGCCGGCGTGTAATGGTAGACCTGTTTCTTGGAGACCGGCGCCGGCTTCACCGTCGTGGTGGTGGGAGAGATCGACGCCGTCGTCTGCGCCGACGTGCATGCCGACAGGAACATCATTCCAACCAGACCGATTGCCGGTCGGAGAAAGGCCTTATCGCTCGCCGTCATGAATATCCCCCCTGCGGTATAATTCCAGAAATCGCTACGGCGTGAAAAGGGATACCTTAAAAACTGATTCAGATCAAACGGCATATGAGACAATCAAAACTGTGCAGAAAATCGTTCCGGCTGCGGGTCGGCCTGACGGTAAGCCCCCTCGAACCGAGGTCTTTCCGCGCGTGCCGGAACGACGTCTTACGACGGTCTTCCTAACGGAAAGTTGACTTCCCGCGCTGCAGTTCACGGATATCCGGCGGACAGCTTACGAAGAAGCCACAGCGTCCGCCGGCCGGAAACGATGGAGGCCGACGCCGCTTCGCCCCTGCCTCCTGTCTTGATCCTTAGCTTCTCAGCCCCGGCGCCTCGTAACCGGTGCGTTCCACATATTCCGTATAACCGCCGTCATAACGGTGGATGCCATCGGGCGTCAGTTCGAGCACGCGATTCGACAGTTCGGCGAGAAAATGCCGGTCGTGGCTGACGAACAGCATGGTGCCTTCGTATTCCGACAGCGCCTTGATCAGCATTTCCTTGGTGTCGAGGTCCAGGTGGTTGGTCGGCTCGTCGAGGACGAGGAAATTCGGCGGGTCGAACAGCATGGCCGCCATCACAAGGCGCGCCTTCTCTCCGCCGGATAACACCCGGCACTTCTTCTCGACATCGTCTCCTGAAAAGCCGAAGCAGCCGGAAAGTGCCCGCAGCGACCCCTGCCCCGCGCGCGGAAACTGTTCTTCCAGCCATTCGAAGACGGTCAGGTCGCCGTCGAGGAGATCCATGGCGTGCTGGGCGAAATATCCCATCTTGACGCTGGCGCCGACCGAGACGCTGCCTTCGTCCGGCTCGGTCGAGCCCGTTACCAGCTTCAGCAGCGTCGATTTGCCGGCGCCGTTGATCCCCATGATGCACCAGCGCTCGCGCCGCTTCACCATGAAGTCGAGACGTTCGTAGATCGAGCGGCTGCCGTATCGCTTGGCGACATTCCTGATGTTGACCACGTCTTCGCCGGAACGCGGCGCGGGCTGGAATTCAAAGGCGACCGCCTGGCGGCGCTTCGGCGGCTCGACGCGTTCGATCTTGTCGAGCTTCTTCACTCGGCTCTGCACCTGGGCCGCGTGGGACGCGCGAGCCTTGAAGCGCTCGATGAACTTGATCTCCTTGGCGAGCATCGCCTGCTGGCGCTCGAACTGGGCCTGCTGCTGCTTTTCGTTCTGGGCCCGCTGCTGCTCGTAGAAACCGTAGTCGCCGGAATAGGTGGTGAGCGACCCGCCGTCGATCTCGATGATCTTGGTGACGATGCGGTTCATGAACTCGCGGTCGTGCGAGGTCATCAGCAGCGCGCCGTCGTACCCTTTGAGAAACTGTTCCAGCCAGATCAGGCTTTCGAGGTCCAGATGGTTGCTCGGTTCGTCGAGCAGCATGACGTCCGGACGCATCAGCAGGATGCGGGCGAGCGCCACGCGCATCTTCCAGCCGCCGGACAGCTTGCCGACATCGCCATCCATCATCTCCTGGGTGAAGCTCAAGCCGGCGAGAACCTCGCGGGCGCGACCTTCGAGGCCGTAGCCGTCGAGCTCCTCGTAACGCGCCTGCACCTCGCCGTAGCGTTCGATGATCTGATCCATCTCGTCGAGCCGGTCCGGATCGACCATCGCCGATTCGAGTTCGTGCAGTTCGGCGGCGACGACGCTCACAGGACCGGCGCCATCCATCACTTCGGTGACGGCGCTGCGGCCGGCCATTTCGCCGACATCCTGGTTGAAATAACCGATCGTAACGTTCTTTTCGACCGAGACCTGCCCTTCGTCCGGCATTTCAGAGCCGGTGATCATCCGGAAGAGCGTCGTCTTGCCGGCCCCGTTCGGGCCGACGAGGCCGATCTTCTCGCCACGGTTCAGCGCCGCGGAGGCCTCGATGAAGAGGATGCGGTGGCTGTTCGATTTGCTGATGTTTTCAATACGGATCATGGGCGGCGGACTCGGGAGGTTTCATCACAACAAAAAGCCGGGTCGTCGCCGACCCGGCTTTTCTATCCAATCAATGCGAAGGTTATTCGGCGCTGTCTTCAGCGGCCTTCTTCTTCGGAGCAGCCTTCTTCTTCGGAGCGGCAGCTTCTTCGCCTTCGGCGGCTTCGTCAGCAGCCTCAGCCTTTGCAGCCTTCTTCGGAGCGGCCTTCTTCTTGGCCGGCTTTTCAGTGCCTTCCGAGCCTTCCTCGTCTTCAGCCATCAGCTCTTCCTTGGTCACGACCTTGTCGGTGACCTTGATCTCGGAGAGCAGCTTGTCGACGACCTTCTCTTCGAAGATCGGCGCGCGCAGCGAGGCGGAAGCGCCGGGGGTGTTGCGGAAGAAATCGAGAATTTCCTTCTGCTGGCCCGGGAACTGCTGGAGCTGCGCATAAAGGGCGCGCTGCATTTCTTCCTCGGTCACTTCGACGCCGGCCTGTTCGCCGATTTCGGAGAGAACGAGACCGAGACGAACGCGACGTTCGGCAAGCTTGCGATACTCGACGCGTGCGTCTTCCTCGGTCGTCTCTTCGTCTTCGAAGGTCTTGCCGGACTGCTGCAGGTCGGTGTTGATCTGGCGCCAGATGTTGTCGAACTCGGCGTCGACGAGGCCCTGCGGGGTGTCGAACTGGTACATGCCGTCGAGCTGGTCGAGGATCTGACGCTTGACCTTCTGGCGGGTGACGTTGCCGTACTGGCTTTCGATCTGGCCGCGGACGATCTCCTTCAGGCGATCGACGGATTCGATGCCGAGCTTGGAGGCGAGTTCGTCGTTGATCTCGAGAGCGGCCGGAGCTGCGACTTCCTTGACGGTGACGTCGAAGGTGGCTTCCTTGCCGGCAAGGTTCGCGGCCGGATATTCGGCCGGGAAGGTCACGTTGATGGTCTTCTCGTCACCGGCCTTGACACCGACGAGCTGGTCTTCGAAGCCCGGGATGAAGCGGCCGGAGCCGAGAACCAGTTCGGCATCTTCGGCGGTGCCGCCGTCGAAGGCAACGCCGTCGACCTTGCCGAGATAGTTCATAGTGACGCGGTCGCCATCGGCAGCCTTGCCCTTCTTGGTCTCGAAGGTGCGGGCGCTCTCGGCGATCTTCTCGATCTGCTCGTTGACTTCGTCTTCGGTGACTTCGACGACTTCGCGAATGACGGAAAGGCCGTCGGTCGGCTGCAGTTCGATCTCCGGGATGACTTCGTAGGAGAGCGTGAATTCGAAATCGACCTCGGCGTTGAGGATCTTTTCCGCTTCGTTCTCGTCCTCGGTCATGGCGACCGACGGCTGGGTCGCCGACTTCTCGCCGCGGTCGGTGAGGATTTCGGTCGGACGTTCGCGGACGATCTCGTTGACGAGATCCGCCATGATCGACTTGCCGTACATCTTCTTCAGATGGGCGATCGGCACCTTGCCCGGACGGAAACCGTTGATGCGGACCTTGTCCTTGGCGTCGGCGAGGCGCACGTTCAGCTGCGCTTCCATATCCCGCTTGGGGATAACGACCTTGATTTCGCGCTTCAGCCCTTCAGCGAGCGTTTCGGTAACCTGCATTTTCATACCTTCATATCGTGGCGGCGGTGCTCAGACAGCCGTTGGTTTCAATGAGCACATCGCCGGAACTTTGAGAGACCGGCCGCGGCTTCAAGGAGCGCCGATCCTTTAGCCAGAACCGGCTCGGACCGCACTCCTGGCGGTTTTGATGCGGGGCGGTTCTGGTGCGGGTAGAGAGACTTGAACTCCCACGCCTTGCGGCACCAGAACCTAAATCTGGCGTGTCTACCAATTTCACCATACCCGCGCCCCAGCCGCGTCGAAAATCCTCGTCGCACAAGGCCTTCCGGAGCGCGCGTCTCTATATCACCCGTTTCGGCGCACGCAAAGGGAAAATGACGCTTTTTTGGCAGCTCCGAGAAACCGCGGTGAATAGGCGAATTTGCTCCCGCCGCGCCCGGTCGAACCGGCGATTATCGGGATATTTAACTTTTTATTAAATTCTAATGTGTACATTGGAATCAACGGCGATGTGAGCCATGCAATAGCCGCATGCCATCCATACGGATATTGCACTGCACAATTTCGCTGCAATCTCATAATATGCAAATACGGAGATTGATTGAAGGTTTCGATCTCTCTGGTTTGGACGGCTTGGCGCCCGACCTGAACGATGCAGATGCCCTCGGGAAGTCTCCCGTGACAGGAATTCGAGCCGCGCACTCCTCCTCCCAGCGCGGGCTTGATGGGACTGGCGATCCTCCTCCTCCCAAATCGCCAGTCGTTACAAATGACGCCCACCGGACCTCCTCCCCCGGTGGGCGTTATTTTTTGTCCTGCAGCATGCGATCTGCCCAAAACCAGCGCAAAATTTCAGCACTCCTGCATGGTAAACGATCTCGTAATGCGCCGGATGCATAGGTGGCATTCCGAATAGGCGCTGTTACTTTTTGCAGCGCAGCATATATTACCGGTCATGAGATTGAAGTCAGCGCCGAATGGGCCGCTGGCAAGGGCCTAGAAAGGGACAAGATCATGAACATCGCACAGAAGCTCACCACCTGGCGCAAGTACCGCGAAACCGTCAACGAGCTCGGCCGCATGAGCGACCGCGAACTCAACGACCTCGGCATCGGCCGCGCCGATATCCGCCGCGTTGCCCGGTCTGCCGTCGGCTTCTAAGCCTCGCACGGACATTGCTGCTCCATCCAAAAGCGCCTCCTTCGGGAGGCGCTTTTTCTTTTTGTTCATGGAAATTTAAGGCCTAAAATTCCTGCCTGATTTTCGACCTGCGCCACAAATTTCAGCGATCTCTTGCACATTTGCATGGCAGTCGCACATTTTTTGCACTGCACATTCTTATTATGCGGATGTATAAGACCCTCATCGCTGATGACGACAGAGCATCAGGAAAAGATCTTGAGGAAACAACCATGAACCCGATCCGTATCGCCAAGAACTGGATCAGCTACCGCCGCACGATGAACGAGCTTGGAAATCTTTCGAGCCAGGCCCTCAGCGACATCGGTCTGACCCGCTACGACATCCGCCACATCGCGGCCCGCTCTTTCCGCTAATCCGCTTCTCGCAGGCGGACCCGCACGGCACGAGGCCGTTGCGGCGAGGTTAAAGCGGTCCGAGAGGACATCCAAGGACGTATCAAAGGCACCTTCTCGGGTGCCTTTTTGATTCCGGTCCGGCAAATGGCGTGATAATGAGCCGGCCATGAGCAATATTTCCACCTCCCCCACCTCTCCTGCTGCCATCCATGTCGTCGGCGGCGGCCTCGCAGGTTCCGAAGCCGCCTGGCAGATCGCCTCGGCCGGCGTGCCGGTGATTCTCCATGAAATGCGCGGCGTGCGCGGCACCGATGCCCACAAGACGGACGGACTTGCCGAACTCGTCTGCTCGAACTCCTTCCGCTCCGACGATGCGACGGCGAATGCCGTCGGCGTCATCCATGCGGAAATGCGGCTTGCCGGTTCGCTGATCATGGCATGTGCCGACAGGCACCAGGTACCGGCCGGCGGAGCGCTTGCCGTCGACCGCGACGGATTTTCGGACGCGGTCACCGAAGCGATCGGAAGCCACCCGCTCATCACCGTCGTGCGCGAGGAGGTCCAGGGCCTGCCGCCGAAGGAATGGGATCTGGCGATCATCGCCACCGGGCCCCTCACCTCGCCGGCGCTTGCAACTGCGATCCAGGCGGAGACGGGCAAGGACCAGCTCGCTTTCTTCGACGCCATCGCCCCGATCGTGCACCGTGATTCGATCGACATGGATATCTGCTGGTACCAGTCGCGCTACGACAAGGTCGGTCCCGGCGGCACCGGCAAGGACTATATCAACTGCCCGATGGACGAGGCGCAGTACAATGCCTTCGTCGACGCGCTGATCGCCGGCGACTCGGTCGGTTTCAAGGAATGGGAAGGCACGCCCTATTTCGACGGTTGCCTGCCGATCGAAGTGATGGCCGAACGCGGCCGCGAAACGCTGCGTCATGGGCCGATGAAGCCGATGGGTCTCACCAATGCCCATAATCCGACGGTGAAAGCCTATGCCGTCGTGCAGCTCCGACAGGACAACGCGCTCGGCACGCTCTACAACATGGTCGGCTTCCAGACGAAGCTGAAATACGGCGCCCAGGCGGACATTTTCCGGATGATTCCCGGCTTGCAGAATGCCGAGTTCGCAAGGCTCGGCGGCCTGCACCGCAACACCTACATCCACTCGCCCGTGCTGCTCGATAAATCGCTGACGCTGAAAAGCCGGCCGGGCTTGCGATTCGCCGGCCAGATCACCGGCTGCGAAGGTTATGTGGAAAGTGCGGCCATCGGGCTGCTCGCCGGCCGTTTCGCCGCTGCCGAACGCAAAGGCGAAACGCTCCCGGCACCGCCTGCAACGACCGCTCTAGGCTCGCTGCTCGGCCATATCACGGGCGGACATCTGGTTTCGGAGGACGAGCCGGGCAAGCGTTCGTTCCAGCCGATGAACGTCAACTTCGGGCTGTTTCCTGAGCTGGAGCCGGGATCGATCGTCAAGCCGGAGGGCGTCAAGCGTTTCCGCGGCAAGGACAAGACGGTGATGAAGCGGCAGCTGCTCTCCGCCCGCGCGCTTCAGGATTGCGCTAGTTGGCTCGGTCGGGGCTGACATCCCCGGAAGGCGTCCCCGGCTTTTCCTCCAGATCGCGGTCGGCAACGCTGACATAGTTGTCGAGCAGCCAGAGGGCCACTTCGGCTGCCTCCTTTTCCGTCGAGAAGAGATAGGTGCCGTTCTGCGTCGATGCGTCCAGAAATTCGACGGTGAATCCCTTGGCGTTCGGCAATGGGGTCACGCGTACCCGGCCGGGCTCGATCAGAAAGCAGGCGTAGTGATTGCGGTGGCTGCGCATGAAGCCGGCCTTGTTGTCATGCAGCCGCACGAAGATGGCGTCGCCCTTGGCCGTCACATGCAGGCTGCGGATGGCCTCATTGGGAAAGGCACGGCCGAACTCGAGGATAGCCATCCCTGTATCATGCAGGTTGCCGTCCTTGTCCCTGTCCTTGCCGGACATTCGCGTGACGTAATAGGCAAGCGCCATGAGGAGTACGAAGATGATCGACCAGACGACAACGGGGCTCACACCGCTTCTCCTTATGATGGCGCCGGATTTGTGCTTCGTTCCTTAGCCGGCGAGCCTTGCGCGAATTTGGCGTCCGTCAAAAGCGCCTGGTGACGGAGGCCTTCATGAGCCGCAATTGGCGCCGCCACTGCGGCGGTTGCAGGGCCGAGTCGAGCACCGACGCACCTGCACGCACTGCCCGGCGCAGCACCGGTTCGGCAAGCGCCACAGGCAGATAGGCCGGAAAGACCGCTGCCGGGATAGTTCCCGACTTTCTCGCCTTGGCCAGATGCTCCAATCCAAGCCCGGCAAAAGCCTCGATCGCGGCGGAAATGCGCGGTCTGTCCTCGCCGCGCAGAAATGTATCACGGTCGAGCCCGGTCGCCGAGAGAATATCGAGCGGCAGGTAGAGCTGATGACGACGGCGATGGATCGGCATCAGCAGCAGGAAACCGGCGATCGCCTGGGCGACGCCCGCGTGGCCTGCCGCCTCCGCAGATTTTGCCGCATCGGCGGGAGAGAGAATCAGGCTCGCGAGCTGGATGAGTGCCGAAGCAGTCTCGCCGGCATAACCCTCGAGCGCGTTGCGATCGGTCAGCGGATCGTCGTAGAGATCGAAAATGCGCGCCTCGATCATGTCGACGAGCGTCTGGCGCGGCAGGCGATAGGTCTCGACCGCCTCAAGCAGCCCGGCGACGACCGGGTTGCCGGTGCTGTCGCCCGCAGCATTGCCTTCGAGGAGGTCGCGCCACCATTGCAGCCGGATTTCGCCCGGAAGCGGTTCACGCACCACGTCGCGGATACGGGCGACCTCGGCGTTGAAGGCATAAAGGGCCGCAAGTGCGCCGCGCTTGTCTTCCGGCGACAGAAGACAAGCGAGATAACGGTCGCGATCGGTCTCCCTGAGCGTTGCGAGGCAGATATCGCCGTTCTGTCTGGCTGATTCGGCCATCTGTCAGACGGCAATCAAAGCAGCCGCGACGGCGCGCGATTCGGCCAGCATGATGTTGAAGGTGCGCACGGCGGCACCGGTACTCATGGGATCGGAGGCGATGCCCTTGGCCTTCAGCGCCGCCTTCACCTCAGCCGGAATGGGCTTGAGATTGGCACCCGTGCCGACAAGCAACACTTCGATCTCACTGGCTTCGGCGAGCACCCTCATCAGGGAAGCGACCGTCAGCGGCTCGCCTTCCTGCAGCTCCCAGCCGTGGATACCCGACGGAAGGCAGAGCAGCGAGCCGCGATGCGACATGTCGGCAAAACGGAAACCGCCATTGCCATAGGCATCGATCGGAGCGCGACCGGGGAAATGGGCGTCGCGGATTTCGATGCCTTTCGCCATGGGTCACATGCCTTCTCGAAGAGGTTGCGAGCCGGAGACGATCCGGCTCTTTGAGTTCAAGGCCACGTACCAGACGGGCCCCTGTATCGGCGGCGCTTTAGGAAGCGGTTCCGGTCTTTGCAGGTTCGGTCTTGACCGGCTCGCCCTTGACGCGGACTTCGGCGATATAGGCGCGCATGGCGCGGATCTTTACGCCTTCGGCGATTTCGACTTCCACTTCGGTGTCGTCGACAACCTTGGTCACCTTGCCGGTTATGCCGCCGCCAAGAACGACCTGGTCGCCGCGGCGGATGTTGGACAGCGTCTCCTGGCGCTTCTTGGCATTGGCGCGCTGCGGACGGATCAGGAAGAAATACCAGACCACCATCAGCGGCGCGAACAGGAAGAGCATCTCAAGGCCGGAGCCGAACGCGGAGGCTCCCGGTGCTGCGGCTGGGGCCTGGGCGAATGCTTCGGTAATGAACATCGAAAACTCCTAAGATTACCGGAGACGCCGGGCCCCCGTTTCAAGCCGCCGGAATATAGTTGCGATAGGCCGGAATGCAACAGAAACACGCCAGCCGGCGTACCGAATCCACGGCTCTCAGGCTTTTGATGCACTAACGAGCATGTTACCGCAGCCAAAAGGCTCAAAAACTCGCCGATGCGACCGGAGAAACACCATGAGCAACGACATCAATACCCTGATCCTGACCGAGATCCGCAGGCTTGCGGATGCGCTGGAGCGGCTCGCCGGCCCTCCACCCGCCATCAACGACTGGAACGCCGCCGACTGCTTCGTCTGGGTACCGGCCAACCAGCGCCTGCAGCCGGTGCCGCGTCCGAACCGTGTCGCTCTGGCGCTGATCCGGGGCGTCGACCATGTGCGCGATATCCTGCACGAAAACACCCTGCGGTTTGCGGAAGGCTTTGCAGCCAACAACGTGCTGCTGTGGGGCGCCCGCGGCATGGGCAAGTCCTCGCTGGTCAAGGCAGTGCACGAGGACGTGCGCGCCGCGACTGCGATTTCCCTGAAGCTCGTCGAAGTGCACCGCGAGGACATCGCCTCGCTCCCTGCCCTGCTCGATATCCTCAAGGCTTCCGGCCAGCGCGTCATCGTCTTCTGCGACGACCTTTCCTTCGATCATGACGATACCGCCTACAAATCACTAAAGGCGGCACTCGACGGCGGCATCGAAGGCCGGCCCGACAACGTTCTGTTCTACGCCACCTCCAACCGCCGCCACCTCCTGCCGCGCCATATGATGGAGAACGAGCAGTCGACGGCGATCAACCCGTCCGAGGCGGTCGAGGAAAAGGTGTCGCTGTCGGATCGGTTCGGCCTGTGGCTCGGTTTCCACAAATGCAGCCAGGATGACTATCTGACGATGATCGACGGATATGCCGAATATTTCGAGCTTGGCCTCGACCAGCAGACGCTGCACCACGAGGCGCTCGAATGGGCGACCACCCGCGGCGGGCGTTCAGGCCGCGTCGCCTGGCAATATATCCAGGATCTTGGCGGGCGGCTGAGGAAGCCACTCTCCCGAGATTGAAACCCGGAAAAGCACTGAGAACGCAAAAAGCCCGGCACTGCCGGGCTTTTCTCCGTCCCCTGAAACGCACTACTTATTCAAGGAAGGTAATCGGGTTGACCGGGGTCGCGTCCTTGCGGACTTCGAAATGGACCTGCGGGCGTTTCGCGTCGCCGCTCATGCCGGAGGCGGCAACCGTCTGGCCGCGGGTGATCTTCTGCCCGCGCGTGACGTTGATGCTACCGGCATGGCCGTAGACGGTGACCTTGCCGTCGTCGTGACGGACGAGAACCGTGTTGCCGAGCTGCTTCAGGCCGTTGCCCGCATAGATGACCACGCCGTTTTCGGCAGCCTTGATCGGCGTGCCTTCCGGAACCGAGATGTCGATGCCGTCATTGCGGTTGCCGTCGACGTTCTGGCCGTAGCCGGCGATGACCGCGCCGTTGACCGGCCAGCGATACTTGCCGATGCCGGTCGACTGAGGCGCCACGGAAGCGGTGTCCGACTTCTTCTCGACGTCGGCGACCGATGCGTTATCGACAGCAGCCTTGGCTGCTGCCGGTGCCACAGACACCTGGGCAACCTGGGCAGGTGCGGCGGCAGCAGCCGGCTTCGGGGCCGCGGCTGCGGCCTTTTCGACCGGCTTCTGCGGAATGGATGCGGTCTTGACCGGGTCAGCGACAGGAGCCGCAGCGCCGTTCGCAACCTTGAGCGTCTGGCCGATGCGGACGCCGCCCGATGTCAGGTTGTTGGCGGCCTTCAGCTGATCGACCGGCGTGCCGGTTTCACGGGCGATCTTGGTGATCGTGTCGCCCGGCTTGACCACATAGGTGCCGCCGACGGGCTTGCCGCCCGGAGGCGTCAGCTTGGCGGGTTCGGCCATCGCCTTGTCACGCGCCGGGGTCGGCAGGACGGCGAGTTTCTGATCGGGCTCCCGGGCAGGCGCCGGACCCTTATTCTGGAGGTCGATCGTGCCGGCGGCATTCTTTGCCGAATTCTGCGCCGTACCGAAGGTCGGGATAAGGACGGACTGGCCGGCAGCAACGGCGCCGCCGTTTGCCTTCAGGATTTCCTTTTCCGGAACGCCGTAACGCTTGGAAAGCGTCGAAACCGTTTCGCCGGGCTTCAGGGTCACCTTGGGAGCGTTGACCGCGGACCAGCCGGACATCGGCTTCGGGGTCGTGCCGGTGACGACACTGTCGGCCTTCAGCGTCGAAGCGGACGGAGCGGACGGAGCGACAAGCGTGTTGGCAGCCGGCTGGCGGCCCGGGAATGGCTGGGCGAGCGCCTCCTGGCGAGCCGTATCGCGGCCCATCGGGGCGACGCTACGCTGCGCCGTGGCGCCAGTCGGAGCTGCGAGTTCGGTTCGCTGCACAGCAACGGGAGCGGATGCGGTGCGCGCCGGAGAGGTATACCCGCCGGAATTGCCCGGATAGGGCTGAGCCATGGCTGCGTTGCGCGAGCCGTAGTCGTTCTGCGGGATCGGCGGCAGCGCCTGAGCCTGGCCGGAGCCGAGATCTGCCTGCGGGGTCGGTGCGCGGCCATAAGCCCCACCACCCTGTCGCTGCGGAATGGACGCCGTCGTTATGTTGTCGGATTTCGAAAAGAGCCCCGAGAAACGGGTCGCGTCCGAACTGCACCCTGTCGCAGCGCTGGCAAGCAGTGCCGCGACAGCAAATTTGATTACGGATTTTCCGAATTTCGGAGAACTCTTCATACGCATGACTCGCTTACAGATACGCCACCATCGTGAGAGTCATTAAAGCGCGTTAGTCTTACTGCACCGTTAAAGGGCAGGCATTGTCCTAAAATTTTAGAGAAATTGATAACCATGACGGCCGAAACGCCGTCGCGGCATGGAACAAACGGCCTAGAGCGCCGCCGCAATATGCGGAACGATCGGCAAAAAAGGCACCGGGAACAGATCCTCCCGCTCGAATCGGCTGCCGGTCTTGGTGAGGCGCACCATCATGCAGGACTCGCCGTCGGTGAGCGGCGCGACCATCGAACCGCCATGCGTGAGTTGCTCGGCATAGAATCGCGGCAGCGAAGAAAAGGCCGCCGTGACGAAAATGCGGTCGAAAGTGCCCTCGCCCGGCATGCCGTTGCCGCCGTCCGCCTGGCGCACGACGACATTGCGCAGCCCCAGCGCATCCATGCGGCCGTGGGCGGCGGTGACTAGGGTGCGATATCGCTCGACGGTCAGCACCCGCTCGGCGATGCGGGCGATGACGGCGGCAGTGAAGCCGCTGCCCGTGCCGATTTCGAGCACCCTATGGCCGGGCTTGACCTGGAGGCGATGCAGCAAGCGCACGGCGAGATCTGCGCCCTCCATGAAGGAGCCGCAGTCGATCGGCACGGTACGGCTGGAATAGGCGTCCTCGGCAAGCGATAGCGGCACGAACTGCGAGCGCGGCGTCTGTTCAACAGCGGTCAGCAGATCGAGGTCGGAAATGCCTTCCGACCTGAGGCGCAGCACGAGCGCCGCAAAACCCTCTTTTTCGACCATGCCCGATTTCAATCGGCAGCTCCGAATCCCAGTGCCTTTGCCACACGATCCTGAACCGAATGATCGGTCAGGTCCAGTTTCAGCGGCGTTACGGAGATCTTGTCTTCCTTGAGCGCCTGAATATCGGTGCCCTCGCGGAAATGACCTTTCCGTTCGCCGAATCGCAGCCAGTAATAAGGCAGACCGCGGCCGTCATTGCGGGCGTCGATCGTCAGGCCAAAATCGAGCTTTCCCTGTGACGTCACTTCGACGCCCTGCACGTCGGCAGGTTCGCAGTTCGGGAAATTGAGGTTGAGGAAGGTGCCGTCGGGCAAGTCCACGTCAATCAGCTTGCGGATGAGGTCCGGCGCAAAGGATTCGGCGACTTCCCACGGCGCATAACGACCGTTCTCGCGTCGCACCGCCTGGCTCAGCGCGAAAGAGCGCACGCCCTGGAGCGTGCCTTCGATCGCACCGGCGATAGTGCCGGAATAGGTGACGTCATCGGCCATGTTGGCGCCGTCGTTGACACCCGAAAGCACCAGGTCCGGCTTTTCGGGCAGGATTTCGCGGATACCCATGATGACGCAATCGGTCGGCGTGCCGCGCAGGGCGAAATGTTTCTCGCCAACCTTGCGGAGCCTCAGTGGCTCGGAGAGCGTCAGCGAATGGGCAAGGCCGCTCTGGTCGGTTTCCGGCGCGACGATCCAGACGTCGTCCGAAAGTTTCCGGGCTATACGCTCGAGAACGGCGAGGCCCTCGGCGTGAATGCCGTCGTCATTGGTCAGAAGTATCCGCATCAGGCCGCCCGCTCGATCTTGGTCAGGCCACCCATATACGGCAGAAGCGCGTCCGGAATTGTGACCGAACCGTCCTCGTTCAGGTAATTTTCCATGACCGCGATCAGGCAACGGCCGACCGCGACGCCCGAGCCGTTCAGCGTGTGAACGAACTTCAGCGCCTTGTCGTCCTTGGCTCGATAGCGCGCATTCATGCGACGCCCCTGGAAATCGCCGCAGACGGAGCAGGACGAGATTTCACGATAGGTATCCTGGCCCGGCAGCCAGACCTCGATGTCATAGGTCTTGCGTGCGCCAAAACCCATGTCGCCGGTGCAGAGCGTCATGGTGCGGAAATGCAGGCCGAGGCGCTTCAGCATGTTCTCGGCGCATTCGGTCATCCGTTCGTGCTCGGCGACCGAGCTTTCCTGATCGGTGATCGACACGAGTTCGCACTTCCAGAACTGGTGCTGGCGCAGCATGCCGCGGGTATCGCGGCCGGCGGAACCGGCTTCCGAACGGAAGGACGGCGTCAGCGCGGTGAAGCGCAACGGCAGCTTTTCCTGTTCCAGCATTTCCCCGGCAACGAGGTTGGTGAGCGTCACTTCCGCCGTCGGGATCAGGTAGCGGCCATCCGTCGTCTTGAAGAGGTCTTCCTCGAACTTCGGCAACTGGCCCGTGCCGTACATGGCGTCGCCCTTCACCATCAGGGGCGAAGAGACCTCCGTGTAGCCGTGCTCCGTCGTGTGCATGTCGATCATGAACTGGCCGAGGGCCCGCTCAAGCCTGGCGAGTTGGCCGGTGAGGACGGTGAAACGCGAGCCGGAGAGCTTTGTCGCGCGTTCGAAATCCATCATTCCGAGCGCTTCGCCGATCTCGTAGTGCTCCTTGGCAGCATGGTTCCAGCGCGGCTTTTCGCCGACGACGTGCTTGACCACGTTGTCGTGTTCGTCCTTGCCGACCGGTACGTCGTCGAAGGGCACGTTCGGGATGCGCGACAGGGCGTCCTCGAGGGCCGCAACGGCCTCGCGCTCTTCCTGCTCGGCAAGCGGCATCGTGTCCTTGATCGACCCGACTTCGGCCTTCAGCCTTTCGGCGAGCTCGGAATTCTTCTGTCCGAGTGCAATGCCGATCTCCTTGGAGGCGGCGTTGCGGCGGGACTGCATGTCCTGAAGCTTCTGGATGACGGAACGGCGCTTGTCGTCCAGCGCCAGGAGGGTTGCCGCCATGGGCTCTGCGCCGCGCTTGCTGAGCGCCGCATCCAAAGCCCCTTCGTTTTCACGGATCCACTTGATATCGAGCATCTTGCCTTGCCTTTAGAGCGGAACGTCGCGGACTCGCAAGGCAGGCCGGAAGGCTTCAGGCCTTGTCCGTCTCCGCAACATCCGAAGGTTCCTGCTCAGAAAGCTTGTCCTCGGCACGTTTGCGCTCGACGAGTCGTGCGGCGTAGATGGAAATCTCGTAGAGAAGGATGGTCGGCAGTGCAAGACCGATCTGGGACATCGGATCTGGCGGGGTCAGCACGGCTGCGACCACGAAGGCCAGCACGATCGCGTATTTGCGCTTCTCCCGCAGCCAGTCGCTGGAGAGGATGCCGACGCGGGCGAGCAGCGTGGTGACGACCGGAAGCTGGAACACCAGCCCGAAGGACAGGACCAGCGTCATGATCAGGCTCAGATATTCCGAGACCCGCGGCAGAAGCGAAATGCCGACTTCACCTTCGGTCGGCGCCTGCTGCATGGCGAGGAAGAACCACATGACCATGGGAGTGAAGAAGAAATAGACCAGCGCGCCGCCCATCAGGAAGAGGACCGGCGAAGCGACCAGGAACGGCAGGAAGGCAGCCCGCTCGTTCTTGTAGAGGCCAGGCGCCACGAACTTGTAGATCTGCGACGCGATCACCGGGAAGGCAATCACCAGCGCCCCGAACATCGCCACCTTCACCTGGGTAAAGAAGAATTCCTGCGGCGCGGTGTAAATCAGCTCGGACTTGGCAAGATCGAGGCCGGCCCAGAGGACAGCCCATTTGTAAGGAACGACAAGCAGGTTGAAGAGCTGCTTGGCGAAGAAGAAACAGACGACGAACGCGACGAAAAATGCGCCGATCGACCACATCAGCCGAGTGCGCAGTTCCATCAGATGCTCGATGAGCGGCTGCGGCTTGTCTTCGATGTCACCGCTCATGCGTCGTCCTTCGGGGTATCGGCCTTTTTCGGCGTGCGCTTGCGGGCCGGAGCCTTGACGATCGCCTCATCCACAGCCTGGGCAACAGGAGCCGGTTTTGCCGCCGCGCGAGGGCGTTTCGGTTTTTCGACAATAGCTGCCGGGGCAACCGGAGCCGCGGCGGTCTCGACGACGGGTTTTGCCCTGGCGGCGGTCTTGCGGACCGGCTTCGGCTTTTCCACGACGGTTGTCGCAGCCGCTGCCTCAGGTGAGGCAGGCGCGGACTGGGCCGGAGCTGGCGCAGGTGTCGAGGATGCGGGCGCTGCCGACGGGAAGTTTGCGGGAACCTCCGGAGCGGCGTCGATGCTCGACGTGCCCTCGACAGCCTGCTGGGCCTCGATATCGGTCTCGGCTACGGCCGGCGTCGGCATCTGCGTTGCCTTCTGCAGGTCGGCGCGGATTTCCTGACCCATCTGCCGGAGCGGGTTAATCGCATCCCTCAGCGCGTTCGTCGGGTTCAGCCGCTGCGCATCCGAAATCGTCTTGCGCACGTCGTCGAGTTCCGACTCCTTCAGCGCCTCGTCGAATTGCGAGCGGAAATCCCCGGCCATCTTGCGCAGATTGGTCGTCATCTTGCCAAAGGCCCTGAGCATGGGCGGCAAATCCTTCGGACCAACCACGACGATCAACACGATCGCAATGACGAGAAGCTCGGTCCAGCCGATATCTAACATTCAACGAGGCTCCTGGAACCCGCCACTCGGCCATTACGACCGGGTGGTTTCCTTGGCCTCTTCAGCCTTGAGATCAACGGTCTTCGTCGTGGTCGTCGCGCCGTTCGCCTCGGGGGCGTCCTCGTCGCTCATGCCCTTCTTGAAGCTCTTGATGCCCTTGGCGAAATCGCCCATCAGTTCCGGAATCTTGCCGCGTCCGAAGAGAACGAGCACGATGACCAGAACGATCAGCCAATGCCACACACTGAAAGAACCCATAAGTCCAACTCCATTAGTACCGTTTCATCGATGTAAGCTCTTTATGATGCTTTTTCAAACACCAAAATGTCGTCAGTGGACACCTTATCGAGACGTCCTTAACCCTGCACGACAACTCGTCGGCGCGGATCCGGCCACGGCCCGGCTGACTGGCCCTGCGAACCTCTAACGTCTCGGATTCCAGGCCGCCGAGGGGGATCATCCCCACAGGATTCCCGCCGCAAGCTGGCCACCCTTGGCACGACACCGAAATGTCCAGCCGAAGCCAGCGGGGGTCACGATTGTGGGCTGCATAACAACCGCCATCTTTCACCACATCGGCGAACCAGCTGATTTCCATGAGAAAACGAGCGGCGACAAATGAGAAGGTGAACGATAGCGCTCGTCCGATCTACCGACCTGCACCTGAAGGACATCCTTCAAAAAGTGCGATTGGTCTGCCACCCGCATCGCCCCCTCGGCATCGTGGCTGACTGCGATCGCCGTCGCGACACTCTCATTAGGGTCGCCGGCGGTTCGGCTGGGGTAATCTCCTGTAGCCGAGAAACGAGGCCGGAAAAGGGCTCTACCATCAAAAAATGACCTACATCAGGGGCCCGCGCGAGCCATGGGACCCCATGTCTGCCGCAGGGGAGCGTGAGGTGCGACAGACCGACGCGTCCCGAGGGTGCGACCATCCCCGCGAAATCACTCTTCCGCTTCGCCGCCCGGCGTCAGGAGGCCAAGTTCCTCGAGGTCGAGTTGGGTGATCGGGTCCTCGTCCTCGGAAAGATCGTCGACATTGAGCGGGACGGGTATCGCAAAGCCCGGCGGGATGCGGCCGGAAAGCAGACCGGCGCCCTTCAATTCTTCGAGACCGGGAAGATCGCGCAGTTCCTCCAGGCCGAAATGGTCGAGGAAATCAGGTGTCGTGGCGAGCGTCACCGGCCGTCCCGGAGTGCGGCGGCGGCCGCGGAAGCGGACCCAGCCCGCTTCCATCAGCACGTCCAGCGTGCCTCTGGACGTCTGTACCCCGCGAATCTCCTCGATTTCGGCGCGGGTGACGGGCTGGTGATAGGCGATGATGGCCAGCACCTCGAGTGCGGCGCGCGACAGCTTCTTCGTCTCGTTGTCTTCGTTACGGATGACGAAGGAGAGATCGGCGGCGGTGCGGAAGGCCCAGCGATCGCCGGTCCGGATCAGATTGACGCCGCGCGGCGCATAGACCTCCGCCAGCTGCTGCATGACCGCATTTACATTGGTGCCGCGCGGCAGGCGTTCGGCCAGAAACGCCTCAGAGACCGGCTCGGCCGAGGCGAAGACCAGCGCTTCCGCGATCCGCTCGACTTCCGCCGACGAGAAGGATGGGAGTTCCGGCTCTTCTTCCGCAGCGATCGGCAGATCGTCGTCCTCTTGCGGCGTCAATCCACGCCTCCCTTGGCGGGCTGTGGTGGGGCGGGCTGCTGTGGCCCGGTCCCCTTGCGCAGAAAGATCGGCTGGAAGGCGCCGTCCTGGCGGATTTCGAGCTTGCCTTCGCGCACCAGTTCGAGCGACGCCGCAAAGGCACTGGCGGTTGCCGTGACGCGATCCTCCGGCGGCAGATAGGGCAAGAGATAGTGCTGCAGCGCCGTCCAGTCGACGATCTCGCCGAGCATGCGAGTCAGCAGTTCGCGGGCATCGACCAGCGACCAGACCTTGCGCCTCTCAATCGTCACGTGGGTGACGGCGGTGCGCTGGCGCAGGTTGGCATAGGCCGCAAGCAGGTCATAAAGCGTCGCGTCATAGGCGGATTCGACGCGATGCGGGATATGTTCCGGCGCCCCGCGGGCAAAGACGTCGCGGCCGAGGCGATTGCGGTTGACCAGCCGCGTCGCCGACTCGCGCATCGCCTCAAGGCGCTTCAGGCGAAAAGCGAGTGTCGCTGCCAGTTCTTCGCCGCTCGGGCCGTCGTCGCCCTTGGCCTGCTGCGGAATAAGCAGCTTCGACTTGAGATAGGCGAGCCAGGCGGCCATGACGAGATAATCGGCGGCAAGCTCGATGCGGACCCGCCGGGCGCTGTCGATGAACAATAGATATTGCTCGACCAGTGCCAGAACGGAGATGCGGGCGAGATCGACCTTCTGGGTGCGGGCCAGATGAAGCAGCAGGTCGAGCGGACCTTCGAAACCGCTGACATCGATGACAAGTGCCGGATCGTCTGTCGCACGTTCGGCGCCGGCATCCTGCCACAGCTTGTCCATCGGAATGGCGTTCTGCGATGTCGTCGTTGCCATTCCCCAACCTCTTGCTGTCGACAGCCGTCAGGAGACGGCGAGAAGACCCTGGAACTCCGCGCGGACCGCCTCCTCGCTCAAGCCGTCGCCCCGGCCGAAGGCCGCTTCCACCGCCTTCGCACGCCGTAGCGCTTCGCCGCCGAGCGGTATCGCTTCCTTCACGACGGCCTTCATTTCGTCCATCACGCCGTTGCAATGCAAGACAATATCGCAACCGCCCCCAACGATTCTCGCCGCACGCTCACCGATCGTGCCCTTCAGGGCGTTCATGGAGGTGTCGTCGGACATCAGCAGCCCGTCGAAGCCGATATGGCCGCGGATGATTTCGTCGATCACCTTGCGCGAAATGGTCGCCGGCTCATCCGGGTCGATGGCGGTGAAGACGATATGGGCACTCATCGCCATCAGCTCGTTCTTCATGGCGACGAAGGGCAGGAAGTCGTGCGCTTCCAGATCTGCGCGCGAGACGGTGACCACCGGCAGTTCGTGATGGCTGTCGGCCATGCCGCGGCCGTGACCCGGAATATGCTTCATCACCGGCAGCATGCCGCCCGCCCTGAGGCCGTCGGCGGCCGCCTGCCCCATTTCGGCAACCGTCTTCGGATCAAATCCATAGGCGCGATCGCCGATGACGTTGCTCGCCCCTTCGATCGGCACGTCGAGCACCGGCAGGCAATCGACATTGATGCCGAATTTCATCAGGTCGAAGGCATGCAGGCGCGACATCAGCCAAGTCGCCCGCAGGCCCTTTTCGCGATCGCGGCGGTAAAGCTCGCCGAGCACGGCGGCCGAGGGATAACGCTCGATCATCGGCGGGCGGATGCGCTGGACGCGGCCGCCCTCCTGGTCGATCAGCACCGGCGCATCCGGCCGGCCGACAGCGTCGCGCATGGACGCGACGAGATCGGTGATCTGCGCCGGCTCGACGCAATTGCGGGCAAACAGGATGAAGCCCCAGGGTCGTTCATCCCGGTAAAGCGCCACTTCGTCCGCGGTGAGGGTCGGGCCGCTGGAGCCCAGGATCATTGCTTTTGATTCGCTCATGGTCCGATCTTAGATCATTGGAGGGCCAACGAAAAACGGGGCGCCCAGGCGCCCCGTCCGATTTCTTCGTTTTTTCGGCGCTTACCGGCCGACCAGGCAGGTGCCTCCGGCGGCGCGGTAGCGTTCGCAGAGCGCCACGGCATCGTTCTTGCTGCCGGCCGGAATGCGGACGCGGTAGAACGTGCCCTTGCCGGCGATCTCGGCAGACTTGATATCGACGCCACGGCCGCCGATGACGTTGCCGAACTTGGCCGACAGGCTCTGGTAGGATTTTTGGGCTTCCGCCTGGGACGGCAGCGAGGCGATCTGGATCACATAGTCACCGGATCCCAGCGAAGCGACCTGGTTCGAGGCGGAACCCGGAGCGGCTGCCGCCGCCGGCTGGGCCGGAGCACGGACATTGCCCTGATCGGTAACCGCAGCGACCACGTTGACCGGCTGCTCGGCCGGACGTGCGATCGGAATCGGAGCCTTCGCCGCAGGTGCAGAGGCCTGCACCGGGGTCACAGGTGCCTGAGCCTGTGCGGCAGCAGGAGCAGGGCTAGGCGCCGCAGCAGCCGGGGTCGGCTGGGCGGGAGCGGCTGCGACGGGCGGCGTGACCGGGCTCGTTCTCACCACGTTGACGTGTTCGGCCGGAGCGGCCGGATTGGCAGGTGCCGAGACCGGAAGGATACCGCCAGCACCGGCATTCGAGTTAGCCGGCAGAGGTTGGGTACGGGCCGGTGTCGCCGGCACGGAAGCCGGGACTTTCTCGGGGAAAGCAGCGGCCGTTTCGACCGGCTTTGCGCCGGCGGCGGGCAGCTTGGCAGTTTCCGGCGCGGCGAGCGCAGGTGCCGCAACTTCCTGCTCGACCAGCTTGCCGTCGGGGCGGACGATCATCGTCTTGACCTTGCGCGGCATGACGGTCACGGGCTGCTGCTCAGCAGCGGTATTGTTCTGCGCGGTCCGATCCTGCGGCAGGAGGCGTGGATCCTCCGTCTCGCCGACATCGGTCGGCTCGATATCGTTCTCGCCTTCGAGCGGCAGCGTATCGGGCATCAGGGTCTTCTGCACGACGTCGATAGGCTCCTCGTTGGAGGAGATCAGGGTGCGCTGCTTCGGATCTTTCGGCGAAACGCCGGCGACACGGTCGTAGACCGCCTTGTCCTGGTTGGGGACGGTCTTGCCGCCCGGATTTTCCGGCGCAATCTTGATCGGTTCGTTGTCTGCGGCAATGACGACCGGTTCGCCGCCCGACACGACACCCGACACGCTGCTGCCGAAGAACGCGTAGGCGCCGAAACCTCCAAGGATCACAACCCCGGCAAGGACCAGCGGCACCGCCCAGCTGCGGGCGGAACGGCGGGCGTTCTCGACGGTCGCGACATAGTCGGCGTCGGAATAATGCAGTTCTTCGTGCTCGGCGGCAGGCAGCGGCGTCGTCAGGCTGCGGCGGAAATCCTCTTCCAGTGCCCGCTCGAAGTCGTCGAGATCCGTATAGTTCGGCGAACGGGCGGCTTCGGCGGCGGCCTGCCGGCCCCTCGGCGCGATATCGATTTCCGGCTTGCGTGCCGGCGACGGCTTGCCGGGCGCGGCCAGAAGCGTCGCAAGCTCGGCATCGATGTCGAGTTCGTAATCGGGACGATAGGCCGGCGGCTGTTCCGGCTCTTCTGCCGGTAGCGACGGTACGTCGAGTTCGGCGATCGCCTCCACCTGGTCTTCCGAATCGGCAATCTGGGACGGATCGAACGGCAGGTCCGCAATCGATTCCGGCTCTTCTACAGCCTGCGTCTCCACGACCGGTGCCGCCGCAGCGGTGACGGGCGCAACGCGCGCGACCGGCGCCATGGAAGGAGCGGCAGCAGGTGCAGGCTCGGCTTTAACAGGGGCTGGGGCTGGCGCCGGAGACGGTGCCTGAACCGGATGTGCCTGCGCTTCTTCGACGACGATCTCGGCAAGGTCGAGTTCGAGACCGTCAAGCGCCAACTCGAACTCCTCGTCGGAGAACGGATCCGTCTCGTCCACAGACGAGACCTCGGCAACCGGGGGCTTGGTAACCGGGGATTGGGCGGCCGGCGCATCGACAACAGAGGGCGCCGACGGCGCGACAGATGCGACGGCCTGCGTGACGGCCGGCCCGGGCTTCGCCACAGGCGTCGCGAGCGGCTGGCTGTTCGATGTCGGCAGCGTATAACGCTGGACGTCGTAGATCAGTTCGTCAAGCGCGGAGAACCGATCCTTTTGCGGTGCGGCGGCGATCGGCGCAGGCTGCGGCTCCTTTGCGGAAGCCGGCGGCTCGGCAGCCGGTGCCGGCTCGATCTTCGGGCTCGGGATATCGTTCAGGACCGGAGGCTCGAACGCATATTCGTTCGGCGCGGGCGCAGTTACCTGAGAAGCGGCTGCAGCCGCCTGTGCGGAGGCCGCAGAGACGTCTCGTGCAACGCTGAAATTGCTGAGCGGCATCCGGAAGCCTGGAATGTAGGCGCCCTTGCCCCTCTCCGTCTTCGGCTCCGGCTCGAACTTCGCTTCGGGTTCCAATTTCGCTTCAGGCTCGAACGCCGTCTCGGGCTCGGGGGCCGTCTCAGGTTCGAATGTCGCCTGAGGCACGAACCGGGCTTCCGGCTCGAATCTCGCTTCGGGCTCCAACGTCCCTTCCGGCTCGAACGCCGCCTCGGACTCGGCCGCAATCGAGTTTTCCAGCTCCGCAGCGAGATCGAATTCCTCCGCGGGGTCTTCTGCCGACGCGGCGGGCGACATCGAGCCTGCAGCGGGAAAGTCGGGCAGATCGAAAACGGGCTCCATGCGCGCGGATTCGACAGCCGGCTCGAATACCGGTTCCGCAGCAACGTTCGCGTCAACGACATCAACCGCCAACGGAGGCTCCTCGTCGCCGAAAATGTCAGCGCGCTCACTGATGGCGCTATCGGCCTGCGGCACTTCTACCGCGGCAGCTTCGGCCGGAACGAACTCCAGTTCCTCCGGCTCTACCGGCGGCGCGGCGAAATGCTGAGGGACATCGTCAAGCGCGATATCGTGAATGGGGTCGAGATGCGGCGTGTCATAACGTTCGAACTCCTGAAGAAGCTCGTCTTCGAGATTGAACGCCGGCTCCCGCCGCGCAGTCGATGAAGTATCGGCGGAAGATGATCCGGGCCTGGCAGCGACGGGGAGATCGTCGTAGCCTACGATGCGGGCGAGTTCAGCCAGCGGGTCATCATCGGCAAAGAAGTCCGGCAAATCATTCCGGCTACGCGCAAGGTTGTTATCGGCCATTACCTCGTCCACTCACCTACATTACAACGCATATGCCAGTGCAATGTGGGGAAATGGTGGCGATATCTACCGCATTTCTTCCGGTGCCGCAGTGCCCGTGATCCCAAGTCCTGACTTCAAAACAGAGGCGACAGCATGCACCAGCCCAAGCCTGGCAATACTCAATTCTCGGTTTTTATCGTTAACAAAGCGTAATTCCGGTTGTTCTTTACCCTTATTCCAATGCGCATGGAAGAAACTTGCCAGATCATAGAGGTAAAAAGCAAGCCGATGAGGCTCCTGCGCCTGGGCTGCAGCCTCAACGATCCTGGGGTATTCCGCAAGTTTGGCGACCAGCTGCATCTCGTTCGGATCGTTGATCAGGCTGGTTGAACCTTTGAGGTCGAGCGAATCGAAATCGAGACCCGGAAACGCTTCCTTTGCCTGCCGGAACACCGACGAGCAGCGCGCATGGGCGTACTGCACGTAGAAGACCGGATTGTCCTTCGACTGTTCCGTCACCTTGGCGAAGTCGAAATCGAGCGGCTCAGAACTCTTCCTGTAGAGCATCATGAAACGTACCGCGTCGCGGCCGACCTCGTCGACCACTTCGCGAAGCGTCACGAAGTTGCCGGAACGCTTCGACATCTTCACCGGCTCGCCGTTGCGGTACAGCTTGACGAGCTGGCAAAGGAGCACGGTGAGCTTCGCCTTGCCACCTGAGACGGCACGCGCGACGGCTTCCAGGCGTTTGACGTAGCCGCCATGGTCGGCGCCGAGCACATAGATCATCTCGTCGTAGCCACGATCGAACTTGTCCTTGAAATAGGCAACGTCCGCCGCAAAGTAAGTATAGCTGCCGTCCGACTTGATCAGCGGCCGATCCATATCGTCACCCACCTCGGTGGAGCGAAACAGCGTCTGCTCGCGATCCTCCCAGTCTTCCGGCAACTGGCCCTTCGGCGGCGGCAGCGTGCCCTTGTAGACGTGGCCTTTGAAGGTGAGGTCGTTGATCGCCTGGCGGATGCCCTGCGCGCCGTTGGCGTGCAATGCCCGCTCCGAATAGAAGACGTCGTGATGGACGTTGAGTGCTTCGAGATCGTCGCGGATCAGCGCCATCATCGCATCGATCGCCGTGTCCTTGACGATCGGCATCCAGGCGTCTTCCGGCATGTTGTGCAGCCGGGGACCGTATTCCGCCGCCAGGGCCTGCCCGACCGGCACGAGATAGTCGCCCGGATAAAGACCCGAGGGGATTTCGCCGATCGTCTCTCCGAGAGCCTCGCGGTAACGCAGGAAGACCGAGCGGGCCAGAACGTCGATCTGGCTGCCGGCATCGTTGATGTAGTATTCCTTGGTCACGTCGTAGCCGGCAAACTCCATCAGGTTCGCCAGCGCATCCCCCACCACCGCGCCGCGGCAATGGCCGACATGCATCGGGCCGGTGGGGTTGGCCGAGACGTATTCGACATTCGCCTTCTTCTCCGCACCAACCTTGGAGCGGCCGTAATCCGTGCCCTCGGCAATGATCGACGCGAGCAGGCGCTGCCAGTAAGGCGCACCAAGCCGGATGTTGATGAACCCGGGGCCGGCCACCGAAACTTCGCTGACATCGGCATCGGAACGCAGCGCTTCGGCGATGATATCGGCGAGCGCACGCGGATTGGTACCGAGCGGTTTTGCCAGAACCATGGCGGCATTGGTCGCCACATCGCCGTGGCTCTGGTCCCGCGGCGGCTCGACTGCGATACGGCCAAAATCAATCTCGCTTCGCTTTTCCTTGATGATATCAAGGCCTTCCAAAGCGTTCTTAATTCTTGTTTCGAAGTCGGCAAAAAGATTCATGTTCAATCATCCCCGAGACTTGCCCGAGGACCCTTGCTGGCCAGTGTCATTGGTGGCGGTGCCTAGCGCAAATCCGGAGTCTGGTCAAACAGCTCACCATGCGCCTTGATTGCGAACGTGTCGGTCATCCCGGCGAGATAATCGCCCACGTGACGCGCCCTCGCCGTCTCGCCGAGCCCGGCGATATGATTGACCCAATAGTGGCTGCGCATCAGCGACGGGTCATTCATGTAGGCGCCGAACAGGTCCGAGACGATCTGGGAGGCGCCGGCGCGGATGCGCATGATGTCCGGATGCCGGTAGATGCGCGAGAACAGGAGCTTCTTGATGCAGCGGTCGGTCTCGGCCATCTCCTGCGAGAACGTGGCGATGACATGTCCCGCGGCACGGACGTCTTGGGCGCTCTGCGGGGCCACCTTACCGAGATTGCGCTGCGCCACGTCGATCACGTCCTCGACCATGTGGGTGATCTGCCGGCGCATGATCTCGTGGGCGAAACGGCTCGGTTCGAGATGCGGATAACGTGCCCTCACCTCCGTCATCAGCTTGGCGAGGAACGGAACCTCGTCCAGCATCTCGAAGGTCAGCAGGCCGGAACGCAGCCCGTCGTCGATATCGTGGGTGTTATAGGCGATGTCGTCGGCGATCGCGGCGACCTGGGCTTCCAGGCTGGCATAGCTGGCGAGCTCCAGGTCGTGCAGTTCGCTATAGTCGCGGATCGGCTGCGGCACTGGACCGCGCGTCCCCTCGCCGGTGGCGGTCAGGAGCGGACCATTGTGCTTGACGAGGCCTTCGAGGCTTTCCCAGGTCAGATTGAGCCCGTCGAAATCCGCATATCGGCGTTCGAGCTTGGTGACGATGCGGAGAGACTGGGCGTTATGGTCGAAACCGCCATAGGGCTTCAGCATCTCGTCAAGCGCGTCCTCTCCCGTATGGCCGAACGGCGTGTGACCGAAGTCGTGGACCAGCGCCACGCCTTCGGCGAGATCCTCGTCGAGCTTCAGGGCGCGGGCAAGCGCGCGGGCGATCTGCGCCACCTCGATCGTGTGGGTCAGCCGGGTGCGGTAATGGTCGCCATCAGGGCTGATGAACACCTGGGTCTTGTGCTTCAGCCGCCGGAATGCGGTGGTGTGGACGATGCGATCGCGGTCGCGCTGGAATTCCGAGCGCGTCAGGCTGCCATCCTCGGGAAACAGACGTCCGCGCGACGCCCAGGAGTTGGCGGCGTAGACCGCCCGTTCGCCACTGCCGAAACCCAGCGCCCTGGTATCGATCGTCATGCCGCCACCTGTTTGTTCATCCGCCGCCTGCCGCCCATTGACGTGCCGTTCACGTCTTCATACCTATAGTGAAGCTGTGCGCAATGCCGGTGACAGGAATCTCTCCGGGCCTTGAACCCGGCAGGAGGCGGATAATATGGAAACCAATGTAACTCTTTCAAATGCGGCGGCCAAGCGCATCGCCGAAATCGTCGGCAACGAGACAGGCAAGCAGGCGCTGCGCGTCTCGGTCGAAGGCGGCGGCTGTTCGGGCTTCTCCTACAAGTTCGATCTTGCCGAAGCGGCCGCGGACGACGACGTGGTGATCGCCAATGGCGACGCCAAGGTGCTGATCGACAGCCTCTCGCTCGTTTACATGGCGGGTTCGGAGATCGACTTCGTCGACAACCTGCTCGGCCAGTCCTTCCAGATCAAGAACCCCAACGCGGTCGCCAGCTGCGGCTGCGGCACCAGCTTCTCAATCTGATAACTCTTCCTTCCGCGCAGTTCGCCCTTCCCAACGCTTCCTCTTTCGCTAAAAGAGGAAGCGAACATGGAGGCAAGGGCCGATGAAGATCGCCACCTGGAACATCAACGGCGTCAAGGCGCGTATCGACAGCCTGCGCCAGTGGCTGACCGATTCTTCTCCGGATATCGTCTGCCTGCAGGAAATCAAATCCGTCGACGAAACCTTCCCGCGGCTCGAGATCGAGGCGCTCGGCTATCACGTCGAGACCCACGGCCAGAAGGGGTTCAACGGTGTCGCGCTGCTGTCGAAGACAAGGCCTGACGAGGTGATGCGCGGCCTGCCGGGCGGCGAAGGCCCGGACGGACTAATGGACGAGCAGTCGCGTTACATCGAGGGTGTCTTTTCGGTGCCGGGCGGCGCTATCCGCGTTGCTTCGATCTATCTGCCGAACGGCAATCCGGCCGACGACCCGGTCAAGTACCCCTACAAGCTGGCCTGGATGGAGCGGCTGCGCCTGCATGCGCAGACCTGCCTTCTCCTTGAAGAGCCGCTGATCCTTGCCGGCGACTACAACGTCATTCCCGAGCCGCATGATTGTTTCGATCCGGCGGTGTGGGCGACCGACGCGCTGTTCCTGCCGCAGACCCGCGCCGCCTTCCGGCGCCTGGAAAACCTAGGCCTTATCGACGCGGTACGCGCCACGACGGACGCCACGAAGCTTTATTCCTTCTGGGATTATCAGGCCGGCGCCTGGCAGAAGAACAACGGCATCCGCATCGACCATCTCCTGCTCTCGGCGGAAGCCGCCGACAGGCTGAAATCCACGGCGATCGAGAAACATGTCCGGGCCTGGGAAAAGCCGTCGGACCATGTGCCCGTCATCGGCATGTTCGATTTCGGCTGATCGCCCGAAAGATCGGCGAGGCGTCGGTTATTCGACGCCTCTGGCGAACTCCTGAGACAGGGCGACCGCACCGCGGCGATCCTCTTCGCCGACGACAGAGAATGCCTGTTCCTGCAATTGCTGCATCCAGATACATTCCTTGGCGGTGCACTTGTCGAGCGCTGCCGTCATGAAGGCGAGCCCCCGCACCGTCTGGCCTTCCTGGAAAAGGACGTTGCCGAAAACCGACATGGCGCCCGGATGGCCGCTCTTGCGAGCCTGGTTCAGCCATTTCTTCGCCTGCTGGATATTGGCGGTACCGCCCTCGCCGGCGAGAATCATCCGGGCCAGCTGAAACTGGGCTTCTGCCACGCCGAACGTGGATGCCGCCTGGAAATAGAGCTGGCGGGCCTGCGAAAGATCGGGTCTGACCGGGCTGCCGGGAATGCCGCGGCGATAATAGTTGGCCAGCGACAGAAGTGCGTTGATGAAGAAACCGGTGTCTTCAGAACCGGGTTCGACGCCCTGTGCCGCGATCTCGTTATAGATCTTGAAGGCCTCGAAATCGTCCTTCGCGACGCCGTCGCCATAGGCGTACATATTGGCAAGAGCCCAGCGCGAACCGGTATGGCCTTTTTCGGCGGCATAACGATAGGCTTCGACCGCGTCTTCCTTCTGGCCGTTCTTATAGGCCTTGAAGCCGAACTTGAAGAGATCGAAGGGGCCTGACTCCTTCGTCACTCCCGACTTGATATCGAAGGCCGCAGCCGATCCCGCCAAAATCGAGGCGAGCGACGCTCCAAGAAGCAATACTCTCATGGATCCGATGTCACACTTCGGCATGGTTCAGTTTCTTTCACTCCGCGCGCGGCGACCCGCCGCAGCCCGAGCATCACTCGCTGCCGGAACAAGATTTGTCCGGGAATATCCCGCGCCTGCTCCTCCCGAGAGACGAATGAAACTGTAGCCGCCGTTTTCGGCAAGACTAGGACCCATAACCGCAGCAATTGCGGCAGGACAGGACGGCATCAGAATCCGCCTGCCTGAGCGCAAAAAGCCCGGCTTTTCATAAAGAAACCCGCCCATGATACTCCATTTACGCGCCCCGCCCCCGCGTTCCGCGCCTGTTCTTCCTCTATCGCTGCTCCCCGTTTGTGGCGGGAAGTGGACAGAAACGCCCCTCTCAAGGCACCCGACAATAGTCTCGAAAAAGTGTTGCTAAATCGTCACAAGAGAAACGACGAGTCCGTTCCTCATCTGAATTAAATCTCGCCACAAAAAAGCCCGGTCGCAACCGGGCTTGAAGCTTCAATCAAGTGAAGTGTCAGAACTTGACCTTCAAAGACGTCGAGAGAGCAGCGACCAGATCGTCGCCAAACCGGTATGTTGCTTCGTCGCCGGCGGCAACGCCGTTGATGGTCACGGCGCCGGAGCTGCCGCTGGTCAGGATGCCGAGCACACCGGCCAAACGAAGCTCGACATTCTTGTTCGGCGAGTAGGCGACACCTGCGCCGACGGTCCAGGTATCCGTGAGGGTGCCAAAGCCCTGTGACGTCCCGCGATCCCAGGTGAGGCTGACTGCGCCGCTCCACTGTTCGTTGAACTTGTGGCCGACACCGCCGGTAACCGTCCAACCGTCCCGGTATCCGAGTTCAAGCGCGGTAACTTCCACGCCGCCGGCATTGTAGAACGGAATCCGCTGCAATACGCTCCAATTGGTCCATTTGACCGATCCGAACGCGAGCCAATCGGGAGCGATGCCAGACTGCAGTTTGAGCTCGATAGCCTCCGGCATAGCGGTTGAGCCTTCGACCGGAATGACTGTGCCGGCACCCGGGATGCCCGCGCCAAGGGCTGGCGAAAGCGCAGTCAGATCGACCTCGCCGGTGACATCCTTCAGCTTGACTTGGCTATAGTACATCAGGCTTGCGCGGAAAGCGTATTCCGGGATTTCATAGGCAAGCCCCGCACGCCAGCCCCAGCCGTCGCCTTCAAGATCGAGCCGTCCAACACCGGTTCCGGCCAGTGGCCCAAATACGGGAGTACCCGGAGCCAGCACCAGCCGCTCCTTGAAGCCGTCCATCTGGAGATAGTTTCCACCGGCGATGACGCGCAAGTCGCCCGGGCCGGCATCGAATTTGTAGGAGCAGGTCAGCGCGTAGTTGTCGCTGTTGATCTTTGTCTCGATGTTCTGGTTTGCCCCGGCCCAACCGGCGCCTGGGTTGGTATGAGCGCCATAGGGCTGCGAGTAGTCGGCCAAGCAGTCGAACCCCTCGAAGCCCGCCTTGGCACCGATACGCGGAGACCAGTAGTCCTCCGTCTCCTCCACGGAACTGGAATAACCCAGGGTGTTGAGCGCGCCATCCCCCGCGATTGTGTCCGTGACGTTCTTGAGTTTTCTCTGGGGCATCACGTAGGTAGCCGTGGATTCGATCGCGACCGAAGACGGATCAAAAAGCAGATCGATATTGTATCCGCCCCGCTCGATGCCACCCGCGAGCGCAGGCGACTGAAGGGTGCATCCAGCTACGAGAGCAAAGACGCCCCTTGAGATTAGTTTGCTTACCATAAATTCTCCCACTCCCTGGTAAGTGACCGAAATCACTCTAGATGGTTCGCTCCAATTGACAACTTTCGGCTGTCCGGCGCTTCGCGGCGCAAACGCTCTATAGATTTACGTAAGCAAACCAGGAACCGGGGCTTTGATGCCGATTTCGGCACAAAATTGCTCTCTCTCCCTTAATTGGATCGTTAAGATTAGAATTTTATTATTTTAAGCCGGCTATCTGTGTCAATGTGGCAACAATGCGGCTTTCTGCAAGTGAGCAGTTGCACACATGCGACCCAGGGCCAACAAACGGTTGCGAAACGGGAAATGCCGCGCTCGTTTCCGGCGCGGCACCCCTTATTTCCACCGATTCACGATGAAGACGGTCAGCCGGCTTCGCTGATGCGCAGAAGAGCAGTCTTCAGGTTCGCCATCTGAACTTCCAGTTCGGCAAAACGTTCGCGCTCGGCAGCAACCACTTCGGGATCGGCATTGGCGACGAACTTCTCGTTGGCCAGCTTCTTGCCGATGCGGTCCATCTCGGCCTCGGTCTTGCCGACTGCCTTCTCGATGCGCGCCTTTTCGGCCACGAGGTCGATCAGGTTGCCGAGCGGCAGGCAGGCCGTCGCCTCGCCGACGACGATCTGGGCGGAACCCTTCGGCGCTGCCTCGGCAAGCTCGATGGTTTCCACGCGTGCAAGGCGGCGGACGGCCGCCTCGTGACGGCGCAGACGCGCCTGGGTCAGTTCGTTGGCGCCGACGACGATCAGCGGCGCAACGGCCGATGGCGGCACGTTCATCTCCGCGCGGGCAGAGCGCAGACCGGTGACGAGGTCGACCAGCCAGTTGATCTCTTCCGCAGCTGCCTGATCGGCGAATTCCGGCGCCGGCCAATCGGCGTGGCAAAGCAGGCCGTCGCGCGTTTCGGTGTGGGCCCAGAGCTCTTCCGTCATGAACGGCATGAACGGATGCAGGAGCTTGTAGGTCTCTTCCAGCACGTAGGCCGCACAGGCCTGGGCCTCCGCCTTGGCACCCTCGTCCTCGCTTGCGAAGATCGGCTTCAGGAGTTCCAGATACCAGTCGCAGACCTGGTTCCAGACGAAACGGTAGAGCGAACCCGCCGCCTCGTTGAACCGCTGGGTTTCGATGGCCTCCGTGACGTCGCGGATGGTTTCGGAAAGTTCCGTCAATATCCAGCGGTTGACGGTCAGCGCCGTTGCCTCCGGCAGGAAGGCCGGATCGCGCTTGACGCCGTTCATCTCGGCAAAGCGGGTGGCATTCCAGAGCTTGGTGCCGAAATTGCGGTAACCGGCGATGCGGGCCGGATCGAGCTTCACGTCACGCCCCTGCGCCGCCATGATCGCCAGCGTGAAGCGCAAGGCGTCGGCGCCGTATTCGTCGATCAGGTCGAGCGGATCGATGACGTTGCCCTTCGACTTCGACATCTTCTGACCGTTCTTGTCGCGAACGAGCGCGTGAATATAGATCGTATGGAAGGGTTCGACCGGATTGCCGTCCTCGTCCTTCATGAAATGCAGGCCCATCTGCATCATGCGGACCACCCAGAAGGGAATGATATCGAACCCGGTGACGAGAACGTTCGTCGGGTAGTACCGCTTGAGTTCCGGTGTTTGTTCCGGCCATCCGAGCGTCGAGAAAGGCCACAGTGCGGAAGAGAACCAGGTATCGAGCACGTCCTCGTCGCGGGTCAGGATCTCGCCCGGCTTGAAGTTCTCCAGCAGGTCCTCGACGAGGGCTTTCATCGGCCCTTCGTGCGACAGGTAATGCTGAATTGCCGCCTGCAGCGCCTCCTCCTCAGTCTTTTCGACGAAGACCTGGCCATCCGGGCCGTACCAGGCGGGGATCTGGTGTCCCCACCAGAGCTGACGGGAAATGCACCAGGGCTGGATGTTGTCCATCCACTGGAAATAGGTATTTTCCCAGTTCTTCGGAACAAACTTCGTACGGCCTTCGCGAACAGAAGCGATCGCCGGCTGGGCAAGCGTCTTGTTGTCCACCCACCATTGTTCGGTCAGGCGCGGCTCGATCGGCACGCCGCCACGGTCGCCATGCGGCACCATGTGCTTGTGCGGCTCGATCTTGTCGAGCAGCCCGGCTTCCTCGAATATTTCGACGATGATCTTGCGGGCCGTGAACCGATCCTGGCCTTCCAATCGATCCCAGGCACCATGCAAGGCCGCTGGATTGTCCAGGCCTTCCAGAAAATCCTCGTTGTCCTTGATGGTGACGGTACCGTCGATATCGAGAACATTGATCCGGCGCAGCCCTGCCCGCTTGCCGACCTCGAAGTCGTTGAAGTCGTGGGCCGGTGTGATCTTGACCGCACCGCTACCGGCCGCCGGATCGGCGTAATCGTCCGCGACGATCGGGATCCTGCGGCCGACGATCGGCAGGATGACATGTTTGCCGACGATCGACCTGTAGCGTTCGTCATCCGGATTGACCGCAATGCCGGTATCGCCGAGCATGGTTTCGGGACGCGTCGTCGCGACGACGATATAGTCGCGCGTCTCGAATTCGGTCGCGTTGCCGTCCTCGTCGAAGGCGACCGGATACTGATAGGTGACGCCGTTTTCGAGCGGATAACGAAGGTGCCACAGATTGCCTTTGACCTCGATCTGCTCGACTTCCATGTCGGAGATCGCGGTCAGCAGCTTCGGGTCCCAGTTGACGAGGCGCTTGTCCTTGTAGATCAGGCCCTGCTTGTAGAGCGTGACGAAGACTTCCAGGACCGCGGCCGACAGGCCCTCGTCCATGGTGAAACGTTCGCGCGACCAGTCACAGGAAGCACCGAGACGCTTGAGCTGGTTGAAGATCAGCCCGCCCGATTCTTCCTTCCACTCCCAGATCTTGTCGACGAAGGCCTCGCGGCCCATTTCGCGGCGTCCCGGAAGCTGGCGCTCCATCAACTGGCGCTCGACGACCATCTGAGTGGCGATGCCCGCATGGTCCATGCCCGGCTGCCACAGCACGTCCTTGCCGCGCATCCGCTCGAAGCGGATCATGATGTCCTGCAGCGTGTTGTTGAGCGCGTGGCCCATATGCAGCGAACCGGTCACGTTCGGCGGCGGGATCACGATCGTGAAGGTTTCCGCGCCCGGCTTGGCGTTGACGCCGGCGCGGAAAGCGTCGGCCTCGTCCCAGGCCTTGGCGATCCTCGGTTCTACTTCTGCGGAATCATAGGTCTTTTCGAGCATTTCCTGACCCGTTTTTGTTCTTTGAGAGCTATCGGGGTGTAAATAGGATGGGGTGTTCCAAGTCAATAAAAAAGCCGCCCCGTCACCGGAGCGGCCGTATCGATCAGCCTTGCGGGCGGATGGGCCAGGCCAACCGCTGGCTCAGCGGCGCGTGCCGCGGGACACGCGTTCGATTTCCTCGCGCACCAGGCGCTCGACCAGCGTCGGCAGGTTGTCGTCCAGCCATTCCTGTAGCATCGGGCGCAGCATGTCGCCGGCCATGTCCTCGAGCGAGCGGCGTTCCATGCCGTTGAACACAGAGGCGAGTTCGCTGAAGGATTTTGCGACCTGAGCGCCGGCTTCGGCGGACAGAAGGTTCGCGGTCTCCTCGATCTTCGCCGGCAGGCTGCGCGGCGCGGGTTCTGCGACGAGTTTCGGTTCTGTTTTCGGCTCGATTCTCGGTTCGGGCCGCACCGGTGCTTCGGCCCTGTGCGGAGCCGACAGCGGCGGGTCGAAGACCGGCATCATGACACGCTGGACCGGCTCCGGCTGCGGCGCCACCGGCTGAGAAACCGGAGCTGCCTGCGTGACGGGGGCGGACTGGGTGGCCGGTTCGCGGAATTCGGGCATGCGCGGCATCGGGCGAAGCTGAGCCGGCTCCTCCTGGCGTGCCGCCGATGCGAGCGAGGATGGCGTTTGCGCGGAAGAGGCACTCGCCGACGGGACCGGCGCAGTCGAAAGGCGCACGCTGCCGGTCTCCTGCTGGCGGGTCGAAGCGGCCCGGACCCTTGCGGCGACATCTGCGAGCGACAGGGTACGATCCTGCTGTGCCGCCTGGCCCGACGATCCCGACGGGTAGTTCATCGGCTCGCTGCGCGACGGCGCGCCGCGATCATTGGCAGCCATGTCGGGAACAAAGCTCGTCTCTTCGCCGTCTTCGATCTCATCGTCGCCATAGACCGGGGGAAGCTGGCCGCTGAGCGCGTTCTCGGCATTCGGTTCATTGCTTTCAATGATCCGGCGAATGGACGCCAAGATTTCTTCCATGGAGGGTTCACGCGCTACATTTGGCTGAGCCATTTTCATCCCCGCTGTTACCGGCACTCGAGTCGGCCCCGTGGAGGGTGAACCGAATCGACGTTACTCTAAGGTGTTGGGGGGGCTGGAAACAATGACAAGTGCCCCAGGCCTCCTACCGATACACAGTTTTGTTGGGGTTGTGAATCCCGTAAGTCACAGTTGCAGGAAACAAGTGACACTGGCGTGAAACAGACAGATGGCACCGCCGGAAACGACAAAGGGGCCGCAAGGCCCCTTCCCGTCCATGGCGCTCCAACCGCGCCGATCGATCAGAACACGAATTCCTTGGCCTTTCGGAAGCCCGGCAGGGGCTTCACCGAAGCGTTGAAATAGGCGCTTTCGGAGATGGAGCCCTGCTCCTTCACCAGCACCTTCGCCTGGGCGGCATTGCCATAACCGACGACGGCGACCAGCCGTCCGCCATCGCGCAGCTGTTCCAGAAGCGCGGCAGGCACTTCCTCGACGGCACCGTTGACGAAGATGAGGTCATAGGGCGCCTCGGCGGCATAACCATTCTCGAGCTCGCCGGTAACGACCGCGACATTGTCGTAGCCGAGCGAGGAGAGCGTCGCGGTTGCCTGCGAGGCCAGCGTCTCATCCGCCTCCAGCGAGACGACGGAGCCGGCGATCAGCGACAGGACGGCGGTCGCATAACCGCTGCCGGTGCCGATTTCCAGCACGACGTCGTCCTTGGTGATTGCGGCAAGCTGCAGAAGCTTGGCAAGCGGCGAAGCCTCCATCAGATACCGACCGGGGGCAACCTCGATGTCCGCATCGATATAGGCGAGCGATTTTGCCTTGGCCGGCACGAAGGCTTCGCGCGGAACATTGTAGAAGGCCCGCAGAACCGAATGCGACGTGACATCGGTGGTGCGGATCTGATTTTCGACCATCTTCGTCCGTGCTGCTTCGAAATCCATCATCTCAGTCGTCCCAAATCACCCGGCGACGCGCCGGTCTACGCATGACCGTCTTACTGACGGCGGGACATGCTTTCAAGACACTGGCCGCTTTCGAAGCAAAAAAGCGGAGGAGAGCGCCTCGCTCTTTTCAGGCTCAACCGTGGGGGCCGAGGCTCAAGCGTAGGCCGGCGGCGCTTCTTCGAGCTTGCGGATGGTCACATAGTCCCGGCCATAGGAAGAGCGCAGGCTATGGTCCTTGTCGAAGGCAGACTGCTCGGCGGAGGTCAGCGGGAATATGCCGTCGGCGAATGTGCCGGTGCCTTCGACCTCGTTGGCTGCCTGACGGTGTACGTTGATTATCCTGGTGATCATGGCGCCTTCCCTCCGTTCCACCCCATAAATGCTGAGCGGGCCTTTCCGTTCCGAGCCTAGGAGGAGAAGGTTAAAAAATTAACCATGTTGCAGCGCACACCAATATGCGTGGTAAATGCTTGGTATCAAAGCATGTTTGGATTTGAGGAACAGATCCGGAAAGAAGGGGAAATTGGAGGCCTCGCCGAGAATCGAACTCGGGTGCAAGGATTTGCAGTCCTCTGCGTCACCACTCCGCCACGAGGCCGTCCGAACGCATAAAGAGCGAGTGGTGTCGGGCGTTTAGAACGAATCGAATAACGGCGCAAGCGGGTTTGGCTCGTTTGTCATTTTTTTCCTGCATGAGACCACAGCCGGTAGGTCGATAGCTGCATTCCCGCCTCAAGCCTGCGTTCGCGGTGCCTCGGGATGAGCGCCGGAATGGCATCCAGGCTGGTTTCATAAAAAATTCACCAAACCCAGGGAACCAAATCCTCTCGGATGAGTTTTCTACGCCGCAATGCAAGGTGTAGACATGACGAGTAACGTAACTGAAGCAGATGATGCCCTGTGGAGTTCCCCGGTCAAAGTACGCGTTGGATACGGTTTTCCAGAAACGATCCACGGGCCGAAAGAAGCCCTGGAATACCTCAACTGGCGCTGGCCGGTTCGCGAAGGTACCTACTACCTCAAGGCCCTGAAGGAATGCGCCGCCTGCCTGCAGCGCAAGCTCCCCCTGGAAAAGGTGCGGGAAACCTTCATTCTTGCGAGTATCGAAGCGAAGATGCTGAACTGACCTCGATCTAACCCTGCCGATTACACCGCGGCGCTTACGCTGGCCAGTAGAAGTCGGAACGATAGTCAGCCGGAATGTCGGCCAATCTGGCGATGGCTTCGGCCACGAATCCGATCTGCATGGCCAGATAACGGATTTCGCGCGGCACCGGTATGCCGGTCATTGTTTCGCGATTGCGCCAGGTCTCGTACCCGGTCGACCTGATCCTCCGTTCGGCCTCGCGAAGCACGTCGTCGCGGCTCGGCATCTCGCCCTCGGCCAGATCGGCAGGCTTCGCCACGCAGGCCGCAAGCCCGCCCTCGATCACTCTCAGACCCATGTTCATCCTCGTCTTCAATCCCGACAGCAATCCTAGTGATTCGGGGAGAGATGCGCCAGAGTCTCTGCGGCAACACTAAAGTAGCGACGGCCCGGCGACTGTGCTAAAATGAGGTCGTTGCCGGGTGGGGGAGCACCGGGCGGCGAAGATGCGGTAGGAGGAGACCGTAATGCAGTATCTGGAATTCATCACCACGCTCAATCCGGTGGTCCTGGCAATCCTCGCGGTCGTGCTGGCCTGCGGGGCGTACGATTATTGGGCGCAGTCTCGATAACGGCCCGATAGCGCCTGCCGGAGTGCGCAGCCTTTGATTTTCCATGAGACGCCGGGCGTTCACGTTTCCGGCAGGTTGTAGCTCGCGCCTTTGCGAGGACACGGTTTGTTGATATCCATGCCGCTCAATTGAAGCGGAATGGAGAAACGAAGAGTGAGCGCAAGCATCGAGTTCGACGATACTTCAACCTCGCTGAGCGGCACGCTGCGGCAGCTTATCGACGGCATCACGGGTCAGTCGGTGACGTTGCGCCAGTTGATGGACGCGGTCGGCGAACAGGGCCTGCTGCTCATCTGCGCCGTCGCCTCCCTGCCCTTCCTCCTCCCCGTATCGATCCCCGGCGTCAGCACCGTGTTCGGCGCCGCGATCATCCTGATCAGCCTGGCGATCACCGCCAACCGGCTGCCGTGGCTGCCGAAGAAAATCCTCGACCGCGAGCTCGATACGAAAAAACTGCTGCCGGCGCTGGAAAAAGGTGTCAGCATCGTCTCGCGCCTGGACCGGTTCCTGAAGCCGCGCATCTCCGGTTTGACCACCGGGCGGCTCGTCAACCGAGTGAACGGCCTGGCGATCGCGGCCGGCGGCGTGCTCCTGATGTTTCCGCTGGGTCTGGTGCCATTCTCCAATACGCTGCCGGCGATCGCAATCCTGCTTCTGTCGACCGGCATGATCCAGCGCGACGGGCTGATCGTGCTCGGCGGTTACCTCTTCAACGTCGTGACGGTGATCTATTTCGCCGTGCTTGCTTACCTGGCGTTCAGCGCCGGCCAGGGTATCGCGTCAATGTTCGCCTGATCGGGCAGCCTTATCGCTGCTCGGCCTTGCGGCCTCGCCGCCTTGCCCACCAGAGCGCGATACGGCGGCGCTGGCGCCGCACGAAGGGCAGATCGTGCGAAAGCACCAGGAAACCCAGCGGCAGCATCCAGAAGCCAAGGATCGGCAGGAAGCCGAGCATGCCGCAGAAAATCAGGACGAGACCGACGATGACCCGGCCGATCCGCGAGCGCGGCATGGGAATCTGTACGCTTCCGAGCGCCAGCTTGCCGCTTTGCGGGTCCATTCCAAATCGCGTCGGCTTCCGTTCGCCTGCCACTCTCGATTATCCTCACCGGTTAGAGGCCTAACTTTGCCCGGGAAATGGGGCTTTACCGGGGATAAAACAACCAAGTTCGTTTTTTTTGCAAAAACCGCTTGGCAAAACGACAAAGCATTTGTATTACCCGCCGCACACGCCGCGACCCTTCGCGGATGATCCCTGGTAGCTCAGCGGTAGAGCATTCGACTGTTAATCGACAGGTCGCCGGTTCGAATCCGGCCCGGGGAGCCATTTTCAGAATTAAGTGCCTGTTATCGTTATATTTCTCGATAATGGGCACTTTCTTCCCCACTCCCCTCCCCATTTTTGAAGTCCGCAAACCCGGTTCGACTCCTGTGGATAAGTCTGCCAGATCAAGCCCTGCTGGAATTTCGTGCGCCTCACCGATATGATTCCCTGGCGGACCTATGATTGCGGGGAGCAAAATGAAGGCGACGAAACTCTTCAACCTGCTCACCGAGATTGATAGAAGGCTCAATCGACTCGAGAAGAGCGCACTCTCCTACCGAGAGCCACTAGTTCGCACCAACATCAAAGCCCAGCCATTCTTCGCCCTGCGGGATGAGGTTCGAAGACAACTCGCGAAGGTCGATGCACTTCGCGAGGCAGACGTGGCTGGTCTTGAACGGCTTATCCGAGATCTCCAAGACTTCACAATCGCAAGTCCACCTTTGAGCATGTCTCCTCAGCGATTCGATGTGAGTGGCTTCTCTAACCTCGTGAATGGGCTGAGAATTGGGTTGAGCCAACTTTCCCCTGTTGAGATGCTCGAGGCTATTCCGGGGCAAAAAACGGCGTCATTCGCATTCGGCTTCAGAAATGACATGCTGACCGTAATAGACCAGCCGCTGCTTCTACATCCCGGGGAGGAGGATTTAGCGCGTGCCGCCCTAGAGAATGCTATTGAACAAGGCGCCTACCTCAACGAAGATGTTGGCAACTCAAATGCATCGCCACGGCTCAAGGATGGCTTTATCCGACTTCAGTCAGCCTTAGAGTCACGCGCGAACATTGTCCAGATCGGCTCTCGCGCCCAGATTTGTAATAGGCTGGTCAACGCAGAGTTAGACGAACTCTCCGGCGGTCAAGCAGGCCTAATGCTCGGCCATATCGAGACCGTTTTCCGGGCACTGGCGCAGTTTCCACAGTGGCGGTCCTTTTGTGAGAATGCGCTGTCCGTAGATCTCGATTTTCCTTCGGTGGCCACTGTCGCTGAGAGCGCTAAGGCTCTCGCGAGAGAGGTGGCGAAATCCGGGGCTGTTGATCCTTCCGTCGCGGATGCCCTCGAAACCGTGAGCCAATGGGCAACCGATAAGCCAAATCCAGACAAACGGGATGTGCTTTCACTTGTCCGCACTCTTGAAAACGTTTGGTCGGCGATCTCAAAACCACTCCTATCCCTCGGGAAGGAGATGGTATCACAAGCTCGAAAAACGGTCGCCGTCGCCGTCCTTGGCGCATTGATCTACACCGCTAGTCAGGCGATACCGATTATGGGAAAGGTGCCGGGCGCGGAGTGGGTTCAAACGGCCTACAGCTATTTCAAGAATATGCTGCCACCAGCAAATCCTTAGCCCCAGATGAGGCGCCTCCCCGCGATCGAACGGTTTACCGGTCGCCGCGCTACCGCAGGCGCTAGGCCGGATCACGCAGCCTTTCGCCAGGACCATTGCCGTTCGAAATCGATGAAGATAATTCCGGCAGCCTCTAGGGCGGACCGGCGCGACGCCCTCTCCCTTGTCCGGGAGAGGGCTTTTTAATGAGATAGGCGAACCGGCCCGAAGTGAGTTTTGACAAAGAGGAACGATCAAGTTTGGTTCTGGTTTAATCCACATTGACGCTAGCGGAGATTACCATGTGGGCAATCCTGATCGGTGCCGCCCTAATAATCGGCGGACTTCTTCTTCTCTTTTCGTCTGCACTTGGTCGAAGACCGAGTGATCCGCATCGAATGCCGCAAGGCGGCGGCACGCTTGAGCCACGGCGCCAGGGCCTCAGGTACCTGGGAATATCGAAAAACTGGCCAGGCCTAGCCATAATCGCGGCAGGCGCACTTCTGTTGGCTCTGGGTGGTTATTCGTGACGCTCGACACGCTTGGCCGCGCCAAAACGCTGAATAGCTTTCTAATAACGCCTCACCAGCGCCACCACCACAGAGGAGACATCGGCAACGTTGTCGGCAACCTTGCCGACGGCATATCTGTGTTTTCGTTGGAAAAAGGTGTTGCATGGCAGAAGACCAAACTCCCGGCCTACTCGACGGGCTGATGTCGCCCCAGCAGATTTCCGAACGTATCAAGGCATCGGCCGGCGTCACGCTTGCCCCGCGTACAATATGGAGAAGGCTCGCCGCATAGGCGTTGCGAAGAAGATCGGCAGATCCATGCTGATCCATGTCAACGATATCCCGAAGCTGCTGGAGCCGGAGACCAAGCCCGATTAGTGGCCGCGGCCCGGGGAGGCCATTTTCAACAAAAGCGCGCTTTTTGGCGCGCTTTTGTCGTTTCAGGCGCCATTGAACCAGACTTTCGCCCTGTTGACGCCGCGAGCCTTGTTGACCCCACGCACGACGCGGCAAGTTGCCGGGCGCTGTTCGGAATCGGGTTCTCTGCCGAGCTTATTTCAGGCCGAACAATCCCACCGCGTTGTCGCGGAAGATCGCGGAGCGCTCGGCAGGCGTCAGCGGCACCTTGAAGGCAAAACGCGGATCGTCGAAATCCCAGTGCGGATAGTCGGTCGAGAACATCAGCCGGTCGGTGCCGATCCAGCGCAGGATATCGAGGAGATGCCGGTTGTTCTCCGGCTCCTCGATCGGCTGGGTGGTGTACCAGAAATTCTCGCGCACATATTCGGACGGCTTGCGCTTCACATGCGGAACCTCGTCGCGCATGCGCTTCCATTCCCGGTCGAGCCGCCAGACGAGTGACGGCAGCCACGAGAACCCGCCTTCGACGAGCACGATCTTCAGCTTCGGGAATTGTTCGAACACGCCTTCGAGGATCATGCTGGAGAGCACGGTCTGGAGGCTGTTGGAGGCTGCGTAGTGCTCCTCCAGATAAAACGAGCTCCAGCCGGACGGCGTATTCGGGCGGTAGCCGAAGGCGCTGGTGTGCAGCCCGATCGGCAGGCCGTAATGCTCGGCCGCCTCATAGATCGGCCAATAGCGGCGGCGGCCACAGGGCTCCAGCGTGCGCGGCGGCATGGCGATCTGCACGAAGCGGCGGTCGGTGACCCGCCGGTCGATCTCGGCAACCGATTCTCTGGCGTCTTCCTGGGGCAGGCAGATGGAAGCCTTCAGGCGCGGTTCCGGGCCGGCGAACTTGTCGATCTGCCAGTCGTTGAGGGCAGCGCAAAGCGCGGCGCCAAGCTCCTGGTTGAAGGCGACGCTGCCGGCTGCGAGCGGCTGCAGGATGCCGTAGTCGATGTTGCACTCTTCGAGCAGCTGTTGCCGCAGGAATGCCAGATCGGAGGCTGGCGGGCCGCCGTTCGGAGGCCAGGAATCGCGGCGCATGCCGTTGCCCGGCGTCATGCGCGGATAGGGCAGCGTGCCGAGCAAGGGGTTTGCCGTGCGCACCGCGAAATCCCGCACATGCGTTTTCCAGCGTTCGGGCAGGTAGTCGAGCAACTGGTCCGGCCGGGAGAAAGCCGGATGCACGTCGCAATCCACCACGCCCTGCATCTGGGATTTTTCGGAGCTACGTTCGAGTACCGGGGTTTCCATAGGGATCAGCCTCCAAATCTCGGATAGGTGGCGAGAACGTTGTCGCGAAGGATCTTGTTCACCTTCGCTTCCGGCAGGCCCTCGGGCAGCACGTCCAGCCCCTCGAAATGCCAATGGGGATAGTCCGAGGAGAACAGCAGCATATCATCGCTGAGCAAATGGTCGAGCGTCCTGGCGACGTCCTCGACGTCGTCAGGCCCGTCGAAGGGCTGCGACGTCATGCGGATATGCCTGCGGATGATATCGGCCGGCGCGTCCTTGACCCACGGTACCTCGATGCGGGTGCCGCGCCAGTCCTTGCTCATGCGCCACATCAGCGCCGGCATCCAGGTGACGCCGGACTCGATCATCACGGCCTTCAGCTTCGGGTATTTGACGAAGACGCCCTCGGAAATCAGGCTCGCGACCTGGGTGGAGAAACCCTGCGGCTGAACCACATGGTCCTCGATCAGGAAGGAATGGAAGCCGCTATGGCTCGGCGCATGGCGGAAATTCGATCCCGCATGAATGCCGATCGGCAGGCCGTGTTTCTCCGCCGCCTCGTAGATCGGCCAATAGGTGCGGCGGCCGAGCGGCAGCTCGGTCATCGCAAGCGTCAGGACCTGCACGAAACGCCTGTCGTCGGCCCTGCGCTCGATCTCCTCGACCGCGGCCTCGACATTCTGGAACGGCACCAGCATCGATGCCCTGAGCCGGCTGTCGCGGCTCAGCCACTTGTCGGCGAGCCAGTCGTTGGTGGCGCGGCATATCGCGGCTGCGAGGTAGGGATCGAACAGGGCGTGGGCGCCTGAAACCACATTGAGGATGGCGCCTCCGAGACCCAGCGGGTCGAGCAGGTTCTTCTGCACCTGCGCGAGCGGATCACCGCTCCATGTCCAGTCCGGTCGCATATAGGGGCGGGTGCGCTCCGGATACCCCATCAGTTCCAGCACGTCGACTTCGCGTGACGTCACCATCTCCTGCCAGTAGTCATCGAGATAGGGAAGCAGGTCGGCGCGACGCGGTGTCGGCGGGTGGACGTCGCAATCGATCGCCCCGGCGGTGTCGAATCTAGCCATCTTCTTATGCGTCTCGCTCATCGTTGACATCTGTGCTGCTTTCATGTGTGCGGCCTCACGCCGCCTGCGTCCCCATCTTTTCCTCGAGTCCCAGCCTTTCCTCGCGGATGAAATCCGCCGCCTTTTCCGCGATCATCACGGTCGGGGCCTGGGTATTGCCGGAGACGATGGTCGGCATGATCGAGGCGTCGACGACGCGCAGCCCGGTGATACCGTGAACGCGCAGCCGATCGTCGACCACCGCCATGCGGTCGCGGCCCATCTTGCAGGTGCCGACCGGGTGAAAGGTGGTGTTGAGGGTTTGGCGCGCGTAGTCGAGCATTTCGTCTTGCGACTGCACGGCTGCGGTCGGCGCGATTTCCTCCGGCTCGAAAGGCGCCATGGCGGGGCTCGCAGCGATCCTCCGGACCGCTTCGATCGACCGGATCAGGATTTCGCGGTCGGCCTCCTCCTTCAGGAAATTGTGCAGGATGCGCGGCTGAGCCGAAGGGTCCCTGCCCCCAACATGGCAATAGCCGCGGCTTGCCGGCCGCAGGATGCAGGCAGACGAGGTGATGCCGGGGAACGGATGCATGGCGCCGCCGAAACTCGGCGAGGTGGCGCCGGAGACGTGGATCTGGATTTCCGGCGCCGGCGCATCCGGCGTGGTCTTGAGGAAGGCGCCCAACAGCGTCGGCGAGCCGCCAAGCGGCCCGCGTTTGGTCGCAAGATACTGCATGCCGAGCAGCATCCGGCCGAACCGCGTTCCGGCGCGGGTATTCAGCGTGTGGGTATTGCGAAGCCGGTGCTGTACCCTGATGTGCCAGTGGTCCTGCAGGTTTTCGCCGACACCCGGCAATGCGTGCAGCACCTCTATTCCCGCTGATGCGAGCACGTCCGGAGCGCCAATGCCGGAGCGTTCGAGGATGGCCGGCGAGCTATAGGCACCGGCCGACAGAATGACTTCCCGCCCCGCTTTCGCCTCGTGGTTCCGGCCATCCAGGCTGAACACGACTCCGCTCGCTTGGCTGCCCTCGAGGGTGATCCTGTCGACGAGAGCGCCGGTCACGACGGTCAGGTTGCGGCGGTTGCGGACAGGTTCCAGAAATGCGCGGGCGGTGGAATGGCGCACGCCGTTCTTGATGGTGGCGACGAAGAAGGCCACGCCTTCGTTGTCGCCGGAATTATAGTCGTCGGCAGCGGGAAGACCCTGCTCGATCGCCGCCTGGCGATAGGCTTCCAGGGCCTCCCAGCGCACATTGGGATCGGAAACCGCCCATTCACCCTCGGTGCCGTGCGCCTCGGAACCGGCCCGATGGAACGTTTCGGAGCGCTTGAAATAGGGCAGCACGCTTTCCCAGGACCAGCCACGATTGCCGAGCTGCGCCCATTGATCGTAGTCATAGGCATGGCCGCGCACATAGATGAGGCCATTGATCGCGGAACTGCCCCCGAGCATTTTTCCGCGCGGCAGGGCGAGCTGACGGCCGTTGAGGTAGGGTTCGGGCTCGCCCTTGTAGAGCCAGTCATATTGGGGCCTGCCGATGAGATGGGCGAGACCGAGCGGCATGTCGACGTAGAAGCCGCGCCCCTCGCCGCCGCCCTCGATCATCAGCACCTCGACCGTCGGGTCCGCAGACAGCCGGTTGGCCAGAACGCAGCCTGCCGTGCCACCGCCCACGATGACGTAATCGTAGATACGGGAATGCTCGAACGCACCCATGGTCTCTCCTCCACTTTCCGCAACAGGCAGCCGCGCGCCTCACGATCACGGCGCCAAAACGGGCACCGGAACAGCTAAGGACACAACGGCCGCACAATCACAGCCTCCCGTATAATCATGGCATACGAGCCGGTTGGAAGGAAGTCGTGTTGCGGCAAAACCGAATACAAAAGTATACATTGATATCCTCCTGCTGTAGGTTTCCCCTACGGCAGGTTGCCGCAATTCGGGAGGAGGAAGCCGAATCGCGGGTGCGATGTATGCATCACCAACCTTGTCGGCATGAGTTTGTTTCATCAGTTTGTTTCATTGGGGAGGAGCCCGGAGATGAGCAAGACGAAGGACGGCGTGCCGTCGATCATCCATGACAGCAGGATCAACCGTAGAACGCTTCTGGCGTCCGGCGCAGCGCTGGGAGGCGCGATGCTGCTGCCCGGACAGATGTTCGCCCAGACGCCGCAGGCCAAACCGGGCGGCACCTTGCGCATCGCCATGCCGTTCAACCCAGCCGCACTCGACCCGATGACCGGGCGCAACGTGCCGGATTTCAACGCGCTTTATGCGTTGTTCGACGCGCTGATCGCCTTCGATCCGGCGACGATCGAGCTGAAGCCGATGCTGGCCAAGGACTGGACCTTCACCGATCCGACGACGCTGGTGCTCAACCTTGTCGATGGCGTGAAATTCCATGACGGCACGCCTTTTAGCGCCGAGGCCGTGAAGTTCAATCTCGACCGCTTCATCAACGATCCGCGTTCCAACGTGAAATCGGACCTGGTTTCGGTCGCGTCTGTGGCGGTCACCGGCCCGAGCCAGGTGACGATCAAGCTGAAGCAGCCGAACTATTCGCTACCGACCATCCTGACCGGCCGTGTCGGCTGCATCGTCTCGCCCGCCTCCATCAAGGCGGCCGCCGACGGCAATGTCGATCGCAATCCCGTCGGCACCGGACCGTTCAAGTTCGCCGAGTGGCGCGACAACGACCTGATCCGTGTCGAGAAGAACCCGAACTACTGGCAGCCGGGCCTGCCCTATCTCGACGGCATCAACTTCCGCATCATCAACGAGCTGAACACCGCCGCGCGCACGGTGACGGCCGGTGAAACCGATCTCGCGCTCAACATGGCCGCGCAGCAGATCGCCACCGCCCGCCGGGTGCAGGACCTGACGGCCGAAGCCAACCCTTCGATGATCTTCTTCACCCTGATGATGAATTTCGCCAAGCCGCCGCTCAACGACCTCCGGGTCCGGCAGGCGATGAACTACGCCATCAATCGCGACGAACTGAACCAAGTCCTGATGCTCGGCCTCGGCGAGCCGACCTCGACCATGTTTCCCAAGGATTTCTGGGCGGTGGATGGCGACACGGCGCATTTCTACAAGCACGATCCGAACAAGGCGCGCAGCCTGCTGGCGGAGGCCGGCTATCCGAAGGGCCTGGAAGTCGAAACCTGGAGCTGGCCGGACCAGACGTCGATGCAGCGCATGGAACTGGTCGGCAACCAGCTCGAACAGGTCGGCATCCGCCTCAAGGTCACCCCCTCGCCCCCTCAGGTGGTCAACCAGCGCTTCTACATCGAGGGCCAGGGCGCGATGATCCTCAACCCGCAGGGCGGCTGGCTCGACCCGAGCCAGACCTACGAGCGGCTGTTCGGAGCGACCGGCCAGTTCAACGCAGGCAAGGTGGAAGATCCCCAGTTCCGCAAGCTGCTCACCGCGACAGGTACTTCGGCCGATGCCGGCGAACGCAAGAAGGCATTTGCCGCGCTCCAGCGCTTCGTCGTGGAGCAGGCCCTGCACCTGCCGCTGGTGACCTCGGCCGCCATGTCGATCCGCAACAAGAAGGTCAAGGACTTCCGATACGACCGGCTGCACTCGCCGCGCTTCCATCGCGTCTGGCTCGACCAGACCGCGTGATCCGCATACCAAGATACGATAGACGCGACGAAACAGCCCGACCGCGAGGCCGGGCTGTTTCGCATCTAGATTGCTCCGTTGTCACTCACCTTTCCCAAGCTTTACAGATTTGTAAGCTACTTGAGCTGTGGGAGTTCGGCACAGGCGAGACGGCGATACATCGACGCCATTTGCTCTGGCGCTATTCGTGCTCCGGAATCTAGCCACCAGATAAGCAGGGCCATAAAGCTTCCGGTGAAGAACGCGACGATCATCGGCTGAGGAATAAAGCTCTCCTCTGCAGAGACATCCGAGGTATGAATCTGCTTTCGAAGGAGGTCTCCAAATATTTGATCTATTCGGGCCAGAGCAATTGTTCTTCCTCGTCCGCGCCGGAGGGCTTTGTAAGAGCCGTAGTGATTGCGGGCATGCTGGAAAATCGGTTCGACAAAGTCGAAGGGGATGTTTGAGCCAATTGGACGTTGCCTTTCGATTTCGTTGAGCAGGTGCTCGAACACGCTTCGTTTGAGATCATCTTTGCCGGTGAAATGCAGGTAAAAGGTCGAGCGCGCGACGTTCGCCTCCGTGCAGATGTCATTGACTGTCACATTTTCGTAGCCCCTGGAGTGAATGAGGCTTTTCAGCGCGTGTTGAAGGGTGGTGCGGGTACGGTTGATCCGCCGGTCCCGAATTGGAGCCTGCATGCGTCCTCCACTGGTCATTCGCAGCCAAGTGTCCAAAAAACTTCATTCTGCGCATTCTGTTCGTTGATCCCATCCTGGACAACGTGTCACCGAATATTACGCCCGCTCCCGATAGCCAGCAAGCAGGAGGGGTTATCGCTCACGCCCACTCAAAGGATTCAGATGCTCTTCAGTCCGCATGTTCGAAAGGCAGCCCTGGTTCTTCACGTCGCTACCTCGGTAGGTTCAATAGGCTCCGTCGCCACCTTTTTGGCTTTGGCGGGAACAGGGCTGGTGACGTCAGAATCGGAGTTGTTCTCAGGTGTTTATCCATCGATGGACTTGATCACCTTGGTCGTTATCGTCCCCCTTCTTGGCTCGGCGCTGCTGCTTGGCATCATTCAAGCACTCTTCACCCCGTGGCGACTACTCGATCATTGGTGGGTGCTCGCCAAGCTGGTAATTTCCATAGCTATTCTAGCGGTTCTCCTTGCACAGCTGCCAGGGATTGCCAGCCTGGCTGATGCCAGTGTTGCGAGACTCCCTTTTCCCCCAGAACTGAGGCGAATTCAGCTTTCGGTCGTAGTCCATTCTGCGGCAGGGTTGATCGTGCTTCTCATTCCTCTCCTGCTTTCCATTTACAAGCCGTGGGGACTGACGGCTTTTGGAAGGCGCAAAGCCGAACGAAGACTTCGTCGATGACGTCGACAAGACAAGATCGCAAGGACCTGCCGGATATGACCCGGATTGAACAGGATCTGCTCTAAAATCGGGAATTACCGGCGCTTGATGGTCGGATCGAGGAGCACGCGGATCGATTCGCCGAGCGTGTTGAAGGCGAGCGCCGTGAACAGGATGGCGAAACCCGGCGCATACATCTGTTCGGGCGCAACCTCGACATAGTGGTAGGCGCGCGCCAGCATGCCGCCCCAGCTCGACTCAGGGGGCTGGACGCCGAGCGACAGGAAGCTCAATCCAGCCTCCGCCAGAAGCGCCACGGCCAGCATCAGTGTCACCTCGACGATGACAGGCTGAATGGCATTGGGCAGGATATGGCGCAGGATCAGGTGCAGTCGCGATGCACCGAAACCGGTCGCGGCCTCGACATAAAGGGCGTTCTTCACCACCAGCGTCTGCGCCCGCATCGTCCGGGCAAGCACCGGCGCGAAGGCGAAGCCGACGGCGATCATCGCATTGGTGAGGCCTATGCCGAGCGCGCCGGTGACGGCGACGGCCAGCACGAGCGGCGGAAAGGCAAGGACCCCATCGATGATGCGGCTGCCGACCTGATCGACCCAGCCGCCGACAAAACCAATGAAGACCCCGAGCGGCAAGCCGATCGCCACGCCGATGCCGACTGCGAGGCTTGCGGCATAAAGCGCGTTGTAGGAACCGTATATCAGCCGGCTCAGCGTATCGCGGCCAAGGTCGTCGGTGCCGAGCCAGTGCGCACCGCTCGGCGGCGCCAGAAGGTCCATCAGGTTCTGCTTGTTGGGCGCATAGGGCGCGATCACCGGCGCGAAGATCGCCGCCAGAACCAGGACGGAGAGGTAGGCAAGGCTGATCAGCGCCCGCTTGTCGGCCCACAGCCAAGCCCAGAAGCGGAAGCGGACGGGAGGCGGAAGGGTCTGTCGGGAAACCGGCGCGGCAGCGGTTTGGGTGATCGCGGTCATGTTCGTATCGGTCATGTGGAGGCTGCCACTCTGGGATCGAAAGTCGCGTTGAGCACGTCGACCAGGAGATTGGTGAGGATCACCACCAGCACCAGCACCAGCGCCACACCCTGCACCACCGGGAAATCCTTGTTGAGCGCCGAATAGCTGATGAGGTTGCCGACGCCGGGGATGGCGAAGACGGCCTCGATGATGACGGCGCTGGAAAACAGCCGGTTCACCTGCAAGCCGGCAATTGTCAGCATCGTCGCCGCCACGTTGCGCAGCCCGTGCTTCCAAAGGATGGCGCCGGAACCAAGCCCCTTGGCGCGTAGCGTGCGAATATATTGCGATCCCAACACTTCGAGCAGCGCGCTGCGCACCTGCCTCGCCAGAACCGCGACCACGCCGGTGGAGAGTGCTACCGCCGGAAGGGTTGCGTAATAGAGCGACTCCAGCGGTTTTTCGAAGACGGACACCGCGCCGGTCGCCGGGAACCAGCGGTAACCGAGTGAAAAGAGCGTCACCAGAATGATGCCGAGCCAGAAATTGGGCACCGCGACACCGAGCGAGGCGACGCTGGTGATGATCTTGTCGAGCGTGGTGCCCTGGCGCGTCGCGGCAAGAATGCCGAGGGGAATGCCGAGTGCGGCGCCGAGAACCAGCGCATAGAGCACCAGCAGGACCGTGTGCGGCAGGCGCGAAAGGATCAACCGCAGGACGGATTCGTTCGAGAACAGTGAATGGCCGAGATCGCCCTGCAGGGCATTTCCCAGCCAGAAGAAATATTGCACCAGCATCGGACGGTCGAATCCGTAGATCTGGCGGATTTCCGCGATCCGTTCCGCCGTCGCATAGTCGCCCGCGATCATCATGGCCGGGTCGCCAGGCATCATGTAGACGAGGGAAAACACCACGAAGGTGGCCACAATCATCACGGGCACCAGCTGCATGAGCCTTTGCGCAACCATCCCGGGGACGCCGTACATCATCGATACTCCGTCAATCCGCAATTGACGCCAGCCAATTCGGGGCCGGCGCGGGAACACCGGACGCGCAGAATACTGCCTTCCGATGTAGGGGGCGGCACGGGCGAAACCGCAGCGCTCCAGTTCCGGGCGATCCCCGGCGCGATGGTCGCATCGGGGATCGCATCGCTTGGGCTCAGGCCTCCATCCACACCTTGTGGAAGCGCGGGCGCTGCAGCAGGCTGAAATTGAAGCCGTGCACCTTCGGCGTGCGAATGATGATGCCGGCAGACGAGAACTGCGGCAGGTGCAGCGCGTTTTCCAGCACGAAACGCTGCATCTTGTGGAGCACGTCCTTGCGTTTGGCATTGTCGAACGTGTTCATCGACGCATCCATCAGTTCGCGATAGCCGGGCAGCTCGATCTTGGCCGCGTTGCGGTAGGCCGTTGCCGAGAACTGGCGATCGTAGGCCGTTGCCGGATCCGGAAGACCGCCGGTCGGGGTCATCAGCATCTGACCCTTCTTCTCGGTGAGGAAGTATTGCATCGTCTGCGCCGGCTGCGCCGGAGTGACCTTCAGCCGGATGCCCGCCTCGGCAAGCTGGGCGCCCAGGACTTCCTGACGCTGCACCGCCGCCTGGTCGGCCCAGGTGAAGGTGGCGATCTCGATGCCGTTTGCGAAACCTGCCGCCTTCAGCAGCGACTTGGCGCGGTCGAGGTCCAGCTTGTAATAGTTTTCGGTCGCGGGATCGTTGGCCCAGAAGCCCGAAGGGAACATGCTGCAATGTCCGCCGCCGAGACCGCCCCACAGGACCTGATTGAGCACCGGCCGGTCGAGCGCCCAGTTCATGGCCTGCCGAACGCGAACGTCCTTCAGCGGCCCCTCACCGTAATTCAGGAAGGCGGTGTAGTAGATCATCGAGGGCGTCGCTTCGGCGATCAGCTTCGGGTCACGCTTGGCCACAGCCATCTGCTGCGCGCTCATGTTGAGAACGATATCGGATTCACCCGCGGTCACCGTACGGACGGCCGTATTGAACTCGTTGACGATGCGCATGTCGACGCCGTCGAGATAGGGCTTTTCACCCCAGTAGTTGGCGTTTTTCACGACCTTGATCAGGGTGTTGTCCTGCCATTCGACGAACTTGAACGGCCCGGTGCCGACAGGCGTGCGATCGACATTGCCGCCGGCGGCAGCCTTGACCGAAGCGGGCGACACGATGAGGCCGGCGCGATCGGTCAGGATCGCAGGCAGGGTGGCGTCCGGATATTTCAGCTTCATCGAAACCTGATACGGCCCGGTGGCCTCGACCTTGTCGACGACGGCAAGGTCCGATTTCACGTTCGAGCGGTCGTAGGTGCTGCAGCGCTGCAGGTGGAAGACCACCGCCTCGGCATTGAAGGGCGTTCCATCATGGAACTCGACGCCCTGGCGCAGTTCGAGAACCAGCGTCGTCGGGTCCGTGAATTTCCAGGAGGTGGCCAGCATCGGCTGCAGTTCGAGCGTCTGCGGATCAAAGCCGATCAGCGCGTCGAACATCAGGAGAAGGGCGTTGAAATCGGGATTGTTGCGGCCCGTCAGCGGGTCGAGCGCGGCGGGGTTGAACGGCATCACGGCCCTCAGAGTGCCGCCGGATCTCGGTTGCGGGGCCTGAGCCCGCGCCGTTGCCGGCAGCAGGGCCAGGCCGCCGGCGGCGACCGTTCCGGCCAACAGCGAACGACGGCTAATATCGGGTATCTTTCCAAATAGATTTGTGGTCACGTCTTCTCCTCCATCATCCATGACCGGCCGTCTTCGGCCGCTATATCAGCGTCACATCATGTCAGCGCCCTGTGCGGCAGCGCCTTGGCGGGCGCCGTTCCTTTCCGCAGGATCAAGACTTCTCCCCTCCTTTTCGCCCAGCATCTCCTCGGCGAAATGGCAGGCGACATGCCGCCCGGGCAGCAGTTCGCGCTGCGGGGGTTCCTGCGTGCGACAGATGTCGCGCACCCGCGGGCAGCGCGTGTGGAAACGGCAGCCGCTTGGCGGCGCGATCGCGCTCGGTATCTCGCCCTGCAGGATGATCCTCTGCCGGGCATCGGTGGCCGTGGGGTCGATCTCCGGTTCGGCCGAGCGCAGCGCCTCCGTATAGGGATGCAGCGGCGTTTCGATTACGGCGTGGGCGGGGCCGACCTCGACGATCTTGCCGAAATACATGACGGCCACCCGGTCGCTGATATGGCTGACCACCCGCAGGTCATGGCTGATGAAGACGTAGGTGAGGCCGAACTGCTCCTGCAGCCGGGCGAATAGATTGAGCATGTCGGCCTGGATCGACACGTCGAGCGCCGCCACCACCTCGTCGCAGACGATCACGTTCGGATCCAGCATCAGCGCACGGGCGATATTGGCGCGCTGCTTCTGGCCGCCGGAAATCTCGTGCGGATAACGGTTGGCCATTTCGGCCGACAGCGACACCCGGTCGAGCATCGCGAACGCCTTTTCACGCCGCTCGGCCTTCGTCCCCTCGCCGGCAATGTTCAAGGGCTCGCAGATGCTCTGGAGGATGGTCATGCGCGGATCGAAAGCCGCATTCGGATCCTGCGAGACGATCTGATACTTGCGCCGGTGGCGGTTGAGTTCGCTGCGGGAAAACTTGAACGGATCGATACCGTCATGCAGAACGCCGCCGCCGCTTGGACTGAGCAGACCGACGAGACAACGTCCGAGCGTCGACTTGCCGGAGCCGGATTCGCCGATCACGCCGAAAATCTCGCCCCTGCGGACACTGAAGCTGACCCCGTCGACGGCGCGGATCAGCGAGCCGCGCCGAGGATTGCCGAAAGTGACATGCAGATCATCGACATCAAGCGCCGACTGCTCGGAAGGAGCGCTCAAACTCATGCCCCGACCCCTCTCAATGCGAGTTCTTCCCAGCGATTGCAGCGCACTTCCCTGCGATCAACATCCTCTACGCCCTCGTTCTCGATGCTCTGGGGCAGTTCGCAGGGCTGCATTGAATAGGAACAGCGCGGCCCGAAGCGACAGCCCTTCGGCATGTGACGTAGCGACGGCACGCGGCCGGCGATCGAGGGCAGCGTGCCGCGTGCGCGGTTGCTGTCGGGTATCGAGTGCAGTAGACCGGCCGTATAAGGATGGCGGGGACCAGCGATGACGTCCCTCACAGGACCGCCCTCGACCACCTGCCCTGCATACATCGTGACCATCCGGTGGCAGCTCTGCGCGACCAGACCGAGATTGTGGGTGATGAACATGATGGCCGTGCCGGTGCGGTCGGCCAGGCCTAAAAGCAGGTCCATGATCTGCGCCTGGATGGTTACGTCGAGAGCCGTGGTCGGCTCGTCGGCGATGAGCAGGCGCGGTTCGCAGACCAGCGCCATGGCGATCATCACCCGCTGGCGCATGCCGCCCGAAAGGTTCATCGGATAGAGCGTCGCGACGTGGCGCGGCGATGCGATGCCGACCGAATTTAGCGCCGCGATGGCACGTTCCGAAGCCTCCCGACGGCTGAGCTTGAAATGTCGTTGAAGGGTTTCCTCGATCTGGTACCCCACGGTGAACACCGGGTCGAGGGCGCTCATCGGCTCCTGGAAAATCATGCTGATGTGCCGGCCGCGAATGCGATTCATCTGCGATTCAGAACAGGCGGCGAGGTTCTGGCCACCGAACAGAATCTTACCACCAAGGCGAGAATCGCGCGGCGGCAGGAGCCGGAGAATGGAGAGGGCGGTCATCGACTTGCCACAGCCACTCTCGCCGACAACGCCGAGAATTTCCTTCGGCTTCACCGAAAGCGAAACATTGTTGAGGACTTCGACCCAACCTGATTGGTCACGCAGTGACAATGTCAGGTTCTGGATATCCAGAAGCGTGTCCTGGCCGGCCATGGTGGTCTCGGCAAGCTGCTGCATCCGGCCCTGATCCTCCTATCAGTCCGCTGCCCGCTTGATCAATATGTGACATGCGGGCGGCTGCTACGCATTCTCCTCACCGCGCCGAAGCCCCGTCAGGGATCCTGATACGCGATATAGACTCCTCCCCGAGAGCCCGATCATGTATACATTACACGTCACGATGACGAAAGCCAGAATGAAAATTGCCGTTGTCCAACGCCTGGGCTTTCAGCTCAGGCTCTCGCGGATTGCCTCCCAGCTCGCCGCATCGGCCGCAAGCAGCAACCGTCCTTTCGCCATCGCGGGACGATAGGGTTCGCCGCTCAGAAGCCCGCTATGGCCGCCGGCTTCGCGGTGGATCAGCTCGCCCGCCGCATGATCCCACGGATTCATGTCCGCATTCAGCGAGAAGCTCATCGCTCCGGTCGCCACCATCCGGTATTCGAAGGCGGAGCAGCGCCATGTGGTGGTACGGCCGAAACGCAGGACCCGCGACGCGAACGCCGCCTGCTCTTGCGACGAGAACATGTGCAGCGGTACGAAACCGCTCATTTCGCTGACCGGAACCGGCGCGGCCACGGCAAGACGGGTTCGAATTCCGTCACGGGCGACATGCCAGGCCCCCTCGCCCGGCCGCGCCACGAGGAAATCACCGGTCAACGGATAGTGGATCAGCCCGGCGACGGTGTTTCCGCCGGAAACGATCGCCACGATCATGCCGAACAGTGGCACGCCATGGGCGAAATTCCAGGTGCCGTCGACAGGATCGATGATTGCCGCCAGTTCGGCATCCGCCAGCCGGTCGAGCAGCGCGGGATCAGCCGAGACCGCTTCCTCGCCGACGATCAGCGCCTCGGGAAAATAACCGGCGAGTGCTGCGGAAAGCCGACGTTCCGCACCCAGGTCGGCATCGGTGACGATGTCGTCCGGGGCGGTCTTGGCGCGGATGCCATCCGCCGTTATGCCGAGGAAACGAGGCAGAACCTCCGCCTCCCCCGCCTGGCGCATATCCTCCATGAGGGACTGGAGCACTGCCTCGGAAATGATCGTCATGCTCGGCGAGCCTTTATGTAGGATTTCAATGCGGCGGGCTGGTCCGTCTGGATAACGCTGATGCCCGCGTCCATCAAACGGCCCCAGATCAGACCGGGGTTGGCAAGCGCCGCACTGTCCGTCCATTCGCCACTGCCCGGTTGGTCGAGCGTGTTGACCCAGAGCGCCATGCCCGCCTTGGCGAAGGCCTCGCGGTGATGGGCGATCGTTTCGAGGCTGTCGAAGCGGATTTCGCACATGAAGGGCGAGAGTTCGGAGAGCACTGCCAGCGCGTCGCCGGTGTTTTCGGCGGTGAAACGGGCCATGCCCATGAACGGCACGCCGTCGATCTTCTGGGCACGCACCCATTCCACGTCGGCCATGCTGTGGACCTTCGTCTTGAGGTCGACATCGGCGGCCGCGCCCATCTCGCGGGCGCAGGCGGCGACTTCGGAGAACAGTCCGCGATCCTTGAGATCGAGATCGGCGAAGATGCGGCCGCGGATGACGTCCAGCGCCTGTCTGAGCGTGGGAATGGGCTGGTCGCTCACCGCGCGGCCTTCGCCGCCGTCGTCCTCGCGCAGCATGATCGCCTGCAGCTCCGCCATGGTGAAAGTCTCGGCATCGCGGTCGATGCCGGCCATGCGTTCCAACGTATCGTCATGCATCAGGAAAAGCTCGCCGTCGGCGCTCTTGCGCACGTCGAGTTCGACGATCTCGCAGCCGAGCGCAATGGCGTTCTCGATCGCCGCCAGGCTGTTTTCCGGAGCGCCGTGCCAGGCGCCGCGATGGGCAACGACGGCGCAGCTACGTGCCTGATCGGCGATGAAGTCTCGATAGTTCATGAGGGTTTCTTTCATATGGCACCTTTGGCGCCGGGCTTTCATTGGGCGCCTAAGGCACCGGGTATGGCCCGACCCGTCGCAGCATCGAAAAGATGCAGCCGCGAGGTCGGGAAGTTCAGGTCGAGTTCGAGCCGGTCGGCGATATCGGCGCCGAAGGGCGTCGCGACGCGGACGATCGAGCCGCCGAGATCGGCGGCCAGCACCGAATGGGAACCGAGATCCTCGCGGAACCGGAGCGCCGCCTTGACCACATGGCCGGTCGCCTTGCCGTCGACGACGATATCCTCAGGCCGGATGCCGAGCTGATAGGCGCCGGTCAGCGGGGCGTTCGCCACCACCTGCCCGTCGCCAAGCCTCAGCGCCGATCCGTCTCCGGTCACGGGCAAAATGTTCATCGGTGGGGCACCAATGAATTTCGCGACGAAGACCGAGGCCGGCTGGTGGTAGATGGCCTTCGGCGTATCGAACTGTTCGATCCGGCCCTTGTTGAGGATGAGGATACGATCGGCGAGCGTCATCGCCTCCACCTGATCGTGGGTGACGAAGACGGTGGTGGCGCCGATGCGGCGGTGCAGGTCGGCAAGCTCGACGCGCATGTCGTGGCGAAGCTGCGCATCGAGGTTGGACAGCGGCTCGTCGAACAGCAGCACGCCGGGTTCGCGCACGATGGCGCGGCCGATCGCGACGCGCTGGCGCTGGCCACCGGAAAGCTGTCCTGGCTTGCGTTGCAGATAGTCGGCAAGGCCGAGCATCTTTGCGACTGCTGCTACCCGCTCGGTGCGCTCGGCCTTCTGCATGCCGGCGACCTTCAGGCTGTAAGCCATGTTCTCGAACACCGTCATGTGCGGATAGAGCGCATAATTCTGGAACACCATGGCGCAGCCACGATGTTTCGGTTCGAGGTCCTGAACCTCGCGGGCGCCGATGAGGATCTTGCCGCCGCTCACCCGTTCCAGCCCGGCGATCATCTGCAACAGGGTGGACTTGCCGCAGCCGGAAGGACCGAGCACGACCGTGAATTCGCCGGCCTTGAGCTCGACATCCATCGGCGGAATGACCACCGTCTGGGCGTCGTAGGCCTTGGTCAGGCCCTTGACCGTGATGCTCGCGGCGGCCGCGCGGATGGCTGTATCTATGGCGTTCATCGCTATTTCTCCGAAAGCACGAGGCCCTGCACCAGATACCGCTGTAAGAGCGCGATCATCAGGAGGGGCACGAGGGAAACGATCACGGCGCCCGCCATGATCATCGGAAAGTCGGGCACGGTGCCGTCCGAATCCGGCAGCAACCGCGCCAGGCCAACAACGGCGGTCTGCATGTCGGGCGTCGAGGAGGCCACAAGCGGCCAGAGATACTGCGTCCAGCCGCTCAGGAAGGTCAGCACGAACAGCGCCGCGAAACTGGTGCGCGACAGGGGCAGCAGGATATCGAACATGAAGCGGACTGGCCCCGCCCCGTCCATGCGGGCGGCCTTGAACAAATCTCCCGGCAGGGTGCGGAAGAACTGACGGAACAGGAACGTGCCGGTGCCGTGCGCGGCAAGCGGCGCGATGAGGCCGAAATGGGTGTTCAGGACGCTCAGTTCGAGCTGGACGGGCGCTCCGAAGAGTTCCGAGATCACACCATTCAAGCCCGTCACGTCGAGCAACGCATTGATCGGCGAGAATATGTTCGACGCCACCTGATAGGTGGTGATGACACGGATATCGACCGGCAGCATGATGGTGGCGAGGATCAATACGAAGGCGACGCCTGCCCAGCGGATGCGGAAATAGACGATGGCATAGGCCGACAGGAAGGACAGGATGCAGGTCGCGATCGCCAGGCTGAACGCCACGGCGAGGCTGTTGAACATCTGGATCGGGATGCGCGTCTCGGTGAAGATGCGCGCCGCATTGTTCAGGAACTGGTCGCCGGGGTACCAGGCAAACCCATTGCGCAGCAGGAATTCATAGGATTGCGATGCCGTCGCCAGCGTCAGGTAGAGCGGGCCGAGGATATAGAGCATGCCGACCAAGAGGATCAGGCTCGCGGCGATGTTGAGGGAGCGTGCGTTCTCGATCATCTGTCAGCGCTCGTAGTTGATGCGCCGGCCGAGGAAGACGAACTGGGCGGCGGTGAGAAGGATGACGAAGACCATCAGGATCGCGGTCTGGGTGGAGGCGCCTGACAGATCGTAGCCGCTGAAACCATCCTTGTAGATCTTGTAGACGAGCAGCGTGGTCGCGCCGCCCGGACCGCCATGGGTGATCGTGTCGATCAGCGCGAAGGCGGAGGTGACGCTTTCAGTGAATTCCAGCACCAGCGTCAGGAAGAGCTGCGGCATGATCAGCGGCAATTGCACATCAAAGATCCGCCGCCAGGGCCCTGCCCCGTCCATCGCCGCCGCTTGGTGCATGGTGCGGGGGATCGATTGCAGTCCTGCCAGGAGGATGACGAAATTGAACGGGATGCCTCCCCAGACATGCGCGGCGATCAGGGTGATGAAGGCATCCGTGCCATCGATGCCGGGCGCCCAGATGCCGGGAAAGGCCTGGTTGAGCGGCGCCAGGATGCCGACGAACGGATTGAAGACGAAAGCGAACACGACGCCGATCGAAGCGCCCGCGACGCCCTTCGGCCAGACCAGCACGTTGCGGGCCGGCAGTGACAGGCGAATCTTCCGGTCGGCGGCGACCGCGAGGATCAGCGGGACCAGCACGGCGAGCGACGATCCGGTCACCATGAACAGGATGGTGCGCCAGCCTGCCTGCCAGAACTCCCGGTCGGAAAGGACGCGGGCGAAATTGTCGAGGCCCACGAACATCGAACCGCCGCCGAACGGCTGTTCGAGAAAGAAGGACCAGTAGAAGGCCTGGAAGATCGGCACGTAGAAGAAAAGGACGATCAGCAGCATGAACGGCGCGACCAGCAGGGCCGGCAGCCAGCGATTGCTGAAGAGGGTGGATTCAGAGGTCATGGGAAAAGCCCGAAGTGAGGGATCGGCACGGACAGGTTTTGTCCCGCCCGCGCCGATCAAGCTTGGATCAAGGCAGCTTGACGCCCTTGTAGGTCTGCTCGAAGCGGCGCAACAACTCGTCGCCACGCTTCTTGGCGTTGTCGAGCGAGACCTGCATGGTCTGCTGGCCGCCATAGGCCTTCTGGGTCTCTTCCATGAAGATCTCGCGGAACTGCACGTAGAAGCCGAGGCGAATACCGCGGCTGTCGGCGGTCGGTGGCTGGTTCATCGACTCGATGCCGATGGCGGCAGTCGCGTATTTCGCGGCCTTGGCGTCGCCGCTGTTGTTGATCGCCTCGAGCACGTCGTTGGTGACGGGGACGTAACCGGTCGCCGCGGTGAATGCCATCTGCTGTTCCGGCTTGCGCAGGAAGTCGAGGAAGGCCTTGGCGCCATCGACCTGAGCCTGGTCATGGCCCTTCATCACGTAGATCGAAGCGCCGCCCACCAGCGTATTGTGGCGATCGTAACCCTTGTACATCGGCGCCATGTTGACGCTGAGCTGGTACTTGCCGTCGAAGGCCTTGGTGGAGGCGGCGTAGGAGCCGGAGGAGCCTTCCATCATCGCGCATTCGCCGGCGTTGAAGGCGGCGGTGTAATTGCCGGCCTTGGTATCGGCGTTGAGCTTGACCAGGCCTTCCTTGCGCCAGTCCACCAGGTTCTGGAGGTGCTTGGCGGCGAAGGTGGTGTTGAAGACGTATTCGGCGTCGAGGCCATCATAGCCATTGTGCCTGGAAGCGATCGGCAGGCCGTGGCGGGCGGAGAACTGCTCCAGCACACGCCAGGTATCGCCATCGGTGACGAACGGGCATGCATGGCCGGCAGCCTTGAGCTTGCGGGCGGCGTTGATCACCTCTTCCCACGTGGTCGGGGTCTGGGTGATGCCGGCCTTCTCGAGCTCGGTCCTGTTCGTATAAAACAGCAGCGTCGAGGCATTGTAGGGCTGTGCGAACAGCTTGCCGCCGGACGTTTCGTAATAGGCGCGGGCGCCGGCGATATAATTGTCCCATTTGACGTCGGGCAGGATTTCCTGGACCGGCACGACGGCGTTCGACAGCATCAGGTCGAGCGTGCCGGCGTCGAAGAACTGGATCAGCACCGGATGGTTCTTGGCACGAAAGGCGGCGATCGCCTTCTGCATCGACACTTCGTAGCTGCCCTGGCCGACGCAGGTGACCTTGTGCTGCGGCTGCGCGGCATTGAAAGCATCGCACTGGGCCTTGATCGCGGATTCGACAGGGCCCGTATTGCCGTACCAGAACTCGATATTGGCGGCCTGCGCGGAACACGCGCCCGCCATCAGGGCGGCAGCCGCCGCCAGAATGGAAATCTTCATCATTTGCCCTCGCCTGTTTGGGTGATCGGCCGAGTGGGATCGGCATCGGAACGCGGCATTACTACACTTTATGTGTAACAATTAAATGACGAAGCGATACCCTTGCCGCGCAAGGTATTTCCATCTAAGCAAAGGAAAACGCGAGGTAGACGGCGGATTACAACCGCGATTATTACACCTCGATGGTAATTGTCGGCGACGGAGGTGGATCAGTGGCCTATTTTCCCGAAGTTCTGATCCCGCCCCAATTCCTGCGCGCAGGTGAAAGCGGCGTCGTTTCGCCGAACGAGCGCAGCCTGCTCAAGCTCATCTGGCGTCACCCCGGTCTCTCCCGCTCCGAAGTGACCGATCATACCGACCTCACCCAGCAATCGGTCTATCGGATCATCGACCAGTTGGCGGAACGCGGCGTCGTCTTGCTCGGCTCTCCAAAACCTGGCGTCGGCCGCGGGCAACCGAGCCCGACGATCCGCCTCAACCCCCGCTACGCCTATTCCTGCGGCATCTCGGTCAATACCGACGTTATCGGCATCTGCCTGATGGACCTTGCCGGCAATATCCTCGCCGAAAGCAGCGTGACGCTGCGCGAACACACGATGGCCCAATCCCTCGATCTCGTCAGGACGCGGCTCGCGGAGGCACAGAAACTCAACGACCTGTCCCCGGAGGCTCTTTTCGCCATCGGCTTCGCAATAGCGGGCTATCATGTCGGAGGAACCCGCTACAATGCGCCCCTGCCGCTGCATGAATGGTCGCTGATCGAACTCGGTCCGCTGCTCGCTGAATATTTCGGCAAACCGGTCTGGGTGCACAATGGCGCCAATACGGGGTCAATCGCCGAAGCGATGTTCGGCGTCGGGCGTTATATCAAGCATTTCGCTTATCTGAGCTTCAACTACGGTTTCGGCGGCGGATTGATCAGCGACGGGGAACTGCTGCTTGGCGGCAATGGCAACGCCGGGGAATTCTCCGGGATCTACGACGCGGAAGAATCGAAACACCGGCCGGCGCTGCAGTACCTGATCGAGCGGCTGAATCGCAACGGTGTCGACGTGCCCTCGATCAGCTACATGCGCAAACATTTCGACCGGAACTGGCCAGGCGTCACCGAATGGGTGGACGAGGTCACGCCCGCCTACAATCGCCTCATCAACGCCATCCGGGCAATCGTGGATCCGCAGGCGATCGTATTCGGCGGCCAAATTCCCCCCGATCTGGCGCAGATGATGGTCGATCGGACGCGCATTTATGATCGACCGCGCTATGGCGTGCACCGCCCCGGCCCCAAGTTGATCATCTCGGAAATCGCCAGCGACGCATCGGCGATGGGGGCTGCCGTTACCCCTTTCCACTCGACGTTCTACTGATAAATGGTTTCTGCTTATCTCTCGTGCGTCCGGATCACCGCCAGGAACGCGTCGCCGTAACGCTCGAGCTTCGATTGCCCTACTCCCGAAATGCCGAGCAACGCATCGCGGCTCGTCGGGCGGGCGGTCGCAAAGGCGACCAGCGTCGTATCCGGAAAGACGACATAGGGCGGCACCGAAAGCTCCTTGGCAATCCCCAGGCGCGCGACGCGCAGTGCCTCGAAGAGTTCGGCATCGGACCCTTCCAGCGCAGATCTTGCGTTTGCCGCGCTCGGCGACGCGCTTCGCGATGCCTTGCCCGTCGTCGGGCGGTCCTTGCGGAAGCGGACCTCGCGTTCGCGCTTGAAGACAGTGCGCGCGCCCTCTTCCAGCTTCAGCGCGCCAAACGCCTCATGATCGACACTGACGAAGCCGGCCGCGAGGAGCTGGCGATAAACCGATTGCCAGGTCTTCGATGGAATATCCTTGCCGACCCCGAAGACCGGCATGTCTGCATGGCCGAAGCGCGTGGTCTTCTCGTTCCGGTTCCCGAGCAGCACGTCGATCAGGTGGCCTGTGCCGAAACGTTCGCCAGTCCGGTAGATCGCCGCCAGCGCCTTGATGGCGGCGTCGGTTCCATCCCAGGTTTCGACCGGCTTGAGGCAGGTGTCGCAGTTGCCGCACTCACCACCATGCACCTCGCCGAAATGAGCGAGGATCGCCTGCCTTCGGCAGCCTGGCGTTTCGCAGATGCCGAGCAGCGCATTCAGTTTGGCGCGCTCGACGCGCTTGATATCGTCGCCCGACGTGCCGCCGTCGATCATCCGGCCGCGCTGGATGACATCGGCCATGCCATAGGCCATCCAGACGTCGGACGGTAGCCCGTCGCGGCCCGCGCGGCCGGTCTCTTGGTAGTAGGCCTCCACCGAACCGGGCAGATCGAGATGGGCGACGTAGCGCACGTTCGGCTTGTCGATGCCCATGCCGAAGGCGACGGTGGCGACCAGGCAGAGGTCCTCTTCCTTCAGGAACGCGTCCTGATTGGCATCGCGCATGCTGCGGTCCATGCCGGCGTGATAGGCAAGGGCGCGAATACCCTGGCCGTTCAGCCACTCTGCCGTATCCTCGACCTTGGCCCGCGACAGGCAATAGACGATGCCGCTCGACCCATTGTGGCGGGAGAGAAAACGCAAGAGCTGCTGGCGCGGCTGATCGCGCTCGACGATCTCATAGGCGATGTTCGGTCGGTCGAATGACGTTGTGAACACTTCGGCCGAGCGCAGAGCGAGCTTGTCGATGATGTCTTCGCGCGTGTGGGGATCGGCGGTCGCCGTCAGCGCCATGCGCGGCACGCCCGGATAATATTCTGCTAGATGGCCGAGCTCGCGATATTCCGGGCGGAAATCGTGGCCCCATTGCGAGACGCAATGTGCCTCGTCGATCGCGAACAATGCGATCCTTGCATTGCCGATCATCTCCTTGAAGGCCGGCGTGACGATGCGCTCGGGGGTCACATAGAGGAGATCGAGATCGCCGTTGGTGATCGCCCGGCGGACATCGACGAATTCTTCGCGTGTCAGCGAGGAGTTGAGGGCGGCGGCGCGCACGCCGAGCTGCTTCAGCGCCTCCACCTGGTCGCGCATCAGCGCGATCAGCGGCGAAACGACGATGCCGACGCCATCGCGGCAGAGGGCGGGGATCTGGAAGCAGAGCGATTTGCCCGCACCGGTCGGAAACAGCACCACGGCATCGCCACCCGATACGACCTGCTCGACGACAGCCGCTTGTTTCCCCCGGAACGACGAATAGCCGTACACACGCTTCAGCACGTCGAGCGGATTTCTCGTGCCTTGTCTGTCAAACAGGGGATCGATGCGGTCTGGGGTCGGTGGCATGGAATCGCTTTCGTCGGAAGGACCGCACTATGGCACAGGTCCGGCGGCCAGAGCGAGCACCTGGGGCACTCGACCATGGGTGTCCCTATATGAAATTGAGGCCCGGCAGCTCTCCCGGCGCCCCTGCGGCCCGTTTTGCTTGAAGCGCCTTTCGTGGCCGTATAAGCCTCGTCTACCCACCCCTCGCCCCGTCAATGGCATGGATATTCCGCATGGCTGCAGACCCCGAACCGGATCACCTTGCTAACGACGGACCCAAGCACGCCCGGGTGGCAGTCAAGGTCGATATCGTCGTGATCGGAGCGGGTCAGGCGGGCCTGTCTTCGGCCTATCACCTGCGGAAACTCAGCCTTGCGCCGGACAGAGACTTCGTGGTCTTCGACCAGTCTCCGGAGCCTGGCGGTGCCTGGCAGTTTCGCTGGCCGTCCCTGACGCTCGCCACTGCCAACCGTGTCCATGATCTCCCCGGAATGCGGTTCGAGGAGGTAGTCGATACTTCAGCCAATCTGGTTAAAGCATCGGTCGCCGTGCCGCAATATTTTGCGGCCTACGAAGCGGCCTTCGATCTGCGCGTCCATCGTCCCGTCAAGGTAACGGTCGTCTGCCCCAGGGGCGACCGGTTGAGGGTCGAAACCGACCGCGGTGCCTTTTCGGCGCGAGGCTTGATCAATGCCACCGGCACATGGGAATCGCCCTACATTCCCGATTATCCCGGCGCTGACCGTTTCCATGGGCGGCAGCTCCATACGCGGGATTATCGCACCGCCGAGGAATTTGCCGGACAGCATGTCGTCGTGGTCGGCGGCGGGATTTCGGCGATCCAGTTGCTCGACGAGATCTCCCGCGTCACCTCGACCACCTGGGTGACGCGACGGGAGCCGCAATTCCGCGACGAGCCCTTCACCCCGGAGGTCGGGCATGCCGCCGTAGCGCTCGTGGAAGATCGTGTTCGCCAGGGCCTTCCACCGGGATCAGTGGTTTCGGTGACCGGCCTGCCCGTCACGCCGGCGATCCAGGCGGCGCGCGAACGAGGCGCGCTGAAAAGGTTGCCGATGTTTTCCGAGATCACCGAACACGGGATACGCTGGACGGACGGGTCCGAGCAACGGGCCGATGTGATCCTCTGGTGCACGGGCTTTCGCAGCTCGCTCGATCACCTCGCCCCGCTGCAACTGCGCGAGGCGAGCGGCGGCATCCTGATGACCGGTCGGCTGGCGACGCAGGTCGCCAAGGACCCGCGCATCCACCTGGTCGGCTACGGCCCATCCGCTTCGACGATCGGGGCGAACCGTGCAGGCAGCGCAGCCGCGCGGGAATTGAAAACTTTCCTCGACGCTCCAGTCAATCTCGGCAAATGATGCGACCTAGCTGGCGCGTCTCACCAGCTTTCCTTCTTCCGCCTTGTAGAAGTACTGGCTCGCCACCAGCCAACCCTTCAGCGGCCGAAGCGGCGGGATGCAGGTGAGAAGCATGAAGGGCAATGTTACCAGCAGGTGAACCCACCAGGCCGGCTGATACTGCACTTCCAGCCAGACGCCGAGAAGCACGCTCGGCACGCAGGCAAAGCACATCACGAAGAAGGCCGGGCCGTCGGCGGGGTCGGCGAAGGAATAGTCCAGTCCACAGGCTTCGCATTTCCGGCTGAGCGTCAGGAAGCCGTCGAACAGATGCCCCTGACCACAACGCGGGCAGCGCCCGCGGATACCGGTCTGCATGGGAGGGAGAGGAGGCCATTCGTGATCCATGATCATCGTCCTTGGGAGCAAAGCGATCAAATCGTATTGATTGCAGTCATTATATAGATTGATGCATTCAATGAGTCGATTAGCCAGAATGCCGCAGGCATTCCGGCCATGGATCGCAGAGAGGAGAGATCAGAAGAAGGAGCCGGCCATTTCGGGCGAGCTTTGCAGCGCATGTCCCATGAATTCCAGAGCAGCCTCGAGCGCCGGCCGCTGGATGGGACCGCCGAGGCATACGCGCACCGCTTCCGGAGCCAGGCCGTCGACGCAGAAGGCGTCACTCGCCACAACGCCGATGCCGGCGGAACGCATGTGGCTGCCGAACGTCGAGCGGGTCCAGCCCTGTGCCAACGGCAGCCAGATGTTGAAGCTGAGCGGGTCGCCGCGATAGCTGCCCTGCGGCAGTATGTTTGCGACCAGCGCCTGTCGGGCCATCGCTTCGGTCCTGACGAAGTGCAGGATGTTGTCGGCCGTGCCATCCTCGATCCAACGGGTGGCGAGTGCTGCCGACAGCGGCGACGCCATGACGTTGTTGGCGCGCATGGCGCTGACGAAGGGCCACGCGGCCCTGGTATCCGGGGCGACGACATAGGCGAGCCTGAGGCCGGCGCCGAGAGATTTGGAAAGCCCGCCGATATGCCAGGTCAGGTCCGGAGCGATCGCCGCCAGCGGTGCCGGGGCGCGCAGGGGAATGAATCCGTAGGCATCATCCTCGACGATCGGCACGCCATATTTTCGCGCCACGGCGCAGATCTCCTCGCGACGCCGTTCCGGAACGGTTAGCGTCATCGGGTTCTGCAGGATCGGATTGAGATAGAGTGCCTTCGGCTTCTTCTTCTCGCAGGCCTCGGCAAAGGCTGCCGGCAGAATGCCCTCCTCATCCATCGGCAGGCCGACAAGGGTCAACCGCAGTTGCGCGGCGATCGAGCGCATGCCGGGATAGGTGATGTTCTCCGACAGCACCGTCTCGCCCGGCTTTGCCAGCATGCCGAAGATTGCCAGCAGCGCCGGATGCGCGCCGGGGGTGAGGAAGATACGCTCCTGCGACGGAACCAGACCGCGCCGGCCGAGCCAAACCGCCGCCGCATCCTTGTCGACGCCGGCACCGCCGAAACTCTGATAACGCAGCAAAGGCACGAGGTTGGTGGCGACGGTGGTCAGCCCGCCTTGCATCCGGCCAATCAGTTCCGGATCGTCCGGCTCCGGCGGCATGTTCATGGAAAAATCAACGATCGAGGCCCGGCGCGGATCCGGCGCGGCGTCGGAGACGAAACCCCGGCGCTCCTTGTCGGCACCGCCGGTCACGAAGGTGCCGCGCCCGACATGCGAACTAACCAGACCACGCTTCTGGGCTTCCAGATAGCCGCGCGCTACGGTGGTGAAGTCGACGTTGAGCACCTTGGCCAGCTCGCGCTGCGGCGGCAACCGATCACCGATCACGAGGTTGCCGCTCCGCAAATCCATCTCGATGACATCGGCGATGGCCATGTAGCGCGGGGAGCGGCTACGGGTGAGGTCAGGCTTCCAGGTCTTCATCCGTGGCGTCCGATAATTAGTCCTGGATTGACTGTATATTGTTGCTCAGTGAGTCTGTCATCAGGAAAAAGCGGACATCGCACTGCTGCCCGCAGACCGGAGATGTCGACCATTGCCGTCCACCTTCGCCGACCAGTTGAAGCGCCCTACCCCCTCCGGGGATCGCTCTCGCCCAGAACCTCCCCGGCGGGCTGGCTCCTGTTCGGCTTGTCCGGAACATTGCCGTTGCCTTCCGCACGGTCACGGTGAAGGGCTGCGCGCGCCAGCAGCATGAAGGTGATCGGCGTCGTCACCGTCACGAAGATGCCGATCAGCAGTTCGTGGAAGACCGGACGCCCCGAGGACACCGTGAAGAAGATCATCGAGGCCAGCATGACGCCGCCGATCCCCCAGCTGGTGCCGAGCGTCGGCGCATGGATGCGCTCGTAGAAGGTCGGCAGGCGCAGGAAGCCGATCGCACCGATCAGCGCCAGGCCGGAGCCGATCAGCAGGAAAAACGCGACCGCAATTGCTGCCCAGACGGGCATGTCGGCGGCAGACTGCATCATTCGATCACCTCCCCGCGCATCAGGAATTTCGCGAGCGCCACGGTCGCCACGAAGCCCAGCATGCCCATGACCAGCGCCGCCTCGAAATAGATCACCCTGCCGGTGCCTATGCCGAAGGTCACCAGGAGCAGCATCGCGTTGATGTAGAGCGTATCGAGGCCAATGATGCGGTCCTGCGCCCTTGGACCCCTGAACATGCGCAGCGAGGCGATCGCCATCGCCGCGGCCAGCATCAGTTGCGCGATCGAAACCGCACTGAAGAGAATGATGGCGCTCATGCGAATATCTCCATCAGCAGCTTCTCATACCTGTTCTTGATCGTGTCCCGCCATTCCGCCTCGTTGTCGATATCGAGCACATGCAGCAGCACTGTCCGGTCGTTGGAATCGTATTCCAGCCAGGCGGAGCCCGGCGTGCTGGTCAGCACCACGGCGAGTACCGCAATCGCCGTGTGGTTCTCGATGTCCAACGGGACGGTCAGGAAGCCTGGATTGTGGCTTCGCCGGCCGCTCCTGAGAATAATCCGCGCCACGGCGATATTCGATTTGACGATATCGTAGAGCACGATCCCGAACAGTTTCGGCAGCAGGTACCATTTGGCGAGCCTCGGCTTGTCCGGGCGCAGCGACGCCATCGCCCATGAGGAGAAGACGGCGACCAGGACGCCGAGCACGAGATGGCCGGGCGTGAAGCCGTTGAGCAGCAGCCACATCAGGATCAGCGACAAGGTGAGCAGCGGATAGGGCAGCATCACTTGCTCCCTGCGTTCGCCGAGGGGACGCCGTCATAATCGGCAACGGGCGCTGCGTTGCGCACAGCGTCGATATAGATCCTCGGGTCGCTGAGGCTGCGGATCGTGGTGTCCATGTACTGCATCGCGGGTCCGGCCTGGACAGTCAGAGCCAAGGTCAGGAAAAGCAGGAACATCACCGGCACGATCTCGATAACGAGGACGCGCGGCACGGTTCCCTCAAGTGAGCTCCAGAAGGTGCGGATGCCGGCGCGCGTCATCGATATCAATGCTGCGATGCCGGAGAGGATGACGAGGAAGACCAGAACCCAGACGGGCGCCGTCGGCGGCACGCCGATCGCGCCGGTCCCCATCATCGCCGACAGCATCGCGAACTTGGCGATGAAGCCGGAAAGCGGCGGCAGGCCGGAGAGAAGGATGCCGCAGGCGGCAAAGCAGATGCCGAGGATCGCCATCGTGCCCGGCATGGTGACGCCGTCGCCTTCCTCCGGCTCGTCGTCGTCCGCGTCACCATAGGCCTCCATGGTGACGGCAAGCACGATCGCGCCGGCATCCTGGCCGCGTTCCACCAGTTCGATCAGCATGAAGAAGGCGCTGATCGTCAGCGTCGAACTGACGAGGTAGAGCAACGCGCCGGACGAGATCGCCCCGTCATTGATGCCGAGCACCATGAGCAGCGTGCCCGAAGAGACCAGAACCGAGAAACCGGCAAGCCTTCCCAGCGCCTGCGACGCCAGCACGCCGATTGTGCCGAAGATCAGGGTCGCGAGGCCTCCGTAGAGAAGCACGTCGGCGCCGAAACCGGCGGAAGGTCCTTCGCCGAAGAGCAGCATGGTCAGCCGCAGGATGATGTAGATGCCGAGCTTGCTCATGATCGCGAATATGCCGGCGACCGGGGCGGAGGCGGCGCTATAGGCGGTCGGCAGCCAGAAGCAGAGCGGCCACATGCCGGCCTTGATGAGGAAGGCGATGCCGAGCACGCCCGCTCCCGCTTCCATCAGCATCCGCCGGTCCGGCTCGATATCGGGAATGCGGGCTGCAAGATCGGCCATGTTGAGCGTGCCGGCGGTGCCGTAGATCAGGCTCACCCCGATCAGGAACAGAAGTGCTGCGGCGAGGTTGACGGCGATATAGTGCATGCCCGCCTTGACGCGCAGCGAACCGGAGCCGTGCAGCAGCAATCCATAGGATGCCGCCAGCATCACTTCGAAGAAGACGAAGAGATTGAACAGGTCGCCGGTCAGGAATGCGCCGTTCAGACCCACCAGCAGAAGCTGGAACATGGTGTGGAAATGCGCGCCGACCGCATGCCAGCGGGCCAGCGAAAAGACCAGCGCAGCGACGGAGAGCAGCGCCGTCAGCAGCAGCATCAGCGCCGACAGCGCGTCGAGAACCAGCACGATGCCGAACGGCGCCGCCCAGTTTCCAAGAAGGTAGACGCCGTCAAAGTCGTTCGGGCCGCTTTCGATCCGCAGAAGCGAGAGCGAGACGGCGACCAGGATCAGCGTCGATGTAAAGCTGATCATCGCCTTTACGACGCGCTGGCGCTCGTCGAAGAACAGCAGGAGCGCGGCGACGACCAGCGGCACCAGGATCGGCGCGATGATGAGGTGATGGGTCCAGCCGCTCATCTCGGATCGTTCCTCCCGTCGACATGGTCGGTGCCGGTCAAGCCCCGGGACGCCAGCAGCACGACGAGGAACAGCGCGGTCGTCGCGAACCCGATGACGATGGCCGTCAGCACCAGCGCCTGCGGCACCGGATCTGCAAGCGTCGAATTGGGAACGCCATCGACGAGGATCGGCGGGACATTGGTCTTCACGCCTCCGACGCCGAAGATGAAGAGATTGACAGCATAGGAGAGAAGCGAAAGGCCGACGATGACCTGATAGGTGCGCGGGCGCAGGATCAGCCAGACGCCGCAGCCCGTCATCACACCGATTGCAGTGGCAAGAACAAGTTCCATCAGCCCTCCTCCGTCCGCGCCGCATCGATCGCCCGCAGGCGGTTGATGCGGATCGACTGGTGCGCCAGCGCCACGAGAATGAGGACCGTGGAGCCGACCACCAGCGAGAACACGCCGAGATCGAAGAGCAGCGCGGTGGCGGCCGGCATCTTGCCGATCAGCGGCAGGTCGACATACTGGAAATGCGAGGTCAGGAACGGGTAGCCGAAGAACCAGGCGCCGATGCCCGTCGCCGAGGCGGTGAGTATGCCCGCCCCCATCCAGCGCAATGGCAGAATGCGCAGGCGATCTTCCGCCCAGCGCGTGCCGCCGGCCAGATATTGCAGCAGGAATGCGATCGACAGCGTCAGCCCGGCCGAAAAACCGCCGCCCGGCATGTCGTGACCGCGCATGAAAATATAAACGGCGAAGGTGATGATCACCGGGAAAAGCCAGGTCATGATGACCGAGGGCACGAGCAGGTAGTCGCGCACCGTATCGCCGGCCGAACGCTCCGGACGATCCTCATCGAAACTGTTCTGGATCCGCTGCTGCTCCGGCAGATCCATGCTGTCATCAGCGGGACGGAAACGGCGAAGCAGCGCGAACACCGTCAGCGCCACGACGCCGAGCACGGCGATCTCGCCGAGCGTATCGAAGCCGCGGAAATCCACCAGGATGACGTTGACGACATTGCGCCCGCCGCCCTGCGAATAGGCGTTCTCGAGGAAATAGTTGGCGATCGTATCCGGCACCGGCATGGTCATGACGGCATAGGCGATGAAGGTCATGCCGATGCCGCAGACGACGGCGAGCGCCAGGTCCCGGAAGCGGCGGAAACGAGCGCGCAGGGTGATGGACTCGGCCAGTCCCTCCGTCCGCTTCGGCAGCCAGCGCAGGCCGAGAAGGATGAGGACGGTAGTGACGATCTCGACGAGGAGCTGGGTGATGGCGAGATCCGGCGCCGACAGCCAGACGAAGGTGATGCAGACGATCAGCCCGACGCCGCCGAGCATGACGAGGGCTGCAAGGCGATGGTATTTGGCGAGATATGCGGTGCCGAAGGCGAGGCAGATGCCAAGCAGCCAGATCGCGGCAAAGGCTAGATCGATGCCGGAAAAGGCGATGTCGCGGGTTTCGAAACCGGAGAGATAGAGCGGCAGGAGCCCGGCGAGGAAACCGGTCGCCACCACCCAGCGAAGCTGCGGTTGGAGATTGCGGGTGCCGAAGCGGCGTTCGAGCGAGCGGGCCCAGCGCCAGGACACTTCCACGAGAACCCGCTCGAAGATACGCTGGCCCTTGAGGTTGCGCAGGATCGGCGGGCCGTCCTCGCAGGTCGCGAGATATTTGCGGAGCGAGAGATAGAGCAGCGTGCCGCCGATCAGCGCAGTCGCGCTCATGATCAGCGGCAGGTTGACGCCGTGCCAGATGGAAAGGCTGTATTCCGGGGTCTCCGGACCCAGCACGCTGACGACGGCTGTATGCAGGAAAGGTCCGATCGAAATCGCCGGAATGATCCCGACGATCAGGCAAGCGACGACGAGAAGGTCGATCGGAAAACGCATCCAGCGCGGCGGCTCATGAGGCTTCGGTTTCGGCAGGTCCGTCGGCGGCGGCCCGAAGAACACCGTGTGGATGAAGCGCAGCGAATAGGCGACGCTGAAGGCGCTGGCGAGGGTCGCCACATAGGGCAGGATGCGGTCGAGTATGGAATCCGCATGGGTTTCGACCGCTTCCGCAAAGAACATTTCCTTCGACAGGAAGCCGTTCAGCAGAGGAACGCCCGCCATCGCGGCACTCGCCACCATGGCAAGCGTGCCGGTGATCGGCAGATACCGGAAAAGCCCGCTCAATCGTCGCATGTCGCGCGTGCCGGTCTCGTGGTCGATGATGCCGGCGGCCATGAACAGCGAAGCCTTGAAGGTCGCATGGTTGACCATGTGGAAGATCGCCGCGACGGTCGCGAGCGGACTGCCGAGGCTCAGGAGCGTGGTGATGAGGCCGAGATGGCTGATCGTCGAATAGGCGAGCAGCCCCTTCAGGTCCTGCTGAAACATCGCGAAATAGGCGCCGAGCACCAGCGTGATGATGCCCGCCAGCCCGACCAGATAGAACCATTCGTAGGTTCCCGACAGAGCCGGCCAGAACCGCACCAGCAGGAAGACGCCGGCCTTCACCATGGTCGCCGAATGCAGGAAGGCCGAGACCGGGGTCGGCGCCGACATGGCATTGGGCAGCCAGAAATGGAAGGGGAACTGGGCGCTCTTGGTCAATGCGCCGAGCAGGATGAAGACCAGGGCCGGCACATAGAGGGAATGGCCGCGGATGACGTCGCCGGCGGCAAGAATCTTGTCGAGGTCGTAGCTGCCGACGATGTTGCCGAGTAGCAGCAGCCCGATCAGCAGGCAGAAACCGCCAATCCCGGTGATCGTCAGCGCCATGCGGGCGCCGTCACGGGCAGCGGCATTGTTGTGCCAGTAGCTGATCAGCAGGAAGGAGAAGATGCTGGTCAGTTCCCAGAACACCGACAGCAGAATGACATTGCCTGAGATGACGATGCCGAGCATCGCGCCCATGAAGGCGAGAAGGAAGGAGAAGAAGCGCGGAACCGGATCGTCTTCCGACATGTAATAGCGGGCGTAGACGACCACGAGAAAGCCGATGCCGGCAATCAGCATGGAGAAGAGCCAGGCGAAACCGTCCATCCGAAGAGTGAAGTTGAGGCCGAGCTGCGGCAGCCAAGTGCCCTCGAAGCGCAGCACGCCGCCATTGGTGACGCTTGGATAGAAAGAGGCGACGATCAACAGGGAGAGGAGCGCGGTGGCGCCGGCCACCCAGGACGGCAGGACGCGCGAACGGGTTCGCAGCAGAGATACGGAGACCAGGCTTCCGAGAAAAGGCAGGACCAGGAGGAAAAGAAGAAGATATGGTCCTGACGTTATCCCAATGCTCCGGCCTTTCCATGTGCTGCGCTTCGCCCAGCGCCTGATGCGAAGATGCCTGCGAATGCCCCATCTAGCAATCGAATCCAAATTGCCATATATGGGAGATGTTGACCAATATGGGCAGTTTGGTGAGATGGGTCAAGCCGCAAAGAACGCAATTTTGACGCCGGCCTTGTGTCGCGCCGCCCGGGGGTTTCTGGATTGGACGCAGACCGATCTCGCCGACCGGTCGGGTGTGTCGCGCAGCACCATCCGCGATTACGAAGGCAGCCGGCACGACCTCCACCGCGCGACGGAGGCGCAGCTGCGCCTCGCCTTCGAAGAGGGCGGCGTCGCCTTCGTCCACATGGAAGGCGGCCATTTCGGCGTCTGCCCGAGAGCTGTGCAGACACCGCAATAGGTCGAGCGGAGCGCGGCCCTGACCGGGCATCACCAGTTGGTGACCAAGCCGTCCCGGCGCCGTTTAAATCCTCGGCATGCCTTCAGGGCGAAGCGCCCTCTTCAGTGCCGCGATCCGGAAGATGGCGTTCGGGGCGCCGTAGCCGCGATAGCCGCGCCGTTCGACGATCTCGAAGAAGAAGCCCTCGCCATAGGTCATGCTGTAAAGCTGGAAATATTCACCGTGCTCGTCGCGGTCGTAGAGGATGTTCTCTTCCTTCAGCCGCTCCGAAAGCTCGGCGTCGAGGCCGAAGCGGGCTTCGACGTCGCCATAGTAGTTGGGCGAGATGGCAAGCGGCTTGAAACCGTTCTTGCGCAGCGCAGCGGCCGTCGCAAAGATGTCGTCGGTCTGGAAGGCGAGATGCTGGACGCCGGATCCGAATTTTTCGGCGATGAAATGACCGGCGAGCGTGCGGCGGTTCTCGGCACCGTTCAAGGTGATCCGCAGCGTGCCGGAGCTGTTTTCGACCACCTGGCTGCGTATCACGCCGGCCGGATCGATGATGTCGACCATCGGCGTCTTTTGCGTCTCGAAGATCGAGGTGTAGAAAAGCAGCCAGGTCAGCATTTCCTCGTAGGCGACCGTCTGGGCGATATGATCGATATGCTCAAGATGCGCCGGCGCCACCTCGGTTTCGCCCTCTTCGTTGACAGGCTGGAAATCGATCTCGGAAAAACGGCCGAGATTGCTCTTGTCGTCGATCAGGTAGACGAGCCCGCCGCCGACGCCGCGGATCGCCGGTATCTCCACCTCGCCCTCCGCCACCTGCTGCCGGAACGGTTCAGCCCCGAGCGCCACCGCCCTTTCGAACGCCTGCCCCGCATCCTCTACGACCAGAGCCATCGCATAGGCAGAGGTGCCGTGGACGGCAAACGAGGCGTTGGCAAATCCCCTTTCGTCGGTATTGACGAGGAGGCGGATATCGCCCTGGCTGTAGAGGCTGACCTTCTTCGACTTGTGCATGGCCGTCTTGCGGAAACCGAGCGTTCGGAGGATCGCGGCAAGATCGGCCGCATCCTTTTCGTCGGAGGAGAATTCCACGAAACCGACGCCCTTGACCGTCGCGCGATCGGGCATGTCGCGGACCGTCAGGCCCGATGCGTTCGGGCTGCGCCGCACCTGGTCGCCGAGATAGATGAGCGATCGGTAGCCGTCATCGGCAATCGCCCGGCTCGACCCGCCACGGAACTGGTCGTTGAAGATTTCCAGCGAGAAATAACCGTCGTAACCGGTCTCGGCGATCGCGGTGGTAAAGGCCGTCACCGGCAGATCGCCCTCGCCCGGCATGTTGCGGAAATGCCGCGACCAGTAGAGCAGGTCCATATCGATCAGCGGCGCATCGGCAAGCTGAACGATGAAGATCTTGTCCTTGGGGATGGAGCGGATCGAATTGATGTCGATCTTGCGCGACAGGGTGTGAAAGCTGTCGAGGATCAGCCCGATATTCGGATGGTCGGCACGCCGCACGATCTCCCAGGCATCGCGGTGGTCGTTGATATGCCGGCCCCAGGCGAGCGCCTCATAGCCTACTCTCAACCCGCGTTTGGCGGCCCGTTCCCCGAGTTCGTGGAAATCGGCCGCCGCCCGGTCGATGCCGCCGAGCGAGACCGGCGAGACGTTGGAGCAGACGAGGACAAGGTCGGTGCCGAGCTCCTGCATGACGTCGAACTTGCGTTCGGCGCGATCGAAGGTGCGACCGCGATGCGTGGCGGGCATGCCCTCGAAATCCCGGAACGGCTGGAACAGGGTGATCTCCAGGCCATGATCGCGGACCATTTTCCCGACATCCGAGGGGCTGCCGTCGAAGGCGAGGAAATCGTTTTCGAAGATTTCAACCCCATCGAAACCGGCCTTGGCAATCGCTTCCAGCTTCTCGGGCAACTCTCCGCTGATCGAAACCGTGGCTATCGACGTTTTCATGCGCTCCCTCCCATATTCCTCGGAACGTGACCGAAGAGGCTCCTCAGATGCACCGGCGAGCGACCTCCCGCTTCGAGCCGGCATCAGCGATGCCATTTTGTACTAAATAGTTCGTAACATCAAATGGGAAGTTTGTGGTCTAGCCATAGTCAGCCTCGACGACAGCATCGAACGCCCCCAGGAGCCGCTGATGTCGGGGCTTGGGCCTCATTCAGGGCTTCAACCGTGCAGTCCAGGCCAGCACGGTTTCCGCCATCGTCGCGAGATGGTCGGCGGCTGAAAGCCCGGAGATCGTCTTGCGCGGCTTCAGGTCGTGGTCGCCATCCTCCAGCCAGAGGATTTCGATGGCTTTCGAGAGTTCGTAGCCGGGCACTTCTTCGCGGGTGCCGAATTCATCGCGGGTTCCCTGGCAGATCAGCGCCGGGGTTCTGAGCCCCTTGAGATGCTGGGTGCGGAGCTGCTCCGGTTTTCCCGGAGGATGGAACGGATAACCAAGGCACAACAGGCCGGCGATCCTGCCCTCCGTGTAAAGCTCGTCGGCGATCATGCTCGCCACCCGGCCGCCCATCGACTTGCCGCCGATGATCAGGGGTCCCTTCGCGTCGAGTTCGGCGATCGCCGCCTTGTATTCGGGATTAAGCGTCTCGGCCCGCGGCGGCGGATTGCGATCGCCGGAGGTACGGCGCGCCGCCATGTAGCCGAATTCGAAACGCGCCACGCGAAAACCCCTGGCCGACAGGGCTTTCGCCGCCGCAGTCATCGCTGCCGAATCCATCGGTGCGCCGGCGCCATGCGCCAGCAAGATCGTGACGCGTGCGTCTTCCGGTCCCTCGATCAGAAATCGCCCTGACATCTTGCTCCCCCAGTTCCGGTTCACTTTTCCCACGCGGCTGTCGGAATAGGCCGCCGGCGCACGTCCTTTATGTGGGCGAGCCCGTGTTCGCCCACAATTCGGCGACTATATCAATATCAATGGGGGCAAGGCCAAGTCTCCTGCCCGACCATTACAGATGGAGGAATGTCATGGATATGCAGAGCCTCACACCAGCAGTCGAACTTGCGAGAAAGAACGGCGTGCACTTTCCCAACGAAAGCGCCGCATACAGGGAGGCGCGGGATGCGCTTCTTGCCGAGGAAATCGAGCTCCGCCGCCATATCGAGCGCGTGGCCGAGCAGCGACGCCATCTGCCGCCGGGCGGGCATGTGCCGAAGAACTACACGTTCGAGGGCGTGAACGGCACGATCTCGCTCGAGGAACTGTTCGGAGACAAGGAAACGCTGGTCATCTACAGCTATATGTTCGGTCCGGAGCGGGAGCGGCCCTGCCCGATGTGCACCTCGCTGCTCTCCTCCTGGGACGGCGAGGTTCCGGACATCCAGCAGCGTGTCGCGTTCGCGGTCGTCGCACGCTCGCCGCTGCAGCGCCTGACCGATTTCAAACGGGAGCGCGGCTGGCATCATCTGCCGCTCTATTCGGATACGAGCGGCGAGTTCAGCCGGGATTACCATGCGCTCAGCAAGGACGGCGGCGATGACGCGGCCTTCAATGTGTTCACCCGCCGGGATGGAACCATGCGGCATTTCTGGAGCGGCGAGATGGGCGGTGCCACTGCCGACCCCGGCCAGGACCCGCGCGGCGCACCCGATCTGATGCCTATCTGGACGATCCTCGACTCTACCCCGGAAGGCCGCGCGCCGCACTGGTATCCCAAGCTGTCCTACTAGGACTGAAGTCCTAAGCGCCCATCGCAGCGGAACGAAAGATGATGCCGCCACGTTCTCCGGCCACTTCAACCGAAAGGAAGTGACCATGAAAAAGCTCATCATTCTCTCCGCCGCGATCGGTCTCCTCGCGACCGGCGCCATGGCCCAGCAGAGCACGGTCAACGGTGCCGTGGGCGGTGCGGTTACCGGTGCAATCGTCGGTGGACCGGTCGGTGCTGCCGTGGGCGGCGTGGTCGGCGCGGTCGCCGGCACGGCGATCGATCCGCCGCCGGAACGGGTCGTCACCTATGTACGCCAGCAACCTGTCCAGCAGTCCGTGGTGGTGCAGGAGCGCGTCGTCGTCGGCCAGCCAATCCCGCAACAGGTCGTCCTCACCCCCATCCCGGAATCGCCGACCTATGCCTATGCGGTCGTCAACCAGCAGCGCGTCATCGTCGATCCGCGCACCCACACTGTGGTTCAGGTCGTCGAATAATCGCCCCGTATTGCTGACCGGAAGCCGTCGTATCGAAAGGTACGGCGGCTCGTTTTTTTGGCCATCGCCTGCCGATGAAATTTTTTTGGCATCCGACGGAACCAATTGCTTGCTTCGTCGTTTTTCAAGGTTGGTATCCAGGGAGGAAACGAAAGATGCCGCAGGCAAGTTGGCAAAAACCGGTGCGCGTCGCCTTCGGGCAACTCGGTACTGAGGTCATCAACGGACCGTTCGAGGCGCTTGCGCTCCTGACGGATCGGTGGCCGGATATGCGCGGACCACACTTTGTCAAGGCGCGCAGCGTCTGCCGGGCAGCGCTCGATGGGCGCAGATCGCCGGAGGAAGCGCGCCAGCAATTCGAAGAAGCGGTCAGCGAAGCGCAACTGCATCTGAACTGAACGAATGGGCCGGCGGTCGCCGGCCGTGATGGTTCAGAGACCGATCAGATCGCCGAAAAGCCGGAGGGTGGAGCCGGAAAGGGCGATCGGCGCGAACAGCACGGAAAAACAGAGACACGGCTCGCGCTTGCCCGCGATCGGCCGATGGTCCAGTGTTTCGTCCGCGATCGAGATATCACCTTTGCCGAAATTGCCGCGATGGTCGCGAAATTCGCCGTCGAGCACCAAGGTCAGTTCAAGCCCCTGATGGCCGTGCTGGGGCAGCGCCCTTCCCGGCCGTACCCACAAAAGGCTCGTCTCGACATCCTTCGACCTTTCGATGACGTGATGGCGCAATCCCGGGAGTTTCGTTTTCCATCTGATATCGGCAAGGTCCGTGCCCGCATAGGCACGCAGCGGCGCGGGGAATTCCGATTTTTCGAAAATCCCGGCAGGAGGCTCCGCCGGCGCGGCAGAGGCGAAGATCTCAGCCAATCGCCGCTCGCGGGCCGACAATGCCACGGGCGGGGTCATATGCAGGATCTCACCGGCAAGGCCCTCCATGAGACCGGCCAGTTTCGCGGCGGAGGCCTGCATTGCCAGATGCGAACCGACGAGAACGTGAGCCGGCTCCGGAAGTGAGCCGGACACGTAATGCGCGATCAGAAGATCCAGCCGTTCAAGGTTCCGCAGCATGTCCAAAATGCCAGTTTTATGCAAAAATCCGGTCAAAGCGAGGTCAACGCGTCGCCGAAAGCGGTTTCGTCTCTGCTTTAACTGTACGTCTATACGCATGGAGAGAAATTTGGATTACTACTTCCAATATAATAGGGCCGATTTTTTTAAGGGCTTGTCGATACATTAGAGGACGGCACTTCGAACCCTCTTTCACTCGCCCCTCGCAACCGCGGATCCGGCCTCGGATAGATGGATTTTACGGGGGCAAACCCTTTCCGGAAACAGAATTTCTTGCCTCCGGGTCCTTGTCCGCCGAAAAGACCCTGTTTACATGTGCGATGAACAAGAAGGCACCCCCGATGACCTCCCATTCCTCCGTCCTCGACGTGATCGGCAACACGCCCCTCATCCGGCTGAACGGCGCTTCCGAAGCGACCGGCTGCGAAATCCTCGGCAAGGCGGAGTTCCTGAACCCCGGCCAATCGGTCAAGGATCGGGCAGCGCTCTACATCATCCGCGACGCTGAAAAGAAGGGGCTCCTGCGCCCCGGCGGCGTCATCGTCGAAGGCACGGCCGGCAATACCGGCATCGGCCTGACCCTGGTCGCCAAGGCGCTTGGCTACCGCACCGTCATCGTCATCCCGGAAACCCAGAGCCAGGAAAAGAAGGACGCGCTGAAGCTGCTTGGTGCCGAACTGGTCGAGGTTCCCGCGGTCCCTTACAAGAACCCGAACAACTACGTGAAAATCTCGGGCCGCCTTGCCGAGCAGCTTGCAAGGACCGAACCCGCCGGCGCGATCTGGGCCAACCAGTTCGACAACGTCGCCAACCGGGAAGCCCATGTCCAGACCACGGCGCCCGAGATCTTCGAGCAGACCGGCGGCGAGGTCGACGGCTTCATCTGCGCAGTCGGCTCAGGCGGTACGCTTGCCGGTGTCGCCCTCGGCCTCAAGGCCCGCAACCCGGACATCAAGATCGGCATCGCTGATCCGGAAGGTGCCGCCCTTTATGAATTCTACGCCCATGGCGAGTTCAAGTCGGAAGGCAATTCGATCACCGAGGGCATCGGCCAGGGCCGCATCACCGCCAATCTCGAAGGTTTCAAGCCGGACTTCGCTTACCAGATCCCGGATGCGGAAGCGCTGCCCTATATCTTCGACCTGGTCGAGCACGAAGGCCTCTGCCTCGGCGGCTCGACCGGCATCAACATCGCCGGCGCCGTTCGCCTCGCCAGGGATCTCGGTCCCGGCCACACGATCGTGACGGTGCTTTGCGACTACGGCAACCGCTATCAGTCCAAGCTTTTCAACCCGGATTTCCTGAAATCCAAGGGCTTGCCGGTACCGGCGTGGCTGACGCAGAAACGGCAGATCGACATTCCCTTCCAGACGGTCTGATACCCTTCAAAGAACAGAGTGATCCATGCCCGTTGAAGCTCTCTACCGCGACGACTTCTATCTATCGACAGCAGAAGCGGTGGTGACGGCCATCCACGAGGACGGCGGCATCGAGCTCGATCGCACCTGTTTTTATGCCGCGTCCGGCGGTCAGCCGGGCGATACAGGCTTTCTCGAACGCGCCGACGGCACCAAAATCCAGCTTGGGCAGACCAGACACGGCGCCACAAAGGATATCGTCCTCCATGTGCCCCTGGAAGGTGAAGCCCAGCCGCTGGTCGGCGAAAACCTGGTCATGCATATCGACTGGCAGCGCCGCTACAAGCTGATGCGCATGCACACCGCCTGCCATCTTCTCTCCGTCGTCTGCCAGTATCCGATCACCGGGGCCGCCGTCGGCGAAGAGGAGTCGCGCGTCGATTTCGACATGACCGACACGATCGACCGGCAGGAGGTAACCGCCAGGCTGATGGAGCTCGTCGGCCAGAACCACCCCGTCTACGTGCAGTGGATCACCGACGAGGAGCTTGCCGCCAATCCGGGCATCGTCAAGTCGAAGAACGTGCGCCCGCCGATGGGTCTCGGGCGGGTCAGCCTCGTCTGCATAGGCGAAAATTCCAGCGTTGACAGCCAGCCCTGCGGTGGAACACATGTCTCCGAAACGCAGGAGGTCGGGGCGATTCATATCGCCAAGATCGAGAAGAAGGGCAAGGAAAACCGCCGGTTCCGCATCCGGTTCGGCGAGCCCGGCGCAGAGGCCTGATATATCGGCCCAAAGGAGATATAACATGAGTGAAACCAGCCGTTTCGTCGTTTCGTCCGAGTGGCTTCACAACGAGCTCGGCAGCCCCGACCTCAAGATCCTCGACGCCTCCTTCTATCTTCCCGCGCAGAACCGCGACGGGGATGCCGAATACGCGGCCGGGCACATTCCCGGCGCCGTCCGCTTCGACCACGACAAGGTCGCCGATCACTCGACCGGCCTGCCGCATATGGTGCCGGCGCCGGACGTGTTTGCCGAGGTAGTCGGCCGCATGGGCATCCGCGAAAACGACCGGATCGTCATCTACGACGGTCCCGGCATCTTCTCCTCGCCGCGCGGCTGGTGGCTGTTCCGGATCATGGGCGCAGGCCAAGTCTTCGTGCTCGACGGAGGCATCGACGGCTGGAAGGCCGAGGGCCGTCCCCTCGAAACGACCGTCCCCTCGCCCGAACCCGTTACCTTCACCCCGAATTTCCGGGTCGACAAGGTGATCGACTTCCAGACCATGCTGTCGATCGTCAGCGAAGGCACGCGCCAGATCGCCGATGCACGGCCGGCCGGCCGTTTCGCCGGCACCGACCCGGAGCCACGCGCCGGCATGCGTTCCGGTCATATGCCGGGCGCGCTCAGTCTTCCGTCCGGCACGTTCTCGGTCAATGGCAAACTGCGTTCGCTGCCCGAGCTGCAAAAGGCGATCGAGGATGCCGGCATCGATTTCGGCCGGCCGGTGGTGACGAGTTGCGGCTCCGGCATCACCGCCGCGATCATCACGCTGGCCCTCGAATCCCTCGGCCATGAGGACAACGCGCTCTATGACGGTTCATGGACCGAATGGGGCAGCCGCCAGGATACGCCTGTGGTGACCGGCCCGCCCTCGCCGAAAGCGGCGTGAGCGCCATGGCCAGGAAGCCCGCTCCGCTGAAAGCCCATGTCACCAGCCTGGAAATGACCGCACCGCCGAAAACAAGCCTGGCCGTGCCGGTCAATATCCAGACGGCGATCATCCGCGCCCCCGAAATCCCGCTTCACTACTATCGCTATCTCTATCGGCAGGTGGGCAAACGCTGGCACTGGTACAAGCGCCTGCGCATGGGTGACGACGAACTGGCGGCCGCCGTCCACAATCCGCGAACCTCCGTCACGGTGCTCTACGTCAACGGCGCGCCCGCCGGCTTTTTCGAGCTGTTCAAGGAAAGCGACGACGTCATCGAGCTCTCCTACTTCGGCCTGTTCGAGCGGGCGATCGGGCTCGGCATCGGCAAGTGGTTCCTGCTCCAGGCGCTCTATGCCGCCTGGCAGGACAATCCGCAGAAGGTGACCGTCACCACCAATACGCTGGACCACCCGCGCGCCCTGCAGCTCTACCAGATGATGGGTTTTTCGCCGGTTTCGACCTATGAAGCGCTGGTTCCGCCGATGACGGATGCCGAGCTCCTGAAAGCGCTCGACGGCTGATGTCGCGATTTTCACCCAAGGCGATGTTGATCGCTTTCGTGGTGATGATGCTCGTCGTCCTCCTGTTATTTATCTCCTGGTGGGTGGTCAGGATCACCCTCTACATTCCGCAAACGGTCGGCATCGACAGGGTCGAAGCCCTTTGTTCGAAGTGGCCGCCGCGTCGGCAGGTGCCCTTTTTCGAACCACCGCGCAAATGGAGCTCGGATTGCGGCGCGGTGCGGCGGCAGTTCGGGTCGCACGTATCCGAAGACACGTTCATCTCCTTCACTTACATCTCCCCCTTCGACAACAGGAGCTATCGCGGTACCCTGCAGCGGAACTGGAACGACCAGAACCAGCCCACGCGGACAGGCGACCGAATCGAGATCGAAGCATCGCGGCTGATGGCTGAAACATTCACCGACTGGTCGAGCTCCAGCATCGCCGCGGAAAACATCATACGCTCGCCGCCCAAAGGCAACTGATACAGCCCGCTGGCGCAACGGATTTCATATTCTTGACCGGAGGCAAGTATCGGGTGGCGAGACGCGTCCTGCAGGCGCATCTGTTGTGCAACACGCACCACAGGAGAGCCCGATGACCATTTCCTTCAAAGCCATGCCCGCCGCCGATGCAGAGCATCTCTGGAAGGGCGGTGCCGACGCCTACGGACGCCAGCCGGAAACGATGACGTCCGACGGCCCCGGTTATCCCTGCCGCCATTGCCTCAAGAATATCGATGCCGGCGAGGAATTGCTGGTTCTCGCTTACCGGCCCTTCCCCGAACTGCAGCCCTATGCGGAAACCGGCCCGATCTTCCTGCACAAGCAGCCCTGCCGGCGTTACGCGGCGGAAGAGGTCCTGCCGCCCATGCTGGCAAGCACGGACTATATCGTCCGCGGCTACGGACGGGACGACCGGATCGTCTATGGCAGCGGCGCGGTGACGCCGACCGAGAGGATCGCCTCGCGCGCCGAGGAACTGCTCGCCCGCGACGACATCGCCTATGTGCATGTCCGCTCGGCCCGCAACAATTGTTACCAGTGCCGGATCGACAAGGTCGAAGTGCCGGCGTTCGCGGACACGGCTCTCGCAATCTGAAACGCGAAAGCGCGCCGTTCTATCGAAGCGGCGCGCCATCATGTTCGTCCTGAAGCCCGCTTAGGCTTCAATTCTGGGTATTGTCACCCTGCTCGTCGCCGCGCTCAAGGCTTTCGGCGAGATCGAGCAGCAACCTGACGATCTCACTGCCCTTCCTTTCGTCGCCCTCGAGCTTGCGGGCAATCACCTCGCGAAGGTTGAGCATGGCGGAATCGACGCTGCGCGGCAGTGACGGGCCGGATTCGCGGCCGCGCTCGTGGCGCTCCTGCCGCTGCTTGATGCGCTCGGCAAGCTGCGACAGCCGATCGAGGATCGTCGCGGCAAAGCTGCGGTTCTCGTCGAGATACTTGCGGCCTTCGTCGGTGATCGCATAGCGCTTCTTGTTGCCGTCCACCTCGGCGACGACATAGCCGGCCTCTTCGAGGTAGGTCAGCGTCGGATAGATGACGCCGGGGCTCGGCGCATAGAAGCCGTAGGTGAGATCCTCGATATGCTTGATGATCTCGTAGCCGTGGCGCGGTTCCTTCTCGATCAGCGCCAATACGACGAGGCGCAGGTCGCCCTGCATCAGGAAGCGGCCAATCCGGCCATCGCCGTCGTCGCCGAAACCGCGGCCGCCGCCGGGACCACCCCGGCCGCCGCGTCCAAATCCTCCACCGAACGGGCCTCCGCGGGCGGCGAACACTTCCTCGAACCCTTTGCGGCCGCCGCGTTCGCCGCAGCCATTACGTCCATCGAACCTGTGCTTGAACATTTTAATCTCCTTAGACTGTCTTTCGATATATCTAAAGATAAGCACACTAGATGCTCCGTCAACGACTTAGATATATCTAAATCATATCGTGTTGATTCTGAACACAGAAAAACGCCGGACGCGAAGCGCCCGGCGTCTCTCCAGCCCCTAAAGTGTCTCAGCCGGTCCGCGGCACTTCCGGTTACGCGACGCTGAGCAGGCTTTCCGGAGCGAAGGCCTCGTAGCCGAGCGCTTCCGCGACCGGCTTGTTGGTTACCCGGCCCCGATGAACGTTGAGGCCGTTGCGCAGGTGCCTGTCTTCGGCGATCGCCCGCAGGCCACGGTCGGCCAGCGCCAGCCCGTGCTGCAGCGTCGCATTGTTCAGCGCATGCGCCGAGGTCACCGGCACGGCACCCGGCATGTTGGCCACGCAATAATGGACGATGCCGTCGACCTCGTAGGTCGGCTCGGAATGCGTCGTCGCATGCGAGGTTTCGAAGCAGCCGCCCTGGTCGATCGCGACGTCGACCATGACTGCGCCCTGCTTCATGCCTGACAGCATCTCACGGCTGACCAGTTTTGGCGCGGCAGCACCGGGGATCAGCACGGCACCGATGATCAGGTCGGCGGAGAAGACCTCCTCTTCCACCGCATCGATGGTCGAATAACGGGTGTGGACGCGTCCGTTGAAGATGTCGTCGAGCTGGCGCAGGCGCGGCAGCGACCGGTCGATGATCGAGACGTCGGCGCCAAGCCCGGCGGCCATTCGGGCCGCATGCAGGCCGACGACGCCGCCGCCGATGACGGCGACCTTCGCCGGCAGCACGCCGGGCACGCCGCCGAGCAGGATGCCGCGGCCGCCATGGGCCTTCTGCAGCGCGGTGGCGCCCGCCTGGATTGCCAGGCGGCCGGCGACTTCCGACATCGGAGCCAAGAGCGGCAGCCCGCCGCGATCGTCGGTGACGGTCTCGTAGGCGATGGCGGTGACGCCGGACGCGAGCAGACCCTTGGTCTGTTCCGGATCGGGCGCGAGATGGAGATAGGTGTAGAGAAGCTGGCCGTCGCGGAGCTGCACCCATTCGGAGGGCTGCGGTTCCTTGACCTTGACGACCATGTCGGATCTTTCGAAGATTTCCTTGGCCGAACCGACGATCCTGGCCCCGGCTGCCACATAGGCGCCGTCATCCGCGCCGATGCCGGCACCTGCCTTGGTCTCGATCAGCACCTCGTGGCCGTGGGCCACATATTCACGTACCGCGCCGGGCGTCAGCCCCACGCGGTATTCATGGTTTTTGATTTCCTTCGGGCATCCGACACGCATTCAGCGTTCCTCTCAGTTGTGGCTTTCGCCGTTGATGTTCCCGTGAGGAAGAAAACCAGAAAATCGCGTGAATGTCCTTGCGAAGACGAATTGCGAAATGTCGCATTTTCGCAGATAATTGCTTGAACGGCCAATTTTTCGAAGGATCCACGAATGAGCGCATTCGATGCCATTGATGTTGCGATCATGCGAACCTTGCAGCAGGAAGGCCGCATCTCCAATGCGGAGCTTGCCGAGCGTGTCGGGCTGTCGGCGTCCGCCTGTTCGCGGCGGCTCGACATCCTTGAGAAGAACGGCACGATCAGCGGTTATCACGCCCGACTTTCCAACAAGGCGCTCGACTACAAGATGATGGTGATCGTCCACATCTCGCTGTCCGGCCAGTTCGCCAGGACACTCACCGAATTCGAGGCGGCGGTGAAGCTCTGCCCCAACGTTCTGGTCTGTTACCTGATGTCGGGCGAATACGACTACATCCTGCGGGTCGCCGCCAAGGACCTCGAGGATTACGAGCGTATCCATCGCGACTGGCTGTCGGCGCTGCCGCATGTGGTGAAGATCAATTCGAGCTTCGCGCTGCGCGAAATCATCGACAAGCCGAATGTGGGACTATGAAAACCCGATGAGAATGGCGCCGGCCGCAACCACGATACAGGCTGCGATGCGCTTCGCGGAGAGCGTCTCGCCGAGAAACAGCCAGCCGATCATCACCGCAAACACGACGCTTGTTTCCCGCAGCGCCGAAACCGGTCCCGCCGGGGCCATCGAATAGGCGAGCAGCACCACGCCGTAGGAGACGAGCGAAACCAGGCCGCCGCCGATCGCTTTTACCGTTTCACGGGACCGCAGATCGATCCGCAGGGGTCCGCGCATTGCCATGAAGGCGACCAGGAGCAGGATGCCGGGCAGCACAAAGACCCAGGCGATATAGGCGCTCGTATTGCCGGACAGGCGAATGCCGACTGCGTCGATCGTCGAATAACCGGCAATCGAAACGCCGGTCGCCAATGCGTAGAGCATTGAACCGGTCGAGGCTTTCCCCCTGCCAAGGGCCAGAAGCAGGATACCCAGCACCACAAAACATATGCCGACCATCGAGAGCGGCAGCGGCAGTTCCCGCGCGAAAATCACCCCTGCCAGCGTCACCAGCAGCGGTGCGCTGCCGCGGATGATCGGATAGACCTGCCCCAGTTCCCCATGCCGGTAGGCGGCGACCAGCAGCAGGCTGTAGATCAGCTGGAAGACCGCGGAGCCGACCAGATAGAACCACGCTTCAGGGGACGGCAGTGGCAGGATCAACGCCACCGGCAAGGCGACGACCGTCATCGCCAGCGCCATGATCGTCATTGTCCAGAACCGGTCGGCGCCGGAGCGCAGGAACGCGTTCCAGCAGGCATGAAGCGCGGCTGCAAAGAGGGCGAGCAGGACGACGGATGCACTCATGTGCGGCGGCCTGCGGCGACAATATCCGCTGCCGCCTTGCGTGCCGCGTCGATGGCTTTAGCGCCCTGCCCCATCTCGGCCATCAGGGTGGCTCCCTCGATGAGCATCAGGATTGCGGTGGACGCCGTTTCAGCTTGGGCGCCGGACATCCGTTTCGCCAGAATTTCCGCCATGCGGCGCCGGAGGCTCTCCTTCTGCCTGACGGCGGCTTCGAAGACGGGATGACCGGGCGAGCTGTATTCGGCAACCGCATGGGCAAACAGGCAGCCGTTGAAATCCGCCCGATTGAACCAGCGCCCGTACCACCCGATGATATCGTCGATCATCCCTTCCGGCTGCTTCGACAAGGCGGCCATGCGGTCGAGCTGCTCTTCGAAACGCCGGAACCGCTCATCGAGGACTTCGACGATCAAGCCCTCCTTGGATGGAAAATGACGATACATGGTCATTTTGGCCACCTGGGCCTCGGCGATGATCCGGTCGATACCGGTCGCGTGAAAGCCGTCCTGCCTGAACAGCCTGTAGGCCGTTTCGACAACATGCTGCCGCTTCGAGGAAGTTTGCGAAGTCTGCTCGGATGACACGAAACATACCATAGTGATGAGACAGGTCTGTCTCATCACTATGGACATTGCTCACGACCGTCAAGCCACGGCTCTCAAGGAGCCTTCGCTATCAGGAGATTCGGGCCATCGATAGATTTTTACGGATCGACCTAAGCAGACTTCAACAGGTTCTCCCTATTGGTGGGAACAACAGAAGAAACAACGAGGGCCGCACCGCATGATCACCACCAGCAACGGACGAATGAAGACCCGTAGTGCCGAGCGCAAGAAAACCCGCATCCTCGGTACGGTCAAATACTTCAACCAAGCCGTCGAAGGCCGCGTTACCGACCTTTCGCCAACCGGCATGGCGCTCGACCTCGGCGGACGCACGTTGCATGCCGCCGACGGCAGTCCGGTCCGGATCGAAAGCGAGGAACTCGGCATCCTGGAAGGCACCGTCAAATGGCGCCGCAGTGGCCGCCTCGGTGTGCAGTTCAGCATCAACAGCAATGCGGTGGCGCAGGTATCGTCCTATTTCCGCTTCTTCCACAGAGAGGTTCCAGCCTCGCGCTGAAGGCCGGTTGGCTCAATTCGCTTCCACTCTACTTCAATTTATTCGTGCGTCCCGAATCATCGCCATGCATAACTGAAACCAATGTAAAGACGGCGCCCAACGGAAATATCAAGCGATGAGTGGCATTTACTAATTATTTACTACTTGCCGTTGAATCCATAAGTGATAAAACCCTAATCTAAACCGGAGCCGGCGAAACTAAAACCGCCCTCGTCAAGAGTAGCGGCTGTTCAAGTGTCCACGTTTTTTCCGCCTGTATTGAGCCGACAGCCACGGCGCACAGGCAAAACAAAGGATGCTTAGATGGTTGCTGTTCCCTTTAGCCTGCCCTCTCCGACATCGCGGGCGCCGCGCCTGCTGGTTACCCTCGTGACATGCTTGGTAGTCGCGCTCCTGGCACTGGGCGCACTTCTGGCGCAGTCCGACGAGCCGAGCCGTCCGGCCGTCACTGCGGCCGAGGCGGCGGTCCTGCTGGCGCTTGCGACCGCCTTGTTCGCAGCATCCATCTGGGCAAAACGAAGGATACAGCGCGATATCGACGCCAAGTTCTGCCGGCTCGAACGGTTCATACAGGCATTCGGGCAGACGCAGGGCATGTTGCGCAGTCTTGACGGCAGGATCGTATTCTGGGGGATCGGCTCGGAGCGCCTTTACGGCTATTCCGAGAAGGAAGCCCTTGGAAAGGACAGTGTCGAGCTCCTGCACACCCGCTGCCCAAGCTCTCTCGAGGAAATCAATTCGGCCCTCGTTCGTGATGGCGAATGGCAGGGTGAGCTCACGCGTCGCCATAAGGACGGCAGGGAGATCCACATCGTCAGCAAATGGTCGCTGAGCCGCGGCGAGGCCGGGGAGCCGGAAGTCGCGATCGAAGTCAGCCATGATATCACCTCCATCAAGCTGGCCGAACGGCAGCTCCATCAGACCAACACCCTGCTGCGCATCATCCTGGAGACCGCGCCGGGACTGATCTACGCCAAGGACCTGGAGGGTCGCATCATCCTGGCGAATGTCACGACGCTCGACCTGATCGGCAGGCCATGGTCCGAAGTCGAGGGCCGCACGGACATGGAATTCCTGGGCAGCAAGAGCCAGGCCGGGGCGGTTATGGCCAACGATCGCCGGATCATGGACCAGGCGAAAACCGAGGAATTCGAAGAGGCCATCAGCCACGCAGGCCACCATCCGCGGATATGGTCGTCGACCAAAGCCCCCTTGCGCGACGCCGATGGCAAAGTCATCGGCCTGGTCGGCGTCTCGGTCGAGATCACCGACCGAAAACGGATCGAAGAGCGGCTGCAGCTCATGGTCAACGAGCTGAACCACCGCGTCAAAAACACGCTTGCGACCATCCAGGCCATCGCCTCCCAGACCCTGCGGGGTGGCGATCCGATCGTGCGCCAGAACCTGGAGCGGCGGCTCATGGCACTGGCCGCCGCCCATGACGTGCTCACCCGCGAAAACTGGGAGGGAGCTGATATCGACGACGTGGTGACCGGCGCGCTGGCACCCTTCGGCGAGGGCGGCGACTATCGCTTCGCGGTCTCCGGCCCGTCCCTCCGGCTGTTGCCGCGGGCGGCGCTCGCGCTTGCCATGGGTCTGCACGAATTGACGACCAATGCGCTGAAATACGGCGCGCTCTCGACGCTCAACGGCCAGGTCGCGATCAACTGGCAGATTGTCCGGGGCGCCAAACCTCTGCTGCGATTGACATGGACGGAAAGCGGCGGCCCGCCGGTCGTGGCTCCCTCGAGACGCGGGTTCGGCGTCAGGCTGATCGAGCGCAGCCTTGCCCAGGATCTCGGCGGCAAGGCATCGGTGATATTCGACCAGCCTGCCGGGATCATCGGCACGATGGAAGCCCCGCTCGCCGATGTCGCCGTCTCGGCGGAGGTGACGCCATTCATGCAAATGGGGGCAAGGTGAACGACACCCATATCTTCGCCGGAATTCGCGTCCTCATCATCGAAGACGAGGCGCTTGTCTCGATGATGCTCGAAGAGTTCCTGGAGCAGATCGGCTGCAGGACGATGGCGACGGCCTCGCGGCTCGATGATGCGATCATCAAGGCCCGGTCGCTTCCGCTGGACATGGCCCTGCTGGACGTGAACCTCGCCGGCGAAGCCAGCTTTCCGGTCGCCGAGATCCTTACTGCGCGGGACATTCCCTTCATTTTCGTGACCGGATACGGACCGCTCGGCCTGCCTGCCGACATGCGCCACATCCCCGTCCTTGCCAAACCCTTCCAGATGGCCCAACTCGTCGACGCGATGCGGATGGCGGCCTATTGATACGTCCGGTTGACACGTCATCCGACCGCTTTTGGGATAGAGCCGGCGATCCTCACGACTATCTCCTCCACCGCTCAGAATCCGCTTGGCGATACAATCCACGCGGGTCAATATGGCGCCGAATTGTCGCTTATCGGTCCGTTCCAAGGAGGCTGCCCATGTCGTCGCTCAACGATCTTCATCCGATCACCCGCCGCTCGCTGCTCGGAGGTCTTGCCGCCTCGTCGGCGCTTGTCATGCTGCACCCGTTTGCCGCCCGTGCGGCCGGCAATCAGGCGCATCTGCGCATCATGGAAACGACCGATATCCACGTCCACGTCTTCCCCTACGACTATTACGCCGATAAGCCGAACGACACGCTCGGCCTTGCCCGCACTGCCTCGGTCATCGACGCGATCCGCGCCGAAGCCGGCAATTCCATGCTGATCGACAATGGCGACTTTCTGCAGGGCAATCCCATGGGCGACTACATGGCCTATGAGCGCGGCATGAAGGATGGCGACAAGCACCCGGTCATAAAGGCGATGAATGTGCTCGGTTACGATGCCGGCACGCTCGGCAACCACGAATTCAACTACGGCCTCGATTTCCTGTTCAAGGTTCTGGCCGGTTCCGGCTTCCCTTATGTCTGCGCCAACCTCAGCAAGGGCCAGCTCGCCTCCGACGCCAAGAAGGACGAGCTTTTCCTCAAGCCCTACGTGATCGTCGAAAAGCAGATTCGTGACGGGTCGGGCGCAACGAGCCCGGTCAAGGTCGGCTTTATCGGCTTCGTGCCGCCGCAGATCATGACATGGGATGCAAAGAACCTCGAAGGCAAGGCGCAGACCCGAGACATCGTCGACGCGGCCAAAGCCTGGGTGCCGGTCATGAAGGAGGAAGGTGCCGACATCGTCATCGCCCTCTCCCATTCCGGCATCGACGGCGGCGGACAGAGCGACCGGATGGAAAACGCCTCGCTCTATCTCGCGGGTATCCAAGGCATCGATGCGATCTTCACCGGCCACCAGCATCTGGTCTTCCCGGGCACCAAGGATTTCGACGGCATTGTCGGCGCCGACACCAAGAAGGGCAAGCTGATGGGCAAGCCGGCCGTCATGGGCGGCTTCTGGGGCTCGCATATGGGGCTGATCGACCTGCTGCTCGAAAAGGACGGCAAGAGCTGGAAGATCGTCGATTCCACGTCCGAAGCCCGGCCGATCTACCATCGCGACGAGGCCCGCAAGATCGTCGCCGACGTCAAGGACAAGCCGGAAATCATCGCTGCCGCGAAAGAAGAGCATGAGGCGACGCTCGCCTATATCCGCCGCGCGGTCGGCAAGAGCTCGGCGCCGCTCTATTCCTACTTCGCACTGGTCGCCGACGACCCGTCGGTGCAGATCGTCGCCAATGCGCAGACCTGGTACATCAAGGACATGCTGAAAGAGGGCCAGTACAAGGACATTCCCGTGCTCTCTGCGGCGGCGCCCTTCAAGGCGGGCGGGCGTGGCGGCGCCGAATATTTCACGGATGTCCCGGCGGGTGACATCGCCATCAAGAACGTCGCCGACCTCTATCTCTATCCGAATACCGTGCAGGCGGTGCTGATCACGGGAGCGCAGGTCAAGAACTGGCTCGAAATGTCGGCCGGCATGTTCAACCAGGTGCAAGCCGGCGCGAAAGACGCGCCTCTCCTCAACAATGACTTCCCGTCCTACAATTACGACGTCATCGACGGAGTGACCTACCAGATCGACCTGTCGCAGCCGACCCGGTTCGACAAGGACGGCAAGCTCATCAATGCCAACTCCAACCGCATCGTCGACCTCAAGTACAACGGCAAGCCGATCGATCCGGCCCAGAAATTCGTGGTGGCCACCAACAATTACCGCGCCGGCGGCGGCGGCAAGTTCCCGGAGATCGCCGGCGACAAGGTGATCTTCGTGGCGCCCGACACCAACCGCGATGTGATCGTGCGCTATATCGTCGAACAGGGCACGATCAACCCGTCGGCCGACGCCAACTGGTCGTTCAAGCCCCTGCCCGGCACAAGCGCCATCTTCGAGACCGGCCCCAAAGCCCGCCAGTTCGCTAGCGCGGTCAAGGGTGCCAAGATCGAGGACGCCGGCGACGGCGAGAACGGCTTCGCCAAGTTCCGGCTCGTGCTGTAACGGCCAATACCACCTTTCGGCGATATCTGGACGGCAGCCTTGGCTGCCGTCTTTCTTTTCAACTGCATGAGGCAAGACAATGCCAAAATTCTCCTTCCAGCAGGTCGACGTCTTCTCCAGCCAGCCGATGCGCGGTAATCCGCTTGCGGTGGTGATCGGCGCCGACGGCTTGAGCGACGCGCAGATGCAGTCCTTCGCCAACTGGACCAATCTCAGCGAAACGACATTCCTGCTCAGGCCGACCGATCCGAAGGCCAGCTACCGGGTCAGGATTTTCACACCGTCGCAGGAACTGCCTTTCGCCGGCCATCCGACGCTCGGCAGTGCGCATGTCTGGCTCTCGCAGCAACAGGCGTCACCGACCGGCGATATCGTGCAGGAATGCGGCGCCGGCCTCGTCCGCATCCGTCGTGACGGCAATCGGCTTGCGTTTGCGGCGCCGCCGCTGACCCGCAGCGGCCCGGTGGATCCGGCACTGGTGGATCGGATCACCAAGGCGCTCAGCCTGCCCACCAACCTGATCGAGGATTCCAACTGGTGCGAGAACGGCCCGGACTGGATCGGCGTGCGCCTGCCCTCGCGCGCCGATGTGTTGGCGGTCAAGCCGGACTATTCCGCTCTCGCCGGCACCCGCGTCGGGCTCGTCGGACGCTTCAATCCCGATCTTGACGGCAAGGACGCGCAGTTCGAGGTGCGCGCCTTCACCCGCAACGGCTATGAAGATCCGGTCACCGGCAGTCTCAACGCCGGCCTTGCCCAATGGCTGATCGGATCCGGTGTCGCGCCGGAAAGCTACGTTGCGGCCCAGGGCACCGTGCTTGGTCGCGCCGGCCGGGTGTATGTCGACAAAGTCGGCGACGATATCTGGATCGGTGGAGACGTGGTCCCATGTATTCAGGGTGCGCTGGAACTCTGATCCGATCGGAGATGCCATCGGCAGGGAAATTCCCGACCGATGGCTAACAATCGCGATTTGGACCGATACGGAATGGGCCGACCGACGGTTATGCCGCCGCTGCCCTGGCGAGATCGATCCGCGACAGCAGCAGCTTCAATTCAGCCGGCGGCTTCTGCTCGATGCGCCGGTATTCCCGGCCGTCGCGGGTGCGCTGGACGAGACCGAAATCGAAGAGGTCGCGGCGCAACATCGCGGCGTCGCCGAACAGGTGCAGCGTGTTCAAGAGTTCGCTGATCTGACGTTCGGTGAACTCCCGGTCCGCCGGTATCTTCGACCACAGGAACCACAGGCAGAGCTCCTGCAGCCCGCGCTTGCCGGGCCAGCGCACCAGCCTGCCCTCCTCATCGAAATGGCGCGCTGTCTTGAGCACCCGCGCCTCATCGGGGGCCGGCATGTCGTCCAGCACCGGGCGCCATTCAGCGACGACGTCGGCCGTTTTGGCAGCAGCCCGAAAATGCTGGTAATTGCGAAAACCCGCTGCGCGCGTCAGGAGATTGAGCATCTCCAGATGGCTCGGCTTGTGATCGAACCTGAGGATTTCGCTGCGAAGGGATTTGGCGAAAGCCGACAGGTCGGCGATCTCCATGGGAAAGATGGATCTCGGCATGTCTTATCCTTAAACGCGCCATTCCCTCAAAATCAGGGTGTCGCTGGTCGCCGGCTTGTCGACTCTAGCACGGGATAAGTGCTGATCATCTTCGTCTATGCAGGTTTAGCTTCCCTTTCGGGACGGCAACGCCTCGGTGAACTGCAGACCGCGGCGCCGTTATAGCAGAGGTCCAAATATCGTCAACTCGCAGCCGGCGCGCTCCGGTCGTTCCGCCGTTGTTGAGGGAATGCTTACCCTTCGCGGGCATGGTGTTTGCTGGTAGAATCGATCCGAAATCGGCGGGGAGGACGCGCACGGATGCTCGAAAAGGCAAAGACCGCGGTAAGCTACGGAGACGAGCCCGGCCTGCGCTTCGCCCTTGTCCTCGACGGGCACGGCGGCTGCAGGACGATGAACATGGCCGAGGCCTGCAGTTGGAAGCCGGGAGACGGCCTCGTCTGGCTGCATTTCGAGCGCGATCATCCGGCAACGGCAGAATGGATAAACACCAATGGCGGCTTCGATCCGCTGGTGGCGGAGGCGCTTCTTGCAGAGGATTCCCGCCCGCGCGTCGAGCCCCTGGACGACGGGCTGCTGATCATCCTGCGCGGTGTCTGCGCCGCTCCGCCGGAAGAAGCAGAAAAGAACTCCGACGAGATCGACCTCGTCCCCCTGCATATCTGGGTGGACGAACACCGGCTGGTGACATTGCGCGACAGCGGCCACTATATCACGGCACTACGTGACATCCGGCGGGCGCTCGACAACGGCAAGGGTCCCCGGCAGGCGGGAGAACTGCTGGCGCTCGTCAGCGACAAGCTCGTCCGCGATCTGGAGCCGGTGCTCGACGACATGGACGAAGAGGTCGACGAACTCGACGAGCTGATTTTCAAGGGAGAAGCGAGCGAGGTCCGCCAGAGGCTCAAGCTGCTGCGTCGCCGCGCCGTGCAGCTACGCCGCTATCTCGCGCCGCAACGCGACGCGCTCAGCAGGATCGAGCACGACGACGCGCCATGGCTCAGAGAGCGGGACAAGCTCCGCTTCCGCGAGGTCATCGACAAACTGATGCGGTTCATCGAATATCTCGACGCGATCCGCGACCGCACCGGCATCCTTCATGACGACCTTTCCACGGTCATCGGCGAGCGGATCGCGCGCAATTCCAACCGGCTTGCCGCGCTGGCGGCCCTTCTCCTGCCTCCGAGCGTCGTCGCCGGCCTCTTCGGCATGAATGTCGGCGGCATTCCCGGCGTCGGCGAGACCTGGGCTTTCCTGCTCATCGTTGCGCTGGTCATCGTTATTTCCGCCAGCACGCTGTGGATCCTCAAGCGCATCGAGTGGCTCTGAACCCCACGCCCCGCCGGAACCGCTTCGGCTATTCGGCGGCTTGAGGTATCCCTTCCCGAGGTTCGATACCGAGCATCTGCTTGAAGTCGTCATGGCTCGGGCAGCTCGAAAGGCGGCGCTCCATGGCCTCGACCAGCCACCGGCCCGCAGGTCCCAGCGGGTTTGCTGCCTTGCGCATGGCATAGAGAGGGTATTGGCTCTGCTCGTAGGCTTCGAGATCGAGCGCTACGAGAGTTCCGTCCATGATGTCCCTTCCGGCGACCGAAGCCGGCAGGCCGCCCCAGCCAAGACCACCTTTGATCAACTGGTGTTTTGTGGCGATGTCGCTGACGCGCCATGTCTTGTAGGACAGGACATTGAAATCTCGGCCCTTGGTCAGGCCGGACGTATCCGTGACGACCATCTGGACTTCCTCGCGCACGTCCGCGAGCGTCAGGGGCCGACCGAGTTTTGCAAGCGGATGTTCGGCAGCGGCGACCGGGATCATGAAGGAGTAGCCGATCTTCTCCATCACCACCGAATCCTCCTGCCGAAGGATCGATCCGCCGATACCGATATCGGCCTTCCCGGAAATGACCATCTCCATGACCATGCCGAGCTCGCCGATATTGAGATTGAGCGCCACGCTCGGGAACCTCTCCCGGAACTCGCGCAGCTCCGTCACGACGGCATCCGACGGAACCATCACGCTCAGCGCCACCGACAGTTCTGCCTCCAGCCCCTGCTTGATGCTCTTGGCCCGGGCGCGCATCACCTGGAGGTCGGCGACAATGCGCCGGGCGTCCGTCAGCAGCGCCTTGCCCGCTTCGGTCAACTTGGGCTGGCGGGCGCCGCTGCGCTCGAAAAGCGTCACTTCCAGCTGGGCTTCAAGATTGCCGATCGTATAGCTGACCACCGATTGCGCCCGGTTCAGCACCCGCGAAGCTGCGGAAAAGCTGCCCGTTTCGGCAACCGCCAGAAACACCTGCAACTGATCGAGTGTGGGATTGGCATCCATGGTCGTCATCCAGATTTTCGATAGATAGCTTCGATATTATCTCAGTTTTATCGATGGGCGTCCACGCCTATCTATTCTCTCGAACACGGCGGATCCACCCGCTCCCCAATCCTTCTGCAGGCCCAAGACCGCAGATAAGATCTCCAGATAAGGAAAAGAAGCATGTCCTCGATCCTCCTCGTCACTTCCAGCCCGCGCGGCGACGACTCGCTCTCCAGCAAGGTCGCCCATGACCTTGCCAACGAACTGAGCGCCCGCGACAATGGTACGTCGGTCGTCCATCGCGATCTCGGTGCCAATCCGATCCCGCATCTCGACAGCGTTACAACGTCCGCCATCCGCAAGCCTGCGGCTGACCGCACCCCGGCAGAAGCTGCCGCCGCCGACTATTCCGACAAGCTGGTCGCCGAACTGATGGCTGCCGATACCGTGGTCATCGCCACCGGCCTCATCAACTTCAACATTTATTCGACGCTGAAGAGCTGGATCGACAACATTGCCCGCGCTGGCCAGACGTTCCGCTATACGGCTGAAGGCCCGGAAGGCCTCGCCAAGGGTAAGAAGATCTATATCGTGCTCGCCTCCGGCGGCGTCTATTCCGAAGGCCCGGCCACCGGCATGAACCATGCCGTCCCGTACCTCACGACCATCCTCGGCTTCCTGGGTATGACCGATGTGGAAGTCACCTATGTCGAAGGCCTCGCCTTCGGCCCCGAAGCTGCTGAAAAGGCGATCGCCAGCGCCCAGCAGCGCAATCGGCAGCTCGCTCTCGCCGCTTAAGCCGTCCCTGCGGCCGACGGGACCAGCCTGCCAAGACGGCCGTGGACATTGTCCCGGCCGTCATTTTTTGCGCGGTAGAGCCGCTCGTCGGCGCGCCCGAGTATCGCATCGAGCGCGTGTCCGTCTTCCGGAGCCGTGGCCACGCCGATCGAGACAGTCACGCATTGGCCGTCAGGACGTATGACCGATCGGCAGATCGCAATGCGCAGACGTTCTGCGATCGTCAGGGCGCCGTCGTGATCGGTATCGGGCAGGATCAGCACGAACTCCTCGCCGCCGAAACGGGAAAGATGGTCGCTCGGGCGCGAGCCCGCCTGCAGACATAGCGCAATTTCCTTCAGCACCTCGTCACCCTTCAGATGGCCGAAGAGGTCGTTGACCTGCTTGAAATGATCCGCGTCGACAATGATAAGGCTGAGCCCTGTTCCGCGATCGAGGCAGCGGTGAATGAGCTTTGGAACGTCTGCCTCCAGGCGCCCGCGGTCGAAAAGGCCGGTCAGCCCGTCGACACCACTCTTGGCAAGCAGAGCCTGATAGCGCTCGCGAAACGTCAGGTCGTTGAAGATATCGGTAATCTCGCGCGTCGATCTGGCGAGCCGCGGAATCTGCTCGATCTTGAGATAGACGGCAAACAGCAGCGAATAGAGCACCACGGACAGCAGCTTGGCATACCACCCACCGAAGAAGACCGAAGGCGGCGCACCGAAGAGGATGTTCAGCGCCGAATAAAAGCCGATCTGGTCGAAGGTCAGGATGGCTGCGCCGCTGATCGCGAAACGCAGCACCACATTGCCGCGCAGCACCCGCCCCAGCCGTTCGTAGAGCAGGATGATGCCGATCGCGTCGACATAGAGCAGCGCCGTGCCCCACACCATCAGCCAGCCCATCTCGCTCAGGAACACCATGTCTGCGGCGCGGCCGCCCGGCAGTGCCACGACCTCATGCGCCTGGAGAATCTGAGCGATGCCGACGGTCAGGAGATTGCCGAGAAAAAGCCCGTAGATCGGCTGGCGGACGACTGCCGCATCCTCTTTCAGGTAAAGGAGCAGGATCATCATCAGCTTCCCGGCAAAAAACACCGACGAGCCTGGTGAAACGGTGCCGAACGGAAGTTCGATGTAGAAGACCGCCGCAAGATAGGTCTCCATGAAATGCATGACGCCGAGTGCCGCAAGAAATATGCCAAGGCCGAGATGGCGGCGGAAATGCAGGAAGGCGGTCATGACCGCGAAATAGAACACCGCTTCGAGAAGAAAGAGGGCGAGATTGAACACCTGCATTTCGATCCGCTTTCACCCCCTGCAGGTGCTATACCGCTGTAACGGCTATCGTTTTACGTGCTTCAACCCGTGCGGAGTATGGCCATTATGCATGACTATGCAACAACGGCTGGTGGGTTTCCCCTTCGAACGTGGGGTAATCCTGGATCTCCGGCAACTTCTTTGGCACGTTGCGGAGCTGAGTGGCGATCGCCGGATCGATTTCGCGCGCGATCTCGCTGACTTTACGGGGCTTGCCGAGAAGATAACCCTGCAGCTCGTCGCAGCCTGCATGCGCGAGGAACAGCGCCTGCTCGGTCGTCTCTACGCCTTCCGCGACGATCTTCATGCCAAGGCCGGTGCCGAGGTCGATGATCGTGCGGACGATGATCTGCGCATTGTCGACCAGGTTCAGGTTGTTGACGAAGCTGCGGTCGATCTTGATCGTGTCGAACGGATAGCGGCTCAGATAGCTTAGGGACGAATATCCCGTGCCGAAATCGTCGAGCGCGATGTGGAAGCCCATGCGCTTCAGATCGTTGAGGATCTGCACGGCGCGCTTGTCGTCCTCGATCAGCACGCTTTCGGTGATCTCGAGCTCGATCCGGTGCGGATCGGCGCCGGTGCGCTTCAGCAGGTCGGCAAGATCGGCGACGAAATCCGCGTGACGAAACTGCAGCGGGCTGACGTTGACGCTGATATGGCCGTTGAGGTCGTCGAGTATTCTGCAGGCCTCGGCAAGCACCCAGGCGCCGAGCCGGATGATCTTGCCGGAGGCTTCGGCGACCGGAATGAAATCGCCCGGGCTGATCATGCCGCGCTTCGGATGGAACCAGCGCAGCAGCGCCTCGTGGCCGATAATGAGGCCGCTTTCGGCCTCGACGCGCGGCTGCAGGTAGAGTTCGAACTCGCCCCGCTGCAGGGCGATTTCCAGATCGCCTTCCAGCGCCCGGCGCTTTTCGATCAGTTCGTTCATACCCTGCTTGAACATGCGACAGGCGTTCCGGCCGGCATTCTTGGCATGATAGAGCGCAACGTCGGCGCAGCCGATCAGCGCGTCCATGTCCCCCGCGTTTTCGGGGCAGAGCGCAACGCCGATGCTGACGCTGACATTGACCTGCTCGCCGTGGCCGATATCGATCGGGTAGGCCATCGCGGCGAGCAGCCGATCGCCGAATTTCTCCAGTTCGTCGGTATCGGACGTATGGGCGATGACGACGGCGAACTCGTCTCCACCGAGCCGGGCGACAATGTTGTCCGGACCGGCTTCGGCCGCAAGCCGGACGGCGGTTTCTCGGATCACCGCGTCGCCCGCCTGGTGGCCATGGATGTCGTTGATGTCCTTGAAGCGGTCGAGATCGACCATCAGCACGCCGCATCCCTTGCCGTTTCCAGCCGCGTCCACCAGTTCGGTCAGCCGCTCGGAAAACAGCACGCGGTTCGGCAGTCCGGTCAGCGGATCGTGGAGGGCGAGGTAGCGCATGCGGCTCTCCGCCAGCTTGCGCTCCCTGAGGTCGACGAGGCAGCCGATACGGGCCTTCTCGCCGCGGTAGAGGATGTCGCGACCGCGCGCCTCGACGGGAATCTCCTCGCCGTTCGCAAGCCTGACGCGGATCTCGTGGCTGTTGTCGTCATTGAGTTGCATCATGTCGACGACGCGGATCGTCTCGCCGTCATGCAGGAAATCGAATGCGGAACGGCCGATGATCTCGACGAGCGGCAGGCCGATCATCTTGCCGAGCTGTTCATTGCCGTCGACGATGACCCCGCCCCGGTGGATCAGGATCGCCTCGAACGTGGCGTTCGCCAGCGCTGCGACGCGCTCTGATTCCTCGTTGTCGCGCCGGAGCTCGATCAGCTCTCCGCGGCTGCGCTCCTCCTGCTCGACATTGTCCATAAGCCGGTTGAAGAGGCCGGTCAGCTTTTCCGCCTCGTCGCCCTTGACCATGGGAAGGCGCTTGCGCAGGTCGGCCTTGCCGCCGAGAAGATCGGTCAGCGCATCCTCCACGTGGCCGACGCCGAGGCGGGTCGCGTGTTCGGCAAGGTTCAGCCCTTCCTCTTCGTCCTTCGCCAAAACGCGGATGTGCATCAGCCGGTCGACCACCCAGAAAAAGGCGTAGCCGAGACCGAAGGACCAGTAGAAATTGACGCCGACGCCGACCAGCTGCACATGCAGCTGCGCCAGCCTGCCGCCAGCCGGAAGCTGATCGACCGGCGCGAGAAGCGCCAGAAGCAGGGTTCCGGTGACGCCGGCAAAGGCATGCACGCCGATCGCGCCGACGGCGTCGTCGATCTTGAGCGTTCTTTCGATGAAGGCGTTGCCGAAGATCGCCACCGCGCCGCCGATCGCCCCGACCATCAGTGCGCTTGCCGGATCGAGGATATGGCAGCCGGCGGTGACCGCGACGAGCCCGCCGAGCATGCCGGAATTCGATTTTTCCGGGAGGATGACCCCGTCCTGGTAGAAGCCGATGACATAACCGACACAGGTGCCCATGCCGCCGGCCAGCACCGTATTCATGATGATCGGCGCCACTTGGTCGGTAACGCCGAGCGTCGAACCGCCGTTGAAGCCGATCCAACCGATGAAGAGCAGCAGCGCGCCGGTGGTCGAGAGAACAGGGCTATGGCCGGCGATCCTGACCGGCGTGCCGTCGGCATCGAACTTGCCGATGCGCGGGCCGATAATCATGCAGGCCGCCAGCGCCACCCAGCCCCCGGTCGAATGAACGACCGTGGAGCCGGCGAAATCGACGAAACCGGTCTGGGACAGGAAGGCGGATGCGTTCGGGAACAGCGCCGAGCCCCAGGCCCAGTGCACGAACACCGGATAGATCAGACCCGACATGAACAGCGAGCCGAACACATAGGCCGCCAGCTTCATGCGCTCGGCGACGGCGCCCGACACGATCGTCGCGGCGGTGCCGCAGAACATCACCTGGAAGACGAAAAACGCCGATTGCCAGCTGTCGAGATCGCGCAGGAAATAGAACTCGCTCTGTGCTCCGAACAGGAAGCCGTTCGAACGGCTGAAGGCGATCATGAAGCCGACCGCGGCGAAGGCGACGACGCCGAAGACGAAATCGAGAAGGTTTTTCTGGGCTACGTTGATCGAATTCTTCGAGCGCACCATGCCGGCTTCGAGAAGAAGGAAGCCGACCTGCATCATCATCACCAGCCCGGCGGCGACGAGAACCCAGGTCATGTCCAGCCGCGAGGCGCCCGAAGGAAGATCATCCGCGAAGGCAAAAGCTGGAATAAGGCCGCCGGAAAGCCCGGAGCCGATAAAAAGCATAAAATATGACCAGCGAGATCGCATTAAAAGTCGACCGCAGAAAAGACATCGGAACAGATGCTTCAAGCTATCGCTAATGCTTTAATTTTGAGTGTGACTCACAATTTTTGCGATCACAATGCGGAACGCACGTCACGCGGAGCGCGACTTCTCCCCATCGGAAAACAGCGAGGGACCATTTTGATCGATGATCTGCTGAGCCTTGCGGACGGTATATTCGACTGCGTCGTCCATGGAGGTGAAGACGTCGGCGCGGACGAAACTGCGCACCAGGGTCTCGCCGTCTACGTCCTTCTCGATACGTCCGGCCAGCCGAAACTGCGAGCCTTCGCGGATCGGCGCCGGATGGATGATGCAGCCGCCATGCTCGACCGGCTTGGCGGAAGCAGCAGGTGCCTCGGCCGATTTGCCGCCGCCGGAGAACATCGAGAAAATATTGGACAGAAACGAAGCCATGTCGGCTGCCTAGCATATTCCTGCGCGAGCCGGAAGCAGGATACCCAAGGAAAAGTCACAATCCAACGTCTCATATCACCCGCACGATTCAGGAGCCTGACCGCATGAAATGGAAGATCGCCGCAGCATTCCTCCTCGCCGTCATCGCCGCGCTTTGGATCGGCAATACCTCCTTGTTCTCCCGCTTCCCGGGAACTCCGCTCAGGATCATTGCCCATCGCGGGCAGCACCAGCTTTTCGATGCCACCGATATCAAGAACGACAGCTGCACGGCGAGCTTGATATTGCCGCCGACGCATGCCTATCTGGAAAATACCGTGGCAGGCATGAAGGCCGCCTTCGATGCCGGCGCCGACGTGGTCGAACTCGACGTGCATCTGACGCCGGACAAGCAGTTCGCCGTTTTCCACGACTGGACGCTCGATTGCCGCACCGAGGCCAAGGGCGTCACGGAACAGACGCCGATGCCGGTTTTGAAGACACTCGACATCGGCTACGGCTACACCGCCGATGGCGGCCGGACCTTTCCGTTCCGAGGCCAGGGCAAAGGCCTGATGCCGACCTTGCCGGAGGTTTTTGCCGCCCTGCCGGACGGCCGTTTCCTGATCAACTTCAAGAGCCGCCGCACGGAGGAAGGCGAAGCCCTGGCCACGCTTCTCATGACCGACCCTGCCGCGCGGACAGCGGCGTTCGGCGTTTATGGCGGAAACGAGCCGACCGAAAAAGCGGTGGCGCTTGTCCCTGGCCTTCCCGGCTATTCCAACCGCACGGCCAAATCCTGCCTCCTCAACTACCTGGCGCTCGGCTGGAGCGGCCATGTGCCGGAAGCCTGCCGCAATACCCTGGTCCCGGTTCCCGCCAATCTTGCCTTCCTACTCTGGGGCTGGCCGGAGCGTTTCTACAACCGGATACAGGCAGCAGGATCGGATGTCGTGCTGATCGGCCCGTTCGAGGCTGGCGACGCCGGGTCTTCCGGCATAGACGACCGGGATGCGTGGGATCTGGTGCCTTCAGGCTTTCCGGGCCTCGGACCAACGTGATCGAGAAGACACGGCCCGAGGTGGAGCGCCGCGGCTTCTGTGCCCTACCCTCCCGACCGCAGATCTGCGGCAAATAGACTTCCCGCCGTCACGAAGCCCGCCTATCATCTCCCCTGGTTCGGAGGGAGCGCCGGATGCGGAGGAGATTGTTGTCATGGCGGACGATCATTTATTTCTGCGCGATCCTGATCGCCTCCTTCGGAGTGATGCTGATGTCCGGCCCGCGCATGCCCGCTGACGGTTTTCCGGCTTTCGACAAAGCCCGCTTCGGCGCCGATATCGACGTGTATCTTAGCGCGAGCGAAAGCCACTTCGCCGACATTCGCCTGGGTGCTGCCAAACGGGTGGTCTGGGCCGATCCGGCGACGAAGGCGAAGACGGCCTTCGCGATCGTCTACCTGCACGGCTTCTCGGCCTCGGCCGAGGAGATACGCCCCCTGCCCGACCGTGTCGCGGCAGCGTTCGGTGCCAATCTCTATTTCACCCGCCTCGCCGGCCACGGCCGCAGCGGCGACGCCATGGGGGAGCCAAGCCTTGAAGACTGGCTCGCGGATCTTTCCGAAAGTCTCGCGATCGGCGAAGCGCTCGGCAATCGCGTCATCGTCATCGGCACCTCGACCGGCGCCTCGCTCGCGACGCTCGCACTTGCCGATCCGAAGATCGCATCGCGCATCTCGGCGGCCGTGTTCGTATCGCCGAACTACGGCATCAACAGCTTTGCCGCATTTCTGCTGACGACGCCGGTCGCGCCGCAGCTTTCAAAACTGCTGCTTGGGGAAAACCGCGGCTTCACGCCCTATAACGACCGCCACGCCGCCCACTGGACGACCCGCTATCCGACAAAAGCGCTGCTCCCGATGGCAGCGCTCGTGAAACTCTCGGTCGAGAGCCCGGTGGAGCGGATCACGACGCCGGCCCTCTTCCTCTATTCCTCGCTCGATCAGGTCATCCGGCCCGACAAGGTGCGCGAGGTCGCCGGCCGCTGGGGCGGACCTCATGAGCTTTTCGATGTCGGCCGGACCGGCGATCCCGGCAATCACGTGATTGCCGGCGACATCGTCTCCCCGGCGACCACCGGACCGCTTGCTGAACGGACCGTGGCCTGGCTGCAGACCGTGTTCAGATGACGAGGTTCGCCAGGATTTCGTTCTCGGTAATGTCCTGATAGCCCATGCCGGCCGCATCAAACCGTTCGAGCAGGCTGGCGAAATTCTCCGGCCTTGCGGTTTCGATACCGATCAGGATCGAGCCGAAATTGCGCGCTGATTTCTTGAGATACTCGAACCGGGCGATATCGTCTTCCGGTCCCAGAAGGTTGAGGAAATCGCGCAGCGCGCCGGGGCGCTGCGCGAGCCGAAGCACGAAATATTTCTTGACGCCGGAGTAACGCATGGCGCGTTCCTTGACGTCTGGCAGCCGCTCGAAATCGAAATTGCCGCCCGAGACGACGCAGACCACCGTCTTGCCCGCGAGCTTTTCCCGCCCCAGCATCTCGAGCGCGGTGATCGACAGGGCGCCGGCCGGCTCCAGCACGACACCCTCGACGTTGAGCATTTCGGTGATCGTCACGCAGATGGCGTTTTCCGGCACCAGCAGAACCTGATCCGGCGAAAAACCCTTCAGGGCCTCGAAATTCAGGTCGCCGATCCGCGCCACCGCGGCACCGTCGACGAAATTGTCGAGCTTGGCGAGCGTGATCGGTTCGCCGGCTTCGAGGCTCTTTTTGAGGCTCGGGGCGCCTTCCGGCTCGGTGAACAGAAAATCGTCCCGCGCGACGATATCTCTCAGGTAACCGGTCGTGCCCGACGAAAGCCCGCCGCCGCCGACCGGCAGGATGACCAGATCGGGGGTTACGTCGTCGGGCAATTGTTCGAGCAGTTCGGCCGCAACGGTCGCCTGGCCTTCGATGATGTCGGCGTCATCGAAAGGCGGCACCATGACGCCGCCGATCTCTTCCACATGGGCGCGGGCCGCCGCATAGCACTGGTCGAAAATGTCGCCGATCAACCGGATGGTGATGAAAGGGCCGCCGAACATGCGGGTCTTGTCGATCTTCTGCTGCGGCGTCGTCACCGGCATGAAGACCACGCCCGGCACTTCGAAATGGCGGCAGACAAAGGCGAACCCCTGCGCGTGATTGCCGGCCGAGGCGCAGACGAATGTCTTGCCCTTCGCGCCTGAGGCAATCGCCTTGCGCAGGAAATTGAAGGCGCCGCGGATCTTGTAGGAGCGGACCGGAGACAGGTCTTCGCGCTTCAGCCAGATTTCGGCGCCGTAGCGGCGGCTGAGGTGCTCGTTCATCTGCAGCGGCGTTTCGGGGAAGATCTCCCGCATCGCCACTCTGGCTTCGTCCACGCCCGCTTTCGTCACGCCTGCCCTGGTTAAGCCCGCCTTGGTCACATCGGCCATCCATTGAATTTCGAGAATGGTCCCGCTATGCCATAGGCTTACGGCTGAGACAAAGCTTCTTTCAGTTGCCACGAACTTCGGGACAACCATTTTTGAACGCCAATCTTCTTCGGTCGGTCATCTACATGACGGCGCTCTGCGCGCTCTACCTGTCGCTCGCCATGTTCCTGCCGGCGATGGTGGACCTTTATTACGGGCATCGCGACTGGCAGGTTTTCGCGATGTCCGGCCTCATGGTCGGCGGGCTTGCGGCGGCGGCAGCGCTCGCGACCCATGGCCCACCGCCGGTCTTCAACAAGCGTCTCGGCTTCCTGCTGGTCAACGTCCTCTGGGCGATGTTTTCCGTGGTCGGCGCCATTCCGCTTTTTCTTGCCGAACACGAGCTCTCGTTTGCGCAGGCGCTGTTCGAATCGATTTCGGGCATCACCACCACCGGCTCGACCGTGATCGTCGGGCTGGACAACATGCCGCCCGGCATCCTACTCTGGCGCTCGCTGCTCTGCTGGCTCGGCGGCATCGGAATCGTCGGCCTCGGCCTGTTCGTGCTGCCGTTCCTGAAAGTCGGCGGCGCCTCGATCTTCAAGCTGGAATCGTCGGAGACCAACGACAAGCCGTTCGCCCGGCTTGCGAGTTTCACCCGGGCCTTCCTGATCGTCTACGTGCTGCTGACGCTTGCCTGCACCGTCGCATACGATCTTGCCGGTATGGACCATTTCGATGCGCTCAATCATGCGATGACAACGATCGCGACCGCCGGTTTCTCGACCCACGACATGTCCTTCGCCTTCTTCGACAGCAACGCAATCCTGGTGATCGGCACGGTGTTCCTGGCGATCTGCAGCCTGCCGTTTTCGGTGCTGATCCTGCTGGCCGTGCGTAGCCGGCTGGATACGCTGCGCGATCCGCAAATTCTGGTTTTCCTCGGCTATCTCTGCGTCATCTCGATCGCCGTTGCGGTCTACCATCACCTGAGAAATGGCGTCGAACTCCACGATGCGCTGATCCATTCGTTCTTCAACATGACCTCGATCCTGTCGACAGGCGGCTTTGCCAGCGACGACTACACGCTCTGGGGACCGTTCGCGGTGCTGGTCGCCTTCTTCGCCACCTTCATGGGCGGCTGCTCCGGCTCGACGGCCGGCGGCATCAAGGCCTATCGTTTCGTGGTGATGGTCAACGTCATCCGCGCCGGGCTGAACAAGCTCATCTATCCGAACGCGATCTATCCCGTACGTTACGGCAGCCTGACGGTGGATGCCGAAACGCAGCGTGCGGTCTTCCTGTTCGTCAGCCTCTACATTTTCCTCTGGGTGGTCGGCAGCGTCGGCATGGCGCTGTTCGGCTACGACGTCCTGACCGCCACGTCCTCGATCATCACGGCGCTGTCGAACGTCGGTCCCGGTATCGGCCCGATCGTCGGCCCCGTCGGCAACTTTTCCACGATCAGCGATCCGGCGCTCTATCTACTGTCGCTGATGATGCTGCTCGGGCGTCTCGAAATCCTCACCGTGCTGGTCCTGCTGACGCCGGTCTTCTGGCGGCACTAGCCCGGCACGCGCAGGAATTCGACGGGCCCGCCCGGTTCGTCGTCGTCGAAGACGGCGCAGGTCAGCTCGCCGCCGAATACGCAGCCGCTGTCGATATTGGTGCGGTTGCCGACCGTCTGTGGATTGCCGGGAAGCGGCGTGTGGCCATGGCAGAGATGCCGGCCCCAGAATTCGCCGTCGTCGTCGCTCGCAAATCGCTTCCAGATCAGGTCGCGCTCCCGCTGCCCCTCGAGCGGCAACGTCTCGTCGACGCCGGCATGCACGAAGATCCGGTGCTGGTCGACAAGGATCAAAGGGCGATGCGCGCACCATGATAGCACCTGCGGCGGCACATAGCCGTCGAAGGAAACCATCGTCTCGCGGCCGCCATTGTCGATCCATAGGATTTCGTCGTGCCCGCGGTTCTGGTGGGCGCGGACCATCATGTCCTCATGGTTGCCCTTGAGCGCCGTCCACCGCCACCCTTCCTTGCGCGGCCCCGCCATGACGAGGTCGAGCACGCCCCTGCTCTTCGGCCCGCGATCGATATAGTCGCCGATGAAAACCACATGCCCGCTGGGCGCATGGTCCTCCACCTGCCCAAGCAGCTCCTTCAACTGCGCAAGACAACCGTGGATATCGCCGATCGCAAAGGTAAAGCCCAAAGCACGCCTCCATCGAAGTGGATATCAAACGGTCTTCATCGCAAACGGTTGCAGGCAAAGTAGGTCAGGCTTGGTGCGGACGGCGGGGATCGAACCCGCATGACCAAAGGCCGAGAGATTTTAAGTCTCTTGCGTCTACCAGTTTCGCCACGTCCGCATGGGCGTCCTGTTTCTTGAACTTGCACGACGCCGTCAAGCACCGAAATTGCGGAAGCGGTTCGCCGGTTACGAAAAAAGCGAGACGGTCGGATGGAAGGAATGCAAAAAAGGGCGCGGCGATCTCTCGCCGCGCCCTTCAGAAATTATCGCAATTCACTCAACCAGCGAGCTTGGCGGCCAGCTTGGCGACGTGGGCGCCCTGGAACTTGGCGCCTTCGAGTTCGATCTCCGAAGGCTGGCGCGAGCCGTCGCCGTTGGTGATCGTGCTGGCGCCGTAGGGCGAGCCGCCCTTGACTTCTTCCGTGCCCATCTGGCCGGCAAAGGCATAGGGCAGGCCGGCGACGGCCATTCCCTGGTGCAGGAACGTGGGGATGAAGCCGAGGATGGTGGATTCCTGGCCGCCGTGTTGGGTGGCCGACGAGGTGAACATCGAGCCGAGCTTGCCGACCAGCTTGCCCTGTGCCCAGAGGCCGCCGGTCTGATCCCAGAAATTGCGCATCTGCGAGGCGACCGTGCCGAAGCGGGTGCCGGCGCCGACGATGATCGCGTCGTATTCGGTCAGTTCCTCGACGGTCGCGACCGGAGCCTGCTGGTCCATCTTGTAATAGGAGGCCTTGGCGACCTCGTCCGGAACCAGTTCCGGAACACGCTTGACCGTCACGTCGGCGCCTGCCGACTTTGCGCCTTCCGCAACCGCATAGGCCATCTTTTCGATGTGGCCGTAAGCGGAATAATAAAGCACGAGAACCTTCGCCATGATCTTCTCCATTGCATGTCTGGTGTGTGAACAAGGCCGTCTGCGGCCAGAACCAGGCCCACATGTAATGGCTTCACGGATCGGCGACAGCCCTTGCGAGGTCTACGCACTGTTCAACATCTGGAGACGATATTTCGCTTGCGGATCATAAATTCGCAACAGAGGCGGTTTCTGCGTTCCTCACGACAAAATCGCTTCTGCGTTGAAAAAATTGGGCTTAGGAGTGTGGCACTTACGGAGGGATATCCATGTCTGAAGCGCCTCAACCATCCTCGATCGTCACCGCCGCCATGCTCGCGATCGGCGATGAACTCTTGTCCGGCCGGACCAAGGACAAGAATATCGGCCATCTTGCCGATCTGCTGACGCTTTCAGGCATCGACCTCAAGGAAGTGCGGATCGTCGCCGACGAGGAGGATGCGATCGTCGAGGCGCTGAATGCGCTGCGCGGCCGTTACGATTATGTGTTTACTTCGGGGGGCATCGGCCCGACCCATGACGACATCACGGCCGACGCGATCTCGAAGGCTTTCGGCGTGCCCTGCATCCACGATCCGGACGCGATGAAGCTGCTTGCCGACATGTACAAGCGCCGCGAGATGGAATTCACCGAAGCCCGCCAGCGCATGGCCCGCATGCCCGAAGGCTCCAGACATATCGCAAACCCGGTCTCGACCGCGCCTGGCTTCATCATCGGCAATGTCTATGTGATGGCCGGCGTGCCGCAGGTTTTCCAGGCGATGGTCGACAACGTGCTGCCGATGCTGCGCTCGGGGGCAAAAATGCTGTCGCGGGCGCTGCCCTGCCCCTATGGCGAAGGCGATATCGGCACGCTTCTTTCGGCCGTCCAGAAGGCGCATCCGGAGACCAGCATCGGCTCCTATCCGAAATATGACGGGCAGCGGTTCTCGACCGAGATCGTCGTGCGCGCCCGCGACCCGCAGGTTCTGGATGCGGCCGCGCAAGCCGTGGCGGAAATGATCGCCGGCATCGACCGGGCCAAGATCGCCACCAATCCGACAGCCGACGCCTGACCCGCGGCACTCTGCCTCTCCTGCTGTCGGCGGCCACTCCTTGACCGGGATCAATGCGCGACACACGTAATTATCAGAGACTGGTTCCCAATCCCGCAGAGCCAGTTGATGAGGAGATGCAGCCATGGCCTACAAGACCATTCTAGCGGTTCTCGACACACCTCAAAACGCCAGGCCGATCACCGACTACGGGATCGCGCTCGCCGAACGCTTTTCCGGCCACCTGATCGGCGTCCACGCAGAAACGCTGGCCGCCGTGCCGCTGATCGCGCCGATGGAAATTCCGGATCCCTCCGCCGTGCAGATTCTGCAGGACGCCGCGCAGAAGGAGACGGCGGAGGTGGAGCGGATCTTCAGGCAACAGTCGTCGCGCGAGGGACTTTCCGTCGAGTGGCGCAGCTTCATGTCGTCGGCCGGCTACGGCTGCCATTCGGTCATGGATACCGCCCGCTCCGTCGATCTGATCGTTGCGAGCCAGAGCGATCCGGCGCATGCCGATCACCGCGCCGATCTCGAGACTTTCCTCTTCGACAGCGGCCGGCCGATGCTGCTCGTCCCCTACACGATGAAGGTGCCGCAGCCGGTCAAACGGGTGATGATCGCCTGGAACGGGTCACGGGAGGCTGCGCGTGCGACCTTCGATTCGATGCCGTTTCTGAAAGCGGCCGAGAGCGTCGAGGTGTTCTGCGTCGATCCCGGCGACCGCAACAGCCAGACGTCGGAAACGGCCGGCGCCGAGATCGCTGCAACTCTTGCACGGCACGGCATCAACGTGACGCTGACGACCCGGGAGGCGCATGGCGTGACCACCGCAGCGGCGATCGAGAATCGCCTCTCCGAGGGCAGCGTCGACCTTCTGGTGATGGGCGGTTACGGCCATTCGCGCTGGTGGGAAATGCTGTTCGGCGGCGTGACGCGCAGCGTGCTCGATTCAATGACGGCGCTGACTTTGCTTTCCCGCTGACAAATCCTTGCGTCTACGGGCGAATTGCCGCTATTAGCGAGAGCCAGCAACATGCTTTCGCTAATGGTGGCCAGCCTCATGTCTCTTCCCGAAAAAGCCTTCCCCGTTTCCTGGGATCAATTCCATCGTGACGCCCGGGCGCTTGCCTGGCGTCTCGCAGGCCTCAAGCGGGATTTCCGCGCGATCGTCTGTATCACCCGCGGCGGCCTGGTGCCGGCGGCGATCATTTCGCGCGAACTCAATATCCGCCTCATCGAGACGGTCTGCATCGCTTCCTACCACGACTACGTCAACCAGGGCGAAATGAACCTGCTCAAGGGAATAACGCCCGAACTGACGGTCGACGAAGGCGCCGGCGTTCTGGTCATCGATGACCTGACCGATACCGGCAAGACGGCATCGGAGGTGCGCGCCATGCTGCCGAAGGCGCATTTCGCCTGCGTCTATGCCAAACCCTCCGGCGTGCCGACCATCGACACTTTCGTCACGGAAGTCAGCCAGGACACCTGGATCTATTTCCCCTGGGACATGGGCTTCACCTACCAGGAGCCGATCGCCAAGGCCGACCGCAGCTAAGGTCTATAACAGCAAGGTCTCGGGCGGGGCGCGACGACGTGGAGTCCTCTCCGCGCGAGCGCTTCGTGCGGCCAGCCGCAAAATCCGGGCTCACCCCGAAGGCCTGCGGTGAAAACCGTTCAATTCGGCGTCGTGAAGGATCGTGGAGAACTCCTTGCGGCTTGAATTTGGCATTCATCAAGGAACTCGCGTCGAGATCTCGCCCCAGGCGGTATATTTCTCCGCTTTCCCCATGAGGGCGTCCTAATTTTATTTTTTCTTCATATAAAGAAGGAACACTGTCGTCCGTAGGCTTTGCCTGACAATGGCGGCACGGGCATGATGCCTGTCGTGTAACACTCTCAGCGTACGATGTCCGAGTTCAATCCGCCAGGCTGGGGTCCCCCCGGTCGCGTCTGCATGACATCGAGGCCCGCATGCGTGATTTTTTGAATAGGATGCCGCTGACCACGAAACTGGCGGCGCTTATTGTCGCGGTCAACATTTGTGGCGTTTCCGCCCTGGCCACCTATACCTGGATATCGGAAACGCGCTTGCTGATCAGCACGGCGACGGCACATTGGTCGCGCGGCGCCGAACAGTTCGCGTCGGTTGCGGCCGGCGGCGTGAAATGGGGCAAGGTCAACGCGGTGCGGGAAGCCTATGCTCTGCAGCGCGACAACCCTAACCTCGACCTCGTCCAGTTCGCCGCGTTCAACGCCGAGCTTGCGCCGGTCGACATCTGGGCACGCGACGGCGTGGCAGGCGTCCTGTCCTCCGCCGAATTGGCCCAGGCGATCGGTCAGAAACCCGACAGCACGGTTGTCGATACGACGCTGGCTTCCAGAGGTCTGGTCGGGATCGTTGTGCCCCTGCCCCCGGACAAATCCGGCAAGGTCACGGGCTATCTCTTCACTGCCTGGTCGGTGGCGAAAATCCTCGCCAAGGCGCAGCAGGAAGTGCTGAATACCCTGCTTATCCAATTGCTCGTCATCACCGTCGCGGTCACAGCCTTCCTCTTCGCAATGCGCCGGCTTGTCGGACGCCCTGTCCGAAACCTCAGTGCGCGCATCATCGCCTTGCAAACCGGCGACCTCACCTCCCCGGTCGAATACCAGCGCAATGGTGACGAGATAGGCGTTCTCTCGCGCGCACTGGAAGTGTTCCGCGGCGAGGCTATCGCGAAGGTCGAAGAAGAGCGTATCGCCGCGGAGCAGCGCCAGTCGCTTGACGAGGAACGCGCCCGTAATACGAGGATCACCGAGGAAACCAGCAACACCCAACGGGCCGTCATGGCAGAGCTCGGAGACGCGCTGGAAAAGCTTGCCGGAGGCGATTTTTCGATTCATCTCAATGGTCTCGGGCCGGATTTTGAAAAACTGCAGCAGGACTTCAACAACATGGTCGAGGCGGTTGCCGCCGCCCTGACGGAGATCAAGGAGGCGTCCCACCAGGTGGAGGATCGCTCCAGCGAGCTTGCCGGCGCCGCCGACCAGCTGGCTCAGCGCACGGAACGACAGGCCGCAGCTCTCCAGGAGACCGCCGCCTCCCTTGGCCAGGTCACAACAACGGTCAGGACCTCTTCGCAGAAGGCCGAGAGCGCCGGGCACCTCGTCGAGGAGACGAAGAAGGGCGCCCATTCCTCGGCAACCGTCGTCCGCAATGCGATCGGGGCGATGGACCGGATTCAGGCCTCGTCCAGCCAGATCGGCCACATCATCAGCGTTATCGACGAGATCGCCTTTCAGACCAATCTCCTGGCGCTGAATGCCGGCGTCGAGGCGGCCCGCGCGGGCGAGGCAGGCAAGGGTTTTGCAGTCGTTGCGCAGGAAGTGCGGGAGCTGGCCCAGAGATCGGCCAATGCTGCCAAGGAAATCAAGGTTCTGATCACCAGTTCCAATCAAGAGGTCGCTGCCGGCGTCGGGCTTGTCAACGACACGGGCGATGCCCTTCTCCAGATCGGCGACCAGATCAACCGCATCAGCGACAGCATCGTTTCGATCGTCCAGTCTTATCGGGAACAGGCCACGGGCCTGCAGGAGATCAACTCCGCGATCAATCAGATGGATCATGCCACGCAGCAGAACGCCGCGATGGTGGAGGAAACCAATGCGGCCTGCCAGGAACTGCTCTCGCAAGGCCGTCTGCTGCTGAGTTCGGCCAGCAGCTTCACTGTCGGAAACACAGCCGGAAATGGTGCCCGGGCCCATTCCGAATCGGGGAGGCATCAATCTCTCTCCGACAAAAAAACCGGCTTTGCCGCTCCGTTCAGACAAGCGTCCTGAATACGCCTCTGAAGCGGCATGACCTCATAAACGTCAGCAACCTATGGAAGGGAAACACCTATGCATAAGATCATCGTCATGCTCCTTCTCGGCAGCACCGTATCCGCCCTGCCGCTTGGCACGGCTCTGGCCGAGGAGGCTCACGTCGCGCCGGTGACCGAATATGTCAACGGTAAAGTAAAGCCCTGGCTCACCGACGCAGTGATCATTTCGGCGATCAAGGCCCAGAATGCCACCAATGCCAAGCTGAGCGACGCCGATATCCTGGCGCTCGACAAGAAATGGCGCGCCGAGGTCGACAGTTCCAATCGTGCGACGATCGACAGCGTGCTGAACAACGCCTTGTCGAAACTTCTCGTGGAAAAGAAGGAAAAGTCCGAGGGAGCGATTACGGAAATCTTCGTCATGGATGCCAAGGGCCTCAATGTCGGCCAGAGCGACATAACCTCCGATTACTGGCAGGGCGACGAGGCAAAGTTCAAAAAATCCTTCGGTGCCGGCAAGAACGCGCTGTTCGTCGACGAGGTTGAAAAGGACGAATCGTCCCAGACGCTGCAGTCGCAGGCAAGCGTGACGATTACCGATGAGAGCGGAGCGCCGATCGGCGCCGTGACGATCGGGATAAACGTCGATTCTCTCTGAGCCGGGCGAGATACCCCTGGCGCTGCGGCATCGTTGACGCCGCAGCGCCGGGAAAAGATAAACGAAGACCCCGGGCTCGCCGATGGCGAACCTGTTCGGCACACATCCGCGCCCTTTCGGGTAGCCTGCACGGCTATCGTCCCGACTCGCTTGAAGTCAGCCGGGACACCTGGGCCTCTTTTCCGCGGGGACAGGCTTCATCGGGAGCCGAGCACCAACGGCTGATTCTTTCCGGCCCTTTTCAAAAATCTTGGTCCTTGTCACTGGCCCGCCGGTTAAAAAACCGCGCGGGCTTATCTATTAGTGGTGGCCACAGATTCTTGAACTGCCTCGATATGGTACGATCGAACCCCCGAAACCCTGCTGGACCGGGCTTTCGGCACCTGCCGCCGCTCACGAAATATTTCCGCACCTCGCAACGCAAGTTTCAGGCTGTCCCCGCAACTGCCTGAGAATCCTCGGCTATTTCTTCGTCCCCGTTATCCACAGCCGCGAACCACAATATCTTGTGGTTATAAAAGCGTTGCAATCTACGCCTTGACGAATCTCTCGGCTCGTTCGACAGTGTTCCTTACGTTGCGGCGGCGACTGGACCGGAATTAACGAGGCCGGTTCTTCTTCGAGTTTGACGGGAAAGATCATGCAGTCCGGCTATGAGGGACGGGCTGCTATCACGGTCTCCGTGCGTGCTCGATTTTCCGCTCCGGAACAACGGCTGGGACTGGCGGAAAGATTCTGTTAATACTATATGTAGTAGTGTTGCAGCCGTTATCACCACAACATACAGGTTGGCATCTGCGGATGATCACCTGGGATCGGGAACATTCAACCGGCTGCGCGCGTCGAACGTGTGGGCTGGAGCGGCACATCTGCGCCTTATCATCAGGCGCCAACGGACGAGGATTAAGGCAATGCGCATCGAACGTCGTTTCACCAAGCCGGATACAGGCGCTTATGGGGAAATCGAATTCCGCAAGGGGATCAGCGAGATCCGCAATCCGGACGGCTCGATCGTCTTCCGGCTTGCCGATATCGACGTGCCGGCGCAGTTCTCCCAGGTTGCGACGGACGTTCTGGCGCAGAAGTATTTCCGCAAGGCCGGCGTTCCGAAGTTCCTGAAAAAGGTCGAGGAAAACGACGTCCCCTCCTTCCTGTGGCGCTCTGTAGCTGACACGGAAGCGATGAAGGCTTTGCCGAAGGAAGAGCAGTACGGTTCCGAAACCGATGCGCGCCAGGTTTTCTCCCGCCTTGCCGGCACCTGGACCTATTGGGGCTGGAAGGGCGGCTATTTCACCTCCGAAGAAGACGCTGCCGCCTTCATGGACGAGCTTGCCTACATGCTCGCCACCCAGCGCGTCGCTCCGAATTCCCCGCAATGGTTCAACACCGGCCTGCATTGGGCCTATGGCATCGACGGCCCCGGCCAGGGCCATTTCTATGTCGACCCCTTCACGGCTAAGCTCACCAAGTCGAAGTCGGCCTATGAGCATCCGCAGCCGCATGCCTGCTTCATCCAGTCGGTCGAGGACGATCTCGTCAACGAAGGCGGCATCATGGACCTGTGGGTCCGCGAAGCCCGCCTGTTCAAATACGGCTCCGGCACCGGCTCCAACTTCTCGATGCTGCGCGGCGCGGGCGAAAAGCTCTCCGGCGGCGGCCGTTCGTCGGGCCTGATGAGCTTCCTCAAGATCGGCGACCGCGCTGCCGGCGCCATCAAGTCGGGCGGCACCACCCGCCGTGCCGCAAAGATGGTCGTCGTCGACATCGACCATCCGGATATCGAGGAATACATCAACTGGAAGGTCAAGGAAGAGCAGAAGGTGGCGGCCCTCGTCACCGGTTCGAAGATCGTCTCCAAGCACCTGAAGGCCATCATGAAGGCCTGCCTCAACTGCGAAGGCGGGAGCGGCGACGACTGCTACGACCCGCTCAAGAACCCTGCCCTGAAGCGCGAAATCAAGGCTGCCAAGAAGGACCAGGTTCCGGAAAACTATATCGGCCGCGTCATCCAGTTCGCCCGCCAGGGCTACAAGGACCTGGAATTCAAGACCTATGACACGGACTGGGATTCGGAAGCCTATCTGACCGTCTCCGGCCAGAACTCCAACAACTCCGTCTCGCTGAAGGACGACTTTCTGCGCGCTGTCGAGACCGACGGCGACTGGAACCTGACCGCCCGCAAGGACGGCCGGGTGATGAAGACGCTGAAGGCCAAGGACCTCTGGGAACAGATCTCCTACGCCGCCTGGGCGTCCGCCGATCCGGGCATCCATTTCAACACGACGATGAACGACTGGCACACCTCGCCGGCCGGCGGCCCGATCCGCGGCTCGAACCCGTGCTCGGAATACATGTTCCTCGACGACACGGCCTGCAACCTCGCCTCCATGAACCTGCTGCAGTTCAAGGACAAGACGACTGCCCGCATCAACATCGCCGATTACGAACACGCGACGCGGCTGTGGACCGTCGTGCTGGAAATCTCGGTGATGATGGCGCAGTTCCCGTCGCGCCAGATCGCCGAACTCTCCTACCAGTATCGCACGCTCGGCCTCGGCTACGCCAATATCGGCGGCCTGCTGATGTCGACCGGCATCGCCTATGACTCTCCGGAAGGCCGCGCCATCGCCGGCTCGCTGACCGCGATCATGACCGGCATTTCTTATGCCACCTCGGCTGAAATCGCCTCCGAGCTCGGCCCCTTCCCGAACTACGCGCCGAACCGCGACAGCATGCTGCGGGTCATCCGCAACCATCGCCGCGCCGCCCATGGCGAAACCTCCGGCTACGAACAGCTGTCGGTCAACCCGGTGGCGCTGATCCATTCGGAAAACCCGGACCAGGATCTGGTCGCCCATGCCAAGGCTGCCTGGGACAAGGCGCTTGTCCTCGGCGAACAGCACGGCTACCGCAACGCGCAGGTCTCGGTCATCGCCCCGACCGGCACGATCGGCCTGGTGATGGATTGCGACACGACCGGCATCGAGCCCGATTTCGCGCTCGTCAAGTTCAAGAAGCTCGCCGGCGGCGGCTACTGGAAGATCATCAACCGCGCCGTCCCGGAAGCGCTGCGCACGCTCGGTTATTCGGAAAGCCAGATTGCCGAGATCGAGGCATATGCCGTCGGCCACGGCAACCTCAACCAGGCACCCGGCATCAACGCCGGCTCGCTTCGGGCCAAGGGCTTCACCGACGACAAGATCGAAGCCATCAACGGCGCCACCAAGGCCGCCTTCGACATCAAGTTCGTCTTCAACCAGTGGACGCTTGGCGCAGACTTCCTGAAGGGCACGCTTGGGGTCACCGACGAGCAGCTCGCCGACGTGAGCTTCAACCTGCTCGAACATATCGGCTTCTCCAAGAAGGACATCGAAGCCGCCAACATCCATGTCTGCGGCGCGATGACGCTCGAAGGTGCTCCCTTCCTGAAGGCCGAACATTTGGCCGTCTTCGATTGCGCCAATCCCTGCGGCAAGATCGGCAAGCGTTACCTCTCGGTCGAAAGCCATATCCGCATGATGGCGGCCGCCCAGCCGTTCATCTCGGGTGCGATCTCCAAGACGATCAACATGCCGAACGACGCGACCGTCGAGGATTGCGGCTCCGCCTACATGCTGTCCTGGAAGCTCGGCGTCAAAGCCAACGCGCTTTATCGCGACGGCTCGAAGCTCTCCCAGCCGCTCAACTCGTCGCTGATTGCCGATGACGATGCGGAAGACGCGGTCGAGGAACTGCTGGCCCAGCCGGCAGCCGCCCAGGCCGTGACGATCACCGAAAAGATCGTCGAGCGGATCATCGAAAAGGTCGTCCGCAGCCAGGAAAAGCTGCCCGGCCGCCGCAAGGGTTATACCCAGAAGGCGAAGATCGGCGGACACACGATCTTCCTGCGCACCGGTGAATACGACGACGGCCGCCTCGGAGAAATCTTCCTCGACATGAACAAGGAAGGCTCGGCCCTGCGCGCCTTCATCAACAACTTCGCGATCTCCGTCTCGCTCGGCCTGCAGTATGGCGTGCCGCTCGAGGAATATGTCGACGCCTTCACGTTCACCAAGTTCGAACCGGCCGGCATCGTCACGGGCAATGACGCGATCAAGAACGCCACGTCGATCCTCGACTACGTGTTCCGCGAACTGGCGATCTCCTATCTCGGCCGCCACGACCTCGCGCATGTCGATACGTCGGACTTCTCCAACACCGCGCTTGGCCGCGGCGTTTCGGAAGGCAAGGCGGATGTGGTCTCCAAGGGCCTGACCCGCGGTTACAAGCCGACGCTCGTCTCCGGCACCGGCGGCGATCGCCCGGCCGACATCAAGGGTGCGGCGACGGCCGCCCCTGCCCGCGCCTCGGCCGGCACCAACGTCACCGCCTTTGCCGGTGCCGCCGCCCGCAAGCTGGAACCGACCGTCGCCATCTCGACTTCCGAAATCGTCTCCTTCAAGCGGGACTACGAGGAGCGCGCCAAGGAACTCGCCGAAGAGATCGTCGAGGAACTGGTCGAAGAACAGGCGGCCACCACCGCCCTCTTCTCCGACAAGGCCGCCGACGAGGCTGCGACCGCCAAGACGGAAGCCAAAAAGGTCGAAAACGAACGCCGCATGCGCTCGATCGCACAGGGCTATACGGGCAACATGTGCGGCGAGTGCCAGAACTTCACGATGGTCCGGAATGGGACTTGCGAGAAGTGCGACACTTGTGGGGCTACGAGCGGCTGCAGCTGATTAGAACGACGGGCTTTGAGGGCTCAAATATGGAACAGTCTGAAAATATGAAGCGCTTGGGCCACATGATTAAAAAGGCACGAAGCGATACTAGATTGACGACGTACCAGTTGGGCCAGATGCTCCAAATGGCCACGAGTGATCTAAGCTCGGTGGAGAACGGGGAAAAGTGGCCAACTGAAGCGGAATGGGAGAAAATTTCCAAGCTCTTGAGCTTTCCCGTTGATATGCTAGGTGACATGAAAAAGCCCCGGAAGCCGCAGCCTATCGCTCAAGCTCCGGTTGCGCCTGTGCAACCAAAGGAAGCCGCCAAAGTCACCGCTAAAGTGATTGATATGGCGGCCTATAAGAAAGAAAGATGGCGACAGACATCTTTATTCGAAACGGACTGAACTCTCGGCAAATGGCTGAGATCGCTCAGAAATATCGTCACGAGTTCGATGTGGCTCACGTCGAACTCGTTGACGTTATTGAAATATTAGAATTCAAAATGCGCGAATTGTTCCCAGGCTTCCATATTGTTATAAAGGTGGATGCCGAAGTTAATGGGCAAGCCTTTAGCGATCCAAAAAATAAGAGAATAGTAATACGCGAATCTATATACAACAGCGCTTGTGAAGGCGATGCAGGGTGTAGATTTGTTATCGCTCACGAGATTGGCCACTATATACTTCACGCCAGCAAAAACAAAACACTACATAAAACTATTGATACCTACGACGCTGCCATCAGGGGAATGAACTCTACTGAAAGTGCGGAGGCCCAAGCCGATATGTTTGCGAGACATTTTCTTGCACCTCCATTTATTTCCTACGCGTTGAGGTCCGATATTCAATCTCTTTCACGGCGAACCGGCATACCTCTTAATATCGCAAAAGGTAACGTTACCCTTTCCAGGCGAATTGAAATGCGTGATCTTGCCACGACTGGGCCTATAAAAAGGTGATGGTGCAACAGGCGCCCTATCTCCCCCCTAGCGGGGGAGAATGGAATTTCAACATCTTAGCTTCAGCTAAGTGTTAGAAATTCCAAGAGAGGGGGTTCAACGCCGGCGCCAACAGCAAATCCCCTCACCTGAAAAATCTGGCACTTAGCTGACGCTAAGTACCGATTTTTCTTCCTCTCCCGCAGGGGGGAGAGGTAACCCGCGGCGCCGTTGCACCATAGTGAGGCAGGCGCGGAGGCGCCGACCGATCGGCAGATTCACTCCCCGCCGTTCTTCAACTCCGCCAGAATGGTCAGCACCGCGCCATCGAGATTGGTCACCACCTCGTCGTTCCAGAAGCGCAGGATGCGGAAGCCCTGGCTTTGGAAATATGCATCCCGGATTTGGTCGGATATGCTCCCGGCGTGTTGTCCGCCATCCACCTCGATGATCAACCGCCCTTCGAAGCAGAGGAAATCGAGGATATAACCGTCCAGCGGAACCTGACGCTTGAACTTGAAGCCGCCGATCTGCCTGTTGCGGACGGCCTGCCACAGGATATTTTCCGCCTTGGTCGAGCCCGACCGCATGGTTCTCGCAAACCGTCGATGTCGATCCGGAATGTCGCGGCGCATCACAATCCCCGATGGTGGCCATGCATTTACGCACGGAGACGAAGGATACGGCAAGAGCGCGGCAGGTACCCTATCTCCCCCCTGGCGGGGGAGAATGGAATTTCAACATTTTAGCTTCAGCTAAGTGTTAGAAATTCCAAGAGAGGGGATCCAACGCCGACGCCCACAGCAAACCCGCCAGCTTCCATGGCTATGATCCGCCGGCGGCATGAGACGGTCAGGATAAAGGTGAGCCTCGAGGCCAATGGGGGCGTCAGAAATCGCCCAATGCGTATCCGGCGCCGCGCACGGTCCGGATCACGTTGTCGGACTTGCCGAGGCTGATGACTTTGCGGAGCCGGCCGATATGGACGTCGATGGCGCGTTCATCGACGGTCGTGTCGTCGCCCCACAGGGATGCCTTGAGCTCCGAGCGGGAATAAACCTTGCCCGGTGTCCGCATCAGGAATTCAAGAAGCTTGAACTCCTTAGGCCCGAGCTTGACCTCACGTTTCTGCCGGTGAACCCGGTGGGCCTCCCGGTCGAGCGTGAGATCGCCGACCTTGAGCATGTGGTCCAGGAGGGCGGGGTTGACGCGCCTCAGCAGGTTTTTCACACGGACAACGAGTTCGACCGGGGAAAATGGCTTCATGAGGCAATCGTCGGCGCCCGCCGCCAGCGCGATGAGGTGAAGGCCTTCGCCACCCGACGGCACAAGGAGGATGATCGGAAGGCGCGACAGGATAGGGTCGAGACGGACCTCCCGGCAGACCTCGAGACCTCGCACGCCCGGAAGATCCGAACTCATGACCAGGATATCCGGCGGAACGGCTTTCAGGCGATTTGAGATCTCGGCTCCACTTGCCAGCATCGATACGACGAAGCTGTCGGCCACGAGGGCTTTCTGCAATATCAGACGGAACGACTCGTCGTCGTCGACCAACAGGACCCGCGCGCTCATCTCGTGGCCACCAACTATGTTTCCATGGAGTATCCGGCACCGCGGACGGTGCGGATGACATCCTGCATGTTGGAGAAGTTGAGTGCCTTGCGAAGTCTTCCCACATGGACGTCGACGGTACGCTCGTCGACATAGATGTCGTGGCCCCAGACGCCGTCCAGAAGCTGCGAGCGGGAGAAGACCCGCCCTGGCGCTGCCATCAGGAATTCGAGCAGGCGGAATTCGGTCGGGCCCAGACGCACTTCGCGGCTCTTGCGGTGAACGCGATGGGTTTCCCGATCGAGTTCGATATCGCCGCAGCGGAGAACGCTGGAGAGCACCTCGGGACGGGCCCGGCGCAGCATGGCCTTGACGCGGGCCATCAGTTCCGGCGTCGAGAAGGGTTTTACCACATAGTCGTCGGCGCCGGTGGCGAGGCCGCGAACACGTTCGCTCTCCTCGCCGCGGGCCGTCAGCATGATGATCGGCAGGCGCTCCGTTTCCGGGCGCATGCGCAGCCGGCGGCAGAGTTCGATGCCGGAAACACCGGGCAGCATCCAGTCCAGGATCAGAAGGTCCGGTACCCGCTCCTGAAGCCGAATTTCGGCTTCGTCGCCCCGCAAAACGGTATCGACCTCATAACCCTCGGCTTCCAGATTGTAACGAAGAAGCACGCTCAGCGCTTCTTCGTCTTCTACGACAGCGATTTTCGGCAGCATTCTTGGCCTGCTCCGTCAGTTCTATTCAGTGATCGCGCCGAGCGTGTTCGACGAGTCGTCCTTCGGACGATCGCCTTCCGGCTGGGCGCCCGTCGTCATGTAGTAGATGGTTTCGGCGATGTTGGTGGCGTGGTCGCCGATACGCTCGATGTTCTTGGCGCAGAACAGGAGATGCGTGCAGGTGGTGATGTTGCGCGGATCCTCCATCATGTAGGTGAGGAGTTCGCGGAACAGCGAGGTGTACATCGCGTCGATTTCCTCGTCGCGGCTGCGGATCGCCTCGGCCTTTTCCGCCGAACGCGTCGCGTAGACGTCGAGGACGTCCTTGAGCTGCACGAGGGCGAGATCGGAGAGATGTTCGAGGCCGCGGGCGAGTTTGCGCGGAACGCCGGTGCCCTGAACCGCGATAACGCGCTTGGCGGTGTTCTTGCCAAGGTCGCCGACGCGCTCGAGATCGGAGGCGATGCGCAGCGAACCGACGATCTCGCGAAGGTCGGCCGCAACCGGCTGGCGGCGGGCGATCGTGATGATCGCCTTGTCGCCGATCTCGCGCTCGGCGTGATCGAGGATCACGTCGTCGGAGATGACCTTCTGCGCGAGTGCGGCGTCGGAATTGACCAGCGCGCGCACAGCGTCCGAGCACATCTGCTCGGCGAGGCCACCCATCTCGGAAATGCGGCGGCTCAGGTATTTCAGTTCGTCGTCGTAAGCCGACAGGATATGGGTCGATGCCATCTTCTAGTCCTCAAAATTGATTTTCAGGCGGCACAATCGGCTGGATCAGCCGAAGCGGCCCATGATGTAATCCTGGGTGCGCTGATCGTCGGGATTGGTGAACATCTTGTCGGTGTCGTTCTCCTCGACGAGCTGGCCGAGATGGAACATGGCGGTGCGCTGCGACACGCGGGCAGCCTGCTGCATCGAGTGCGTCACGATGACGATCGTGTAGTTGGCACGCAGCTCATGGATGAGTTCTTCAACCTTGGCGGTCGCGATCGGGTCGAGAGCCGAACAGGGTTCGTCCATGAGGATGACTTCCGGCGACACGGCGATCGCACGGGCGATGCACAGACGCTGCTGCTGGCCGCCGGAGAGGCCCGTGCCGGATTCGTGCAGGCGATCCTTGACTTCGCCCCAGAGGCCGGCGCGCTGCAGGCTCGCCTCGACGATCTGGTCCATGTCGGCCTTGTTCTTGGAAAGGCCGTGGATGCGCGGACCGTAGGAAATGTTCTCGTAGATGGTCTTCGGGAACGGGTTCGGCTTCTGGAACACCATGCCGACGCGGGCGCGAAGTTCCACGACGTCGATGTTATTGTCGTAGATATCGTCCGTGTCGAGGGTGATCTTGCCGGTGACGCGGCAATTCTCGATCGTGTCGTTCATGCGGTTGAGGCAGCGCAGGAAGGTGGACTTGCCGCAGCCGGAAGGACCGATGAGAGCCGTCACAGTGTTTTCGCGGACGTTGAGGTTCACGTCGAAAAGCGCACGCTTTTCGCCGTAGTAAACCGAAACGTCCTTGCCGATCATCTTGTGGGAAGCATCGCTCATCTTTTGGTCCAGCGCCTTTTCTACTGCCGATTCTGACATCATATTCATTGTCATACTCCTTCTACCAGCGCCGCTCGAAGCGACGCCGCAAGAGAATTGCGCCAACATTCATCAGGATGAGGAACAGGAGCAGGATGATGATTGCTCCCGAGGTACGCTCGACGAACGCGCGCTCCGCTTCGTTCGCCCACATGTAGATCTGGACCGGCAGCGCCGTCGACGGGTCGAGCGGCGTGGTCGGATAGTTGGCGACGAAGGCCACCATGCCGATCAGCAGCAGCGGCGCGGTTTCGCCGAGTGCGTGGGCCAGGCCGATGATGGTGCCCGTCAGGATGCCCGGCATGGCAAGCGGCAGGACATGGTGGAAGATCGTCTGCATCTTCGATGCGCCGAGCCCGAGGGCGGCCGCCCGGATCGATGGCGGCACGGCCTTCAGTGCCGCGCGGGTCGCGATGATGATCGTCGGCAGCGTCATGAGGGTGAGCACCAGACCGCCGACGAAGGAGGCGGAACGCGGCAGGCCCATGAAGTTGACGAAGACCGCCAGACCGAGAAGACCGTAGACGATCGAGGGAACGGCCGCGAGATTGTTGATATTCACCTCGATCAGGTCGGTGAACTTGTTCTTCGGGGCGAACTCCTCGAGATAGATCGAGGCGGCGACGCCGATCGGCAGCGCCAGGACAAGCACGATCAGCATCATGTAGAACGAGCCGATGAGCGCGACGCCGACGCCAGCCGCTTCCGGACGGCTCGATGCGCCGTTGACGAAAATGCCGCTGTTGAAATGCTTGGCAAGCGCTCCGCTGTCGGAGAGCTGGGTCATCCAGCCGAGCTGCTGGTCGTTGATCTTGCGGTTCTCCTGGCCGACGTTGAGGTCGATCTGGCCCTTGTAGGCCGAGTCGATATCGCCGGAAGCGAGCAGTCTTACCGTCTGCGTCGTGCCGATGATCGCCGGATTGGCGACCACCAGGTCACGCAGCTGAACGCGGACGCCATCCGACAGCATCTGGCTGACTGCGCGGGCTGCGACACGGTCGTCCACGCTGACATTGAGCAGCTTGGCGAGCGCATTGCGGGCGACGACCGGATAGTTCGCCGTCATCAGCTTCTGCGGGTTGGTGGCGCGTTCGTTCTGCGGGTCGATGATCTGCTGCGAAAACTCGACCGGCATGGTGATCATGGTCTGCTGGAAGGCGGTGTATCCCTTGGAGACCACCGACCACAGGAGAAGCATCAGGAAGATGATGCCGAAGGAAAGCGCGGCGATGCCATAGGCTCGGAAGCGACGCTCGGCGGCGTAACGGCGCTTGATGCCGATATCGCGACGGACGGACTTGGCCTTGGGGATGCCGGCGGCGGGAGAAACCACATCGGTCATTCGTACTGCTCCCGGTATTTGCGCACGATATAGAGCGCGTAGATGTTGAGGCAAAGCGTGATGGCGAACAGCGTGATGCCCAGCGCGAAGGCAACCAGGGTCTGCGGCGAGGTAAACTCAAGGTCACCCGTCAGCTGGTTGACGATCTTCACGGTCACGGTCGTCATCGGCTCGAACGGATTGATCTGCAGGCGGGCGGCGACACCGGCCGCAAGCACGACGATCATGGTTTCGCCGACGGCGCGCGAGGCGGTCATCAGGAGCGCGCCGACGATGCCCGGCAGAGCGGCGGGCAGGACGACCTTCTTGATGGTTTCCGAACGGGTGGCGCCGAGACCGAGCGAACCGTCACGCAGGGCCCGCGGCACTGCCGTGATGATATCGTCCGACAGCGAGGAGACGTAGGGGATCAGCATGATGCCCATGACGAAACCGGCCGTCAGAACGCTCTGTGCCTGGATGAAGTTGGCATAGTCGCCGGTGACAAGGCCGTTCAGCTGCGAGGAAATGTCGCGAAGGAACGGACCGACCGTCGTCAATGCGAAGAAGCCGTAGACAATGGTCGGAATGCCGGCGAGCACTTCGAGCAGCGGCTTGGCAACCGAGCGGACCTTCGGCGACGCGTATTCCGACATGTAGATTGCCGAAAAGAGGCCGATCGGAACCGCGAAGAGCATCGCGACGAAACCGATATAGAGCGTGCCGAGCAGCAGCGGAATGAGGCCGAACTGACCTTCGGAGCCACCCGAACCCGCAGCCGCAAAACGCGGATCCCATACCGTGCCAAAGAAGAATTCCCAGGCAGGAATGGCGGTGAAGAAGTGGGCCGCTTCCGTCAGCATCGATGCGACGATGCCGACCGTGGTCAGAATAGCGATCGAAGAAGCGACGACGAGGCTGCCGAGGATCACTTTTTCCACCCGATTGCGGGCACGGAAGCGCGGCGCGATCTGGCGGTAAGCAAAGAGAGCGCCGCCGATGGAAGCCCCCAGAACGAGGATCGTCATGAGGATACGGCTGACGAAGGTCATCCTGTTCAGTTCGGCAGCGGCCTTGACCATGAAGGGCTGCGGATCACCCGCAAGCGGAACGCCCTTGGCGCCAAGCGCAGCACGAAGCTCCACCGGATTATTCTCGATGCGGGCGATCTCGTCGCCGGTCAGTGCGTTCATGCCGCGGGCGATCGAGGTGATCATGCCGTAGCTCAGGCCTTGCTCGGCCTGCGATTGGGTTTTCACCTCCTCGGGAAACGCGCCGCGCACCGAGGAACTGATAAACATGGGGCTGGCGACCAGCCAGACAAAAAGAATGACGACGGCCGGCAGGATCGCCCAGACGGCGACAAAAGAACCGTAATATCCAGGCCGCGAATGAAGTTTGGAGGAAATTCCTCCGACCAGTGCCATTGCATACCGGGCACCGGCGACGTAACCGGCTATGCCGATTATCGCCAAAATCAACAATATTAGTGATGTGTTCATCATAATCCCCCGGCGTACCGCCTTCGGCGGCAACCCATCACCGCCCAGCTCCGTTCATCGGAACCGATCGCATCGCCGTCGCGCCTCGCGCAACACCATCGCCACAAAACCGACGATTCCCCACCAAGGCAAAAGCCCTCGGTCGGAGAGAAAACGGCGCCGCTTCAAAAGCGGCGCCGGTCTTTCAATTACATGGTCTTGCCAGCGGCAAAGTCCTTGCGGAGCTGCACGCGCTGCGCTTCCGGAGCGGCAACGAGGCCGTACTCGACGAGCGGCGAGTCAGGACCGATCATGTCATCAGAGGTGAAGAACTCGACGTATTCCTTGAGGCCCGGAACAACACCCAGGTGAGCCTTCTTGACGTAGAAGAACAGCGGGCGGGAGACGGGATAGGTACCGTCAGCAATCACAGCCGCGGTCGGCTTGATGCCGTTGACGGTGGCGACTTTCAGCTTATCGGCATTGTTTTCGTAGAAGGCGAGGCCGAATACGCCGACGCCAGTCTTGTTGGCGGCGATACGAGCGAGCGTCTCGGTATAGTCGCCGTCGATGTCGACAGCAACGCCGTCCTTGCGAACAGCAATGCACTTGGCGGTCGCCTGCTTGGCGTCCGGAACGAGCTTCTTGATGGCTTCCGCAGCACCAACTTCCTTGCAGCCTTCCGACAATACCTTCTCTTCGAAGACTTCGCGCGTACCGTGCTTCGTGCCCGGAATATAGGCAGCGATCGGGCCCTTCGGCAGAGTCGGGTTGATCTCCGACCAGTTCTTGTAAGGGTTGGCGACGAGCTTTCCGTCAACAACCACTTCAGCGGCAAGAGCCTTGTAGAAGTCCTTCGGCTCGATCTTCATGTCGCCGTTGCTGCTGGCGGCCGCGAAGACGATACCATCGTAACCGATGCGAATTTCCTGGACGTCAGTCACGCCGGCGGCCTTGCAGGCTTCCAGTTCGCTCTTGTTGATCGGACGCGAAGAATTAGCGATGTCGATCGTGGCTTCGCCGACGCCCTTGCAGAATTCCTTGAGGCCCGCGCCCGAGCCGCCCGACTCGACGATCGGGGTCTTGAACTTCGGGAAGGCTTCGCCGAAAGCTTCTGCAACGATCTTCGCATAGGGAAGAACGGTGGAGGAACCGGCAACCTGAACCTGATCGCGAGCCGTTGCGACGCCTGCGGTGGCCAGCAGAATTGCGGCTACAGCGCAGCTTCCTAGATACTTCTTCATGGATTTCTCCCTTGGAATTCGGATTGACGCTTGGGCGTCGGCTACCCTCTATCTGTTGCTCATTACAGTTTTGTGACAGATTTATTTCATTTATGAAAAGGACGCGCCCCAGCATTTGCACAGGTTTGCAGCCGCCATGCCTGCTCCGGCAGAAAGGACGGAATATGGGTTATGACAGCGATATTGGCGAGAGTGGACACTCCCACCGCCGCAGTTCGTCGAACGCGTCAGGATAGTCTGATGTGACATCCGTGTTCGACGTCGCGCAAGAGCCCGACGGATCGTTGCCACGGAATACAGGGAGCTTCTATCTGGCCAGCGGAACGCCTCAGTCGCTCCGCGGCATGGTGTCCAGCCAGGTCGAGACCGTATCCAGCGTGCGCCTCTCCTGATCGGCCTCCAGGGAAAAGCCGGGGCGGACGGTTGCCTTGGGGGCATAGGCCTCGACAACGCCGATGCTGTCGCCCTGGCCATAACCGCCATGGGTCATGAACGGAACGACCTGCCTGCCCGCCAGGTCGTGCGCCAGCAGGAACGAGCGGATCACCGGCGGCGCGGTCATTCCCCAGATGGGGAAGCCCAGGAAGATCGTGTCGTAGGATTGAATGTCGGCAACAAAATGCATGAGGGGCGGCAGATAGGCGGATCTGGTCTCTGCCGCAGCCTGAGCGACCGTTGCCTGGTAATCCTCCGGATAGGGCGTCGCCGCCGTGATTTCAAAGAGCGTGGCATCGCGGGCGCGCCGGATCTGTTTCGCGATCACCCGGGTGTTTCCGGTTCGGGAGAAATAGGCCACCAGCACGCGGGGCTGCGTGCCTGCGAGTGCCGGCACCCGGGGCATGACGACACCTGCGGCTGTCAGCGATATCGCCTTCAAGAGCGTGCGTTTCGGGATCTCATGGCTCACGCCCCGCCTCCTCCGTCAGGACTCGTATTTGTAGAGCGCCGCGCGATTGAACGGATCGATCTTCAGTGTCGAGACCTCCCGGAGGGCGTCACCCCGCCAGTCCGTGGCAGCCTCACACTTGGCATCGATCAGCATCGTCGTCCTCGCGGCAGTGTCGTACGGCTTCCATTCCGGCATACGGTCGTTGTTCGGGTTTCCGGTCCGCGCGAAGTTCGCGAAGGCCGACATCAGGTTCATGGAGGTCTCCATCGCCTCGTCGCCCGGCCCGGTCATCTCCCCGGCCTCGTTGACTGTGCCGAACGCAAACGGGATGTCGACGGCATGCGGCGAGCCGAGCACGCCGTTCTCCCACGGGATGGGCCAGTTGAAACTGTACATGTAGACGGGAGCCTGCCCGGAGGCGCCCGACTTGGTTTCGGCGGCCCCGGTCAGCGGAAGGCGGAACTGCACGTCGGAGGCAACGGCGACCAGGATGTCGGACGGGGTCATCTCGGGTGACGCCTTGCGGTACGCCGCCACGATCGCATCAACCTTCCGGTCGTCGATCTTGAACACCGTGCGCATCCTCGTCCGCATCTGATCGTCGGTGAGCTTGAAGTTCCGCATGTCGCTCTGGAAGAACAGGCTGGCCTCCGTCTTGGTGCTCCCCATCATCAGCGGCACCTTGGCATGCATTGCGAGGCCTTCCGCCGTCATCGGACGGGTGACGATGTGCTTTCCGTCGATGACCGGGCGGGCGCCTTCGAACGAGGCGGCCACGGCACGGTTGCGTGCATCGAGCACGGCCTGCATCGGGATCTGCTGTGCCGCGGCGAGGTTTTTCGGATCGACACCGAGCTCCTTGATGAACGCGTTGGCATAAGGCTCCATGGCCGCCGCCGGATCGACGTTGAGGCCGGCCGCGCCGCTCATGCTGATGGCGCGATGGAACAAACCTTGGGCCTTCGGCATCGCCAGCAAGGTCATGATCTTCGATCCGCCGCCGGACTGCCCGAAGACGGTTACGCTGCCGGGGTCTCCGCCAAATGCAGCAATATTGTCGCGGATCCATTCGAGTGCCGCAACGATGTCGAGATTTCCGGCATTGGCTGCGTCACCGAAACGCTCGGCATCGAGGTGGGACAGATTGGTGTAGCCGAACGCGTTGAGGCGGTGGTTGATCGTGACGACCACGACCTCGCCGTAGCGGGCGAGATTGCTTCCGTCCAGGCCGGCACCGCCTCCCCCGCCGTTGATGTATCCGCCGCCATGGATGTAGAACATCACCGGGCGATTGGCATTCCTGTCCAGGTCGGGCGTGAAAACGTTGAGGACGCAGCAGTCCTCGCCAAGCGGCTCGTTCTGATTATACCAGCCGAACACAGGCCCGCTCATTCCGGTGTTGATCTGCGGGCTGAGGGAGCCGTATTTCGTGGCATCGCGCTCGTCTGCCCAGTCCTGCACCGGTTGCGGAGCGTTGAAGCGATTGGCACCGGCCGTGCTTGCGGCATAGGGGATCCCCTTGAAGCTGACGGCCCCCTTTGCAAAGGAGCCACGCAGGACGCCGTTCCTGATCTCGACGGTCGTGGATTGGGCCGCCATCGACATGGTGCCTCTGAAAAAGACCGGCGCGGCCAGGCCGACTGCCAGGGTGGAAAGGAACCCGCGTCTGCTCTGCTGCCCGGCCTTCATCGTTTTCTCCATGTCCTCGATCGCGCAAGGAAACCTAGTCCGACTTGCTTCCATCGAAAAGATGATGGAATGCTCTAGGGGCTATTAGGAAAACTTATCGATGGCCAAGCTTTATAACGACCTTGCCGTGTTCGTCGCCGTCGCCCGAGAGGGCAGCTTCACGAAGGCCGCGGCAAGATTGAACGTCTCGCAGTCAGCTCTGAGCCAGACGATCAAGAACCTTGAAGAACGTCTTGGGTTGCGGCTTCTTGCACGGACATCCCGAAACATTTCGGCCACGGAAGCGGGCGAGCGCCTCCTGGCATCGCTTGGGCCCCGTTTCGAGGAGATCGACGCGGAGCTTGATTCATTGATGCATCTCCGGGAGCGCCCTGCCGGAAGGATTGCCATCACGTCGAGCCAGCACGCGGCCGAGGCAATCCTGTGGCCGGTGCTCGAGACGTTTCTCCGCGAATACCCGGAGGTGAAGATCGAAGTGATCGTCGATGCGGCCATGGTCGATCTCGTGGCCGAGCGGTTTGATGCCGGGGTTCGTCTGGGGGAACAGGTCGAGAAAGACATGATCGCGATGCGCATCGGGCCTGACCTGAGAATGGCGGTGGTCGGCTCACCATCCTATTTCGAAAAGCAGGGACTGCCCGTAACTCCCGAGGATCTGACGCGTCACAACTGCATCAACATCCGGATGCCCACCTCCAAGGCCATCAATGCGTGGGAGTTTGAGAAGGCTGGAAAAGTCGTCAACGTCAGGGTTGACGGACAGGCGGTGTTCAACAGCGGTTCACTCAGGATCAACGCGGCCCTCACTGGCCTCGGCATCGCCTATATGCTGGAGGACTACGCCCAGCCATATATCGAGGACGGACGCCTAGTCCGTGTTCTTGAAGATTGGTGCCCGCCCTTCGCTGGCTATCATCTGTATTACCCGAGCCGGCGGCAGCATTCCCCCGCATTCGTGCTCCTGCTGAACGCGCTTCGTTACCGCGCCTAGGTTACAGTCAAAGCGACGACGCGCGGCCGGGCAGGTCATGTGGACCGCAGGCCCAATGAGACTAATGTCCCCGCCCCCCACCGGACCTTGGTCCCGAAGGCAGGCTCATTGGTCCTAATCCCATGGATTTATATCGGCTGCTGCTCCAGAATGTACGGCATCCGAAAAGCCACGAAGCACAAGCTTCTTGTGGCTTTGGCAATGTATATCAGGAGATGGGTGAACATGAACAAGGTCCTCAAGAACGGCATCGTCGTCCTTGCGCTCGCCGCAGTGTCCGTCGGCGGAGGCGTAACCGGATTTCCGGACCTCGCCTTGGCCAAGGATGGCAATGGTGGCGGTAACGGCGGCGGTAATGGTGGCGGCGGTGGAAACGGCGGCGGCAAGGGCGGTGGTCGCGACGACGTCTCGAACCATGGCAATTCCGGCAAGAGCCGGTCGACCTCGGCCAGTCTCGGCTCTGGCAAGGAGCAGACGAAGAAGGATGCCGACCGCAAGGTCTCGAAGGCAACGCCAGCGGAGAAAACCAAGCCGCAGGCCGCAAAAGTGGCAGGCCTCAGCTCCCTGAAGCGCAATTACCACGCCTATCTCAACACCAACGATCCGCGGATGACCTCGCTCTCGGCCTATGTGAAGGCCTATGCGCAATACGAACAGACGAACGGCATCGATCCTGCCGCCACCGATCCCGAGCTCGGCGAGGCAGCGCTTCGCGATGCGCTGGAGGATTTCGCGGGCGCGCCGGTGAGCGACGAGGCCTTCGGATGGGCGCAGGACGAGCTTGGAGTGGGGCCGGCCGTCGGCAAGATCGACCAGGTCCGCGACCAGCTCGACACGGACGCGGCTCTCTGAGAACCGCCCTTTAAACCAACAGCGCCGTAGGCCTTCCGGCATACGGCGCTTTAAAGATTGTCGAACCGCGACAATGCCCTCTCCAGATCCGATGGATCCGGAGAGTTTTTTGCGGGACTAGAACTTGTAGTTCACGCCAGCCTTGAGCGTCTGGTCGCGCACGTCGGTCCTGGAGGAGACGCCGCCGGAAGTGCTGCGGACATCGTTGGTCATGGTGTAATTGTATTCGACCCGGGCCGACAGATTGTCGGTCAGCTTCTGCTCGACGCCGGCGCCCAAGACCCAGCCCGGCTTCCAGCCGTCCGGACCGGACGTGCCGTTCTTGCCGCCGAAGCTGGTGAGCGCGACGCCCGCGGTGCCATAGACGAGCGTCTGGTTCAAGCCAACGCCGGCCTTGGCCTTGGCGGCCACGCGCCCCTTCTCGGTGATCTTGCCGCCCGGTACGCGGCTTTCCACGTTGCCCAGATGCGAGGCTTCGATTTCCGCGCCGACGACGCCGGAATCGAGGTCTATATTGTAGCCGCCATGAGCGCCCAGAACGAGGCCCTTGTCGCCATCGAACGGGTTCAGCTTGCGGGATGCCATGCCGAGATCGGCACCGACATAGGCGCCACCCCAACCCGCTTTCGGTGCGCCGGCAGGTTCGTTATAGGCCGGCGGTTCGGAATAAGGCGCGAGGTCGGCAGCCCAGAGGGGCGTGGCGAAAGATGCGGCGAAGATCGCCAGGGCGAAGGGCTTCTTGTTCATGGTCTTGGCTTTACTCCGTACAGCACCTGCGTCGCGAACACATGCAGGCGGTTACTCAAAAGGTTACGCACCGCGCGGCAGTCACGGTCATCCCAACCAAGCCCCCTCAGGCCCGGACCGCCGGCAAGTATCCATTCATTTTTCACGAATTCATAAACACTTCCTTAACTCGCCGGCCGCGAGTGGCAGAGAACCGATCAACAAGTGTAACAGCATCGGGAGCAGGCTCCCGCGCCGATGGAATGAAGCGGCGGCGCCGGAACAGGTTCTCTACGGATGGTGTGGACATCAGAGAGCACGCAGCTTTAGCGGCCCGTCTCCGCTCTTCATCAATCCGTCGCCGCCGCGAGAATTTGGCCGCCATTGCGCTCCTGGACGAGCAGAGCACGTTTCTCGTTGGGCTTTGCCGGCGGGATCGTCCGGCTTTGCGGCTTGCCGTCCCATAGCCCAAGATGCGTCAGTTGGCGCACCACATGTGCATGGGGCAATGTCTCGCCGGCATTTTCGCCGCGCGCCACGGGAACTTCGACAAGACCCGCATCATAGCGGACCAGCCAGATATCGGCAGGCGAAGCCGGTTTGCCGCCGCCATCGATCGCGGCCGTGTCGCCCTTCAGGCGCACCGCAGGTCCGGCAAGCGGCTTTTCTGCTGCGATCAGGCTGCGAACTTCACCGAGATCCTGGCCGACCGTCGAAGTGCGGCCATTGATGACCATCTGAGGCGTGAACGGGCCCGACTGGCCGAGTGCCGGTTCGTAGGTCACCTGGCGCTGGGTGAACTCCTTCCTGCCGAAAATGTCCTTCCAGCCGAGGTAGTCCCAATAGGTCACGGCGAAGCTGAGCGCCAGGATGTTGGGATCGCTGCTCAGCTTGACCAGATTGGCATTGGCGGGCGGGCAGGACGAACAGCCCTGGCTCGTAAACAGTTCGACCACGACCGGATTTCTCGCGCCGGCCAGGGCGGGTGCTGCACCGATCAGGCCAAGCGACGCGGCGGCGATCGCGATACGAAACGAATTCAGGTTTTTCACGCGGATGCTCCTTGCAGCATTGCCATCGCACCTTCATTCGCGGCGGTCCGCGCCTCGGTTACAGGCTCACGCTTTAGTGACCATTCGGGCTGGACCATACGTCGCCACACGTTGAACGGGTGCGTCGGCAACCACCCCGCCTCAGCTAAAATCGTTAAATAAATCGGCGTCAGGAACCAACCGTCGGCCGGCGTGTTGAGGGAACGCAATTCGACAACAAACTGTGTTCTTTCAGGAGGTTCACCATGGGACGCGGCATACTGCTCTGGCTTCTCGGCATCCCACTGCCGATCGTCATCCTTCTTGTTCTCTTCATGCGTTGAGGAGGCGGAAAATGCCCATTTCATCCGCAGGCTCCGCGATCGCAACTCCGGTGGAGTCGTCGAAATCTGCGATCGCATGGGGGCCGATCTTCGGCGGCGCGGTGGCCGCCACCGGCATCAGCCTCATCCTCATCCTTTTCGGATCCGGCCTCGGCCTCACCATGATCTCTCCCTGGTCGGGGGAAAGCAGTTCCGCCGCCACCGTCGGCATCAGCGCGGCGATCTGGCTGGTGGTGGTGCAATGGCTGTCGGCGGCGCTCGGCGGATATCTGACCGGCCGGCTGCGCACCAAATGGGCGGCCGTGCATACCGACGAGGTGTTCTTCCGCGATACCGCCCACGGCTTCGTCTCCTGGGCCGTCGCCACCGTCTTCGTCGCAGGTTTCCTGGCGTCGTCGCTCGGCTCGCTGGCGAGCACCGGAGCGCAGGCTGTCGGATCGGCGGCGGCGACTGCAGGTGTCGCCGGTACCGCAGCGGCCGCGTCCTCGTCGGATAGCGGGTCCGGCGGCACAGACATGGCGACGTCGTACTTCACCGATGCGCTGCTGCGTCCGCAGCAGGCCCAGGCCCGCGCCCAGAACGACGACGCGGCGGCAACCGCGGAAGTGTCGCGCATTCTGCTCAACGGTGCCGTCCAGGGCGGAGTACCGGAAGACGACAAGGCCTATCTGGCAACGATCGTCGCGGCCCGCACCGGCCTTTCGCCGCAGGATGCCCGCGCTCGCGTCGATGCGGTCCTGAAGCGGATCGACGATGCCAAGGTCGCCGCCCAGAAGGCAGCGGACGAGGCCCGCAAGGCGGCCGCCACGACCGCGTTGGTCGGCTCGCTGTCGCTGCTTGTCGGCGCCTTCATTTCGTCCGCGGCAGCCGCCCTCGGCGGTCGTCAGCGAGACGAGGAGGAAGACCTGCTGGTCGCGACACGCTACTGAACATCGCGATCCTGATGGAGCGGCCATGCGAGAGCCTGGCCGCCCTTTTCGCGTCTACCGCTTGACGGCGCGGATGTGCAGGAAGATCGGCGCGACGCGGGTGTCGGCGACGACCGGTTCGGCCCGCGCCATCTCTTCGGATGCCATCGGCTCGCCGAAGGCATCGATCACCAGTCCGGCGCCGACGATCATCGACACCCAGGTGGTCAGCGTCCGGTGGAAACGCGGCACCGCAAACGGCGTCAGCTTCGCCCGCTCCTCAGCCGGGATGTCCGAAAACAGCCAGCGTTCGATCCGCCCGTCCGTTTCGTCGAAATAGTCGGCCACCTGGACGGCGACCGCCTCGCCCGTCTCGTCACGGATGTTCTTGCGCGTCGGCGGCACGAAACAGGGATGCAGGATCGAGAACTGCAGGAAACCGCCGGGTTTCAGGATGCGATGGACGCCCTTCAGCACTTCGCGCTGATCGGCCATGTCCATCATCGACATGAAGGCGGTGACGAAATCGAAGCTTTCGTCCGGAAAGTCGACCCCCTGCCCGTCGCCGAGCACATAAACGATGCCGAGCGGATCGGCAGCTTCCGTCTCGCGCGCGTAACGGATGAAGGTCGGAGCAATGTCCAGCCCGATCATCTCGGCCCCGCGCCGCGCGACCTCGCGGGTATTGGTGCCCTCGCCGCAGCCGAGATCGAGACCTCTCAATCCGGTGACCGGCGGCAGCATCTCGAGGAAGGCAGGCGTATTCAGCGCATCCCGGTATTTGTCGTAACCGGCCCGCGAATAGATCGTCCAGGTCTCGGCATTGCTCTCCCAATGGGCGCCGACATCAGTCGCATCCATGCTCGTCCTCCTCTCAATCGTCGAATGGGCCGCGAGCTATACCGCCACGCGATGACGGTGGAAAGACGGGGAAGAGGCGGAAAAGGAAAAGCCTCCCGGCAGCCGAAACCGCCGGAAGGCATTTGCAAGAACCGGCCTTGCGGTCAAAACCCCGGAAAGCGGTTGCGGTGGAAACGGGATACCTCCTCGCGAAAGCCGATATCGCGCAGCAGGTGTTCGTCGATCATGGGCAGGGTCCTGAGCCTCGCCCGGGCGCGCTCGCCATCGGTATCCTTCACCGTGACGCAGGGATTGAGCCAACGGCCGGAGATCAGGGCGATGGCGCCGAACAATGTCGTGGCAGGCATGCTCCTCCCTCCCGCCTCAGGCCGCGGCCGCCGGCAGGCAGGCGTCGCAGATCGCCTGCAGATGCCGGTGGTCGGTGCCGCAGCAACCGCCGAGCACCCGCATCGCCGGATAGTTCTGCCGGAGCGAGCGGTAGCGGGCGCCGAGGTCGAGCGGATCGCCGATATCCAGCTCCGTCGAATCGTCGAGCTCCTGATGGCTCTTGGCGGACGCGTTGGCTCGAATGCCGGAGATCCGTTTCACCCAGCTTTCGCCGCGGGAAAGCGCCTGCTCGAAATGGGTGGGGTGGGCGCAGTTGACCATGTAATAGGCCGCGTAACCACCGGTCGCCGCATCGGTTTCCTCGATCGCCGCCCGCAATGTCTTGCCGTTGACCAGCCTACCGTCCGTCTCGACCGTGAAGGACACGATGCAGGGCATGCCGACGCGCCTCGAGGCCCGGACGATGCCAACCGCCTCGCCGATATTGTTCATGGTGATCGCCGAGATCATGTCGGCCTCGCTCTCGGCGAAGGCTTCGGCCTGGAAGGCGTGATAATCCTCGGCTGCCTGAGGCTCCATGTTGCCGTCCTTGTAGCCGTCGCCACGCGGTCCGATGACGCCGTTGAGGACGATCGGCCGGCTCGGCCGCTCCCAGAGCCGACGCAGCTTTTCGACGTATTCGACCGAGCGGATATTGAGCGCCCTCAGCGCCTCGCGATCGTAACCGAGCTGCGGCCCCCAGTCGGCATTTGCACGCCAGGTCGGCGTGTCGAGGATGAAGCCGAGGCGGTGATCGCGGGCGATCGCCAGATAGGTCTCGTAATACGCGGTCAGTTCCTCGCGGCCGGCGGCGTTGTCGAGCAGCGGAAAAGCTGCGAAGGCCGGAAGGTCGATGCCGCGATGGAAGACCAGCGTCGTCTCCAGACCTCCGTCGGAAAGAAAATCGCCGCTCTTGATCTGCGGCAGGTTGTGGCGATACTTGGCCATCGTCTGTCTCCTGTGGTAAACATGGCGAGCCGATCCTGGATATTGCTCCGGGCCGCTCAGTGAATGACCGGTTTTTCGCAGATTTACGTGCGGAGCTTCTAGTAAGCTCATGGTACAGCCGAGCATGCTTTTGAAATTTGTCCGAATTTACGGGAGGTTAGCATGTCTCGAAGGGCAGAGAATCTCGACGTTGCCACGGTGAGGCCGCGAGAAACTGTACCGGCGGTCAAGTCTTCGGAGACGCGGGAAACGCGCAAAGGAGCAGCCACCCGCGACCGCATCCTGGAGATCGCGGAAGCGTCCGTGCTCGCCAAGGGGTTCGCCGCCACATCCATCGACGAACTCATCGCCGAAGCCGGTATCACCAAGAGCGGGTTCTTCTACCATTTCAAGGACAAGAACGAGCTGGCGCGCGAGATGCTGCGCCGCTACGTCGCCGAAAACGACCAGATCTTCGACGACATCTTCGGCCGGGGCCGGGAACTGAGCGACGATCCGCTGCAGGCTTTCCTACTGGGGCTGAAGTTCCTGAGCGAGCTGGTGCGCGACCTGCCGGGCGGCCATCCAGGCTGCCTGATCGCCTCGGTCTGCTACCAGGAGCGGCTTTTCGATCATGAAGTCTTGAAGCTGAACTCGGATTCGATACGTTCCTGGAACGCGCGCTTTCTCGAGCATATCGAGGAGATCGCAGCGGTTTATCCGCCCCGCGAACCAGTGGCTCTGGCAGATGTGGCGAACATGCTGTCCTGCGTCATGGACGGGGCGATCATCATGTCCAAGGCGCTGAAGGACCCCTGGCAACTGGAGCGGCAGATCCTTGCCTACCGCTCCTATATAAAACTGCTGTTTTCCAGATAGGCGAGCCGACGTTACTGCAGCGTGCGCTGGAAAGTCTGCATGTCCGCCGGAGTGCCGGGAGCGACACCGGCTTCGCCGCCATCGAGGCCGGTCGCGACGACCGAGACGCGGAACTTTCCATCGAGACTGCGGTCGAAGATCGCGCCGACGACGATATCGGCGTCATCCATGACTTCGTCGCGGATGCGGCTTGCGGCTTCGTCCACCTCGAACAGCGTCATGTCGGAACCGCCGGAGATCGAGATCAGCACGCCCTTGGCGCCCTTCATCGAGATGTCGTCGAGCAGCGGATTGGCGATCGCAGCTTCCGCGGCAAGCAGCGCGCGACCGTCGCCGGAGGCTTCGCCGGTGCCCATCATTGCCCGGCCCATGCCCTTCATCACCGACTTCACGTCGGCGAAATCGAGGTTGATCAGGCCTTCCTTGACGATCAGGTCGGTAATGCAGCCGACGCCGGCAAATAGCACCTTGTCGGCGGTCATGAACGCGTCGGCAAACGTGGTCTTGGCATCGGCAATGCGGAACAGGTTCTGGTTCGGAATGACGATGACGGTATCGGCGGCCCGGCGCAGTTCCTCGATACCGGCATCGGCCGTCTTCATGCGGCGGTTGCCTTCGAAGGTGAACGGCTTGGTGACGACGCCGACGGTAAGGATGCCGGCATTGCGGGCAGCATGGGCGATGACCGGTGCGGCACCGGTGCCTGTGCCGCCGCCCATGCCGGCCGTTACGAAGCACATGTGCGAGCCGGAGAGATGGTCCATGATCTCGTCGATCGATTCTTCCGCTGCAGCGCGGCCGATCTCCGGCAGCGAGCCCGCACCGAGGCCTTCGGTCACATGGGCACCGAGCTGGATGCGCCGCGACGCCTTGGAGGTTGCCAGAACCTGCGCGTCGGTATTGGCGGCGATGAAATCGACGCCTTCCAATTCCTCGGCGATCATGTTGTTGATGGCGTTGCCGCCGCCGCCACCGACGCCGATCACGGTGATCTTCGGCCGCATTTCGGTGATCTGGTATTTTTTGGCGTCCGTCATCGCAATCTCCTTGGCATCGGCACCCGCCGGCCGGGCGGCCTCGTGGCACCCGAATCACTTGCATTTTAGCTCGGCAACAAGGCAGAGGCTTGGCGAAAGAACAAGCTCGGTGCTGCAGAAAGCGGCCGAATGAAATTTTCCACAGGTTGCGTGGAACCTTTTGCGGTCATAGCAATTGTGAACAGTCGATCACAAAAGAGAGAGGAGCACCACGTACCATGCCTACGTCCGCCGCACGTGCGTCCATAGCCCCGCCCGATGAACATATCCTCACCGTTCAGGAGGCCCTCGAACCGCTCTTTCTTGCCCTCGAAGAGGAGGCGGAGATCAAGATGATTGCCGCCGCCGTCAAGGCCGGCTGGTCCGTGGAAGATGCAGTCACCGCGATCGACGAGCTTCGCCGGACAGAACTCGTTTCCGCCAACTGGGCCCATTGACCCATCACAAAAACTCGTTCGCCTGACCGCCGGAGATGCCCTAGATCTACCCGCACTGCATTTCAGCGTCGGTGAGGATCATGACCATCAGGAATATCTGCATTTATGGTGCGGGCGCTCTCGGGGGCACGTTCGCGACGAAGATCGCGAACGGGCTCGGCGAGGAGGCCAATGTCTCGATCGTGGCGCGCGGCGCACATCTCGCCGCCATTCGCGACAAGGGCCTGACCGTCGAGCAGGGCGGCGATGCCGCGCCGCTCCATGCGCGTGTCACCGCCACCAGCGACCCGTCGGAACTGCCGAAACAGGACCTGATCATTACCGGTCTCAAGGGACACCAGCTTGGCGATGCGGCCGAGGGCCTTGCGAGCCTTCTCAAGGAACGCACCCGGGTCATCATGATCCTCAACGGCATTCCCTGGTGGTATTTCCATCGGGATTCCGGAAGCGGGCATGCGGAAAGACAGCTCCCGGAACTCGATCCGGAGGGCAAGCTCTGGCGGCTGGTCGGTCCGGAACGGGTCATCGGCTGCGTCGCCTATCAGGGGGCGGAGGTGACCGAACCCGGCACCATCCGCCTCAATGGCGACGGCCGCTTTTTCCTCGGCGAACCATCCGGCGAGCTTTCGCCGGACCTGGTGTCGATCTCCGAACTTCTCGGCCGTGCCGGGCTCAACATCATCCCGACCCCGCGGATCCGCGACGAGATCTGGACCAAACTGATGGGCAACGCCGCCTATAACCCGATCAGCGCGCTTACCCGCGGCCGGATGAACAGCATCATGGAAAATGCAGCGCTGGTCGCGCAGGTCGGCAAGGTGATGGCGGAAACCAGGGCCGTCGGCGAGGCGCTTGGCGCGGCCTTCAGCCGAAGCCTCGAAGAACAGCTTGGCCGGTCGGGCGGTTTCGGCCCGGTCAGGACCTCGATGCTGCAGGACCTGCTTGCCGGAAAGGCGCTGGAGATCGTTCCGCTGACCGGCATGGTGGTGGCGCTTGGCAAGCTCGCCGGCGTGCCGACCCCGACCTGCGAAACAGTGCTGGCGCTGACGCTGCAGCTCGACCGCGAAAACCTCAGAAACTGATTCAAGTGTTTCTGAACGGGAATCCGCAGATGCCGGCAAGTGGTTGAAATCGAAGCTATGCCGGCCTTTCGGCCGGCATAGCTTTTATTGCGGTTTTCACTTCTTCACCTGCTCCGCCCAGTTCGGCGCATTGCTCTTGCCGTCCAGGAAGGGCAGCACGGTCGGCGCCAGGGCCGGCGATGCGAATGCCTCGTAATGGGTGAGATCGGGCAGGATCGCCAGCCGGTTCTTCGGCATGTTCTCACGCATCCAGCCGGCATCCTTCAGGCCGCCGCCGAGCTTCTGGTAAAACTCGACGATATGCTCCGGGCGCACCATGTCGCTGTCGCCGAAGACCAGCATGACCGGCATGGTCAACTTGGCGACCGCATCGGAGAAATCGTAGTCCCGGCGCATCAGGTCGCCCATGGCGTCGAGGAGCCGCGGGAATTCGGAGACATCCGGAGCCACGGCCTTGTAGGAGATGAACATCGGCGTGTCCTTCATCATCTCGGCCATGGCACCGGTGACGGACTCCTGCTGCGGGATCATTTCCGGAAAGAAGCCGCGTTTGGCAAACGGCGCCGAGGCGATGACGAGCCGCCGCACCTTTTCCGGCGCCTGAGCGGCCATCTGCAGCGCGATGCCGCCGCCCATGGAATAACCGAGCACATCGACCTGGCGGTAGCCGAGTTGTGAGACGACCCTGCCCATGTCGGCGCCCATGGCTTCTAGGCTGATCGGACGCTTGCCGAGAGGGGTGCGGCCATGGCCTTGGAGGTCAACGGCGATCACCTGGCGGTGCTCCGTCAGCGCCGGCATGATCGGGGCGAACATATCGACGGAGCCGAGACCACCATGGAGCAGCAGGAGCGGTTCGCCTTTCCCGCGGATCTCGTAATAATAGCTGATGCCGCCGGCCTCGACACGGCCCTTCTTCGATGGCTCGGCGGCGATTGCCTGCGGCGCGGCCGACTTCGGCTCCTGCGCTTCGGCGAATGCCGGAACGAGCGATGCGGCAAGGGCTGCGATTGCGGTGGCGATTATCCTGATCGACATGACGTCCTCCTCGGGGATCGGTGGTGATGCCCCAAGGACGGAGAGGAAGAGCCCGGGCCGACAATCCACGCTAAAAATTGTTCGCGCAAAGAAAATCCCGCCGCGAGGAGACGGCGGGACAGGCAGATTGGAGGTCAAAATATTATTCTTGTACGGCGGCTGCAGGGGATGAAAGCCGCCTGATAATCCTCGGCGCGGCATGGGGACTGTGCCGGCTGAAGATGGTCTTCAGAAACTAAACACACAGGTAGCCGCTAGGTTCCACCATTCGTTAACGACATTTTGTTAAGATTGATGAACTTCTATGCTGGCATCAATGAGGCAGGAATGGCCGTACCGAATTTCCGCTTTACCCACTACGATCTGAAACCGCAGCGGGCGGGGACGACGATCGAGGTGACGTTGAATGCGGTCAACAACGTGCGCCTGATGAACGCCGCCAACTTCCAGCGCTTTACCGAGCTTCTCGATTTCAAATATGTCGGCGGCATCGCCAAACGGTCCCCCATCCGCCTGGTGATCCCGGAGGCTGGCCACTGGCACGTCATCGTCGACATGGAAGGCCATCACGGGCTGGCGGAATCTTCCGTCAGGCTGATCGGCGCGCCGGCCAATGTCGTGGCCCAGAAACAGGCCTCCTGATCGGTTTCAGACGAGGGTCACTTCGGGTTTCGTTCCTTGCGAAGCTTGGCCCACCAGTCGAGCCGCTTGCGGATGTCACGCTCGAAGCCGCGCTCCGGCGGGTCGTAGAACGTCTGCCGGCCCATCTTTTCCGGAAAATAATCCTGACCTGAAAACGCGTCCGGCTCATCGTGGTCGTAGCGGTAACCGTCGCCATACCCCTCGCCCTTCATCAGCTTGGTCGGGGCATTGAGGATGTGCTTGGGCGGCAGGAGCGAACCGTTTTCCTTGGCGGCGCGGGTGGCAGCCTTGAAGGCGGTATAGACCGCGTTGGATTTCGGCGCGGTCGCCAGATAGACGCAGGCCTGCGCGAATGCCAGCTCGCCTTCAGGCGAACCGAGATAGTCATAGGCATCCTTGGCCGCATTGCAGACGACCAGCGCCTGCGGATCGGCAAGGCCGATATCCTCGACCGCCATGCGCACCAGCCGGCGGCCAAGATAAAGCGGGTCCTCGCCCGCATCGAACATGCGCGCCAGATAATAGAGTGCGGCATCCGGATCCGAGCCGCGCACCGACTTGTGGAGCGCCGAGATCAGATTGTAGTGGCCGTCCTGCGCCTTGTCGTAGACTGGGGCGCGGCGCTGGACGATCTGGGTGAGGCCGGTCGTATCGAAGACTTCCCCTTCCCGCGCGGCGCGCCAGACCTCTTCGGCGAGCGTCAGCACCGCGCGGCCGTCGCCATCGGCCATGCGGATGAGGCTGGCGCGTGCATCCTCATCAAGCGGCAGCGGCCTGCCCTCGGCCTGTTCGGCGCGGGCCAGAAGCTCGCTCAGGCTTTCCTCGTCGTGGCTGCGGAAGGTCAGCACCCGGGCACGTGACAGAAGAGCGGCGTTGAGTTCGAAGCTCGGGTTTTCGGTGGTGGCACCGACCAGGATGACGGTGCCATCCTCCATGACGGGCAGGAAACTGTCCTGCTGGGCGCGGTTGAAGCGATGTATCTCATCGACGAAGAGCAGCGTCTGGCGCCCGTCCATGCGGCGCAGGCGTGCGGTCTCGAAGACCTTCTTCAGGTCGGCTACGCCGGAAAAGATCGCCGATATCTGCTCGAAGGCGAGACCCGCCTCGCCGGAAAGCAGCCGCGCCACCGTGGTCTTGCCGGTGCCGGGCGGCCCCCAGAAAATCATCGAGCCGAGCGAGCCGCTATCGATCATCCGCCGCAGCGCACCGTCCTCGCCCGTCAGGTGCGGCTGCCCGGTGACTTCGGCAAGCGACTTCGGCCGCAGGCGATCGGCAAGCGGCCGCCGGTTGGCGACCTCTTCCGGAACCTTCGGCGCGAAGAGATCACCGCTCATCGGAAGAACTGCCTGATGCGCTGGCCGCCACGCTCGATCTCCACCCGCCAGAAGCCCGGATCGTCGCCGAGCATGGTTTCCATGCCCTTGGTGCTGGTGACGGCAGTGCCGTTCAGGGAGATGAGGATGTCCTTCGGCTCGAAACCGAGGCGGGCGGCGGGAGAGTTGCGCGTCACGTCGGTTACGACCACGCCGGTCTTTTCAGCCGGGATGCGCAGTTCGGTCGCAAGCTTCGGCGACAGGTTGGCCACGCGAAGGCCGGCAAACGGATTGCGCCCCTCGATCAGCCGCTCGTCGCGGGGCGTTGTTTCCGGGGCGGTGTTGAGCGCCAGGTTCACCTGCCGCTGGCCGTCGGCGGTCTGGATGGTCAGCACCGCCTGCCTGCCGAGACCGGCGGTGGTCAGCCGGTAACCGAGAGCATCGGGATGCTCGACCGAAATGCCGTTGACGGCAGTTACCACTTCGCCGGGCTTCAGGCCGGCCTTGTCCGCCGGTCCGCCTTCGACAACGCGTGTCACCAGCGCGCCGCGGGCGGTCTTGAGGCCGAGCGCTTCGGCCACATCCGAATTGACGGCATCGAAGCTCGCGCCGACGAAGGGGCGTTCGAAGCTCGTCTTGCCTGCGGCAGCCGTGGCGAGGAAGACTTTCACGAGATTGGCGGGGATCGCGAACCCGATGCCATTAGAGCCGCCGCCGCGCGAAAAGATCGCGGTGTTGATGCCGATCAGCTCGCCGTTCATGTTCATCAGCGCGCCGCCGGAATTGCCCGGGTTGATCGAGGCGTCGGTCTGGATGAAGAAGCCGAAATCGCCGGTAGTGACCTGGTTACGGGCAAGTGCGGAGACGATGCCGCTCGTCACCGTCTGGCCGACGCCGAACGGGTTGCCGATCGCAAGCACCAGATCGCCTACTTCGGTGCGATCGGAATCACCGATGGCGAGAACCGGAAAAGGCTCCTTCGACTTGATGCGCAGCACGGCCAGGTCGATGCTCGCGTCCTTCAGCACCACGTCACAGGGGAATTCGCGGCCGTCGGCGAGCGCGATCTTGATATCGTCGGCACCTTCGATCACGTGGTTGTTGGTAACGACGAGCCCATCTGCCGCAAGAATGACGCCGGAGCCGAGCGACGACTGCTTTTCCGAACGGTTCGGCATGCGCTGGCCGAAGAACTGCTCGAAGAAGGGGTCCCCCGCAAACGGATTGAGACGCTGCACGACCCGTTCGGCATAGACGTTGACGACGGCGCCGGCCGTCTGCTTAACCAGTGGCGAGAAGGAGAGCTGCATTTCCTGACGGCTCTGCGGCACCACCTTTTCCTGGGCGAGTGCCGCAACAGGCATCAGAAGAACAAGAGCGAGAAGGCCGGTCGACACGCGTTTCGGCATGGTCAGCATGTAAGTCCTCATTTGAGAAAAATCCGGATCGATTTGTAGCGCGCCACGCTAGAAAGGAAAGGTGGCGGAACAACGGAAATTGTGGCGAAAACCGTCAAGCTTTCCTCCCTATATAGGGTCGAGATCGGGAGAAGAACATTGAACTGGCTGGCAGGCATGAAAGGTTGGGCGAAACGGCTGAAACGCGACGTTCTGGCGTTGTGGCTCGCCGCGCGCGACCGCCGCGTGCCGGGGCATGCCAAGCTGGTCGCCGGCGCGGTCGCGGCCTACGCGCTGTCGCCGATCGACCTCATTCCCGATTTCATTCCCGTTCTCGGTTATCTCGACGATCTGCTGATCGTGCCGCTCGGCATCGCGCTTGCCATCAGGCTGGTCCCCGCGCCGCTGATGAGCGAGTTCCGCGCCAAGGCCGAGCGTTGGGCCGAACGCCCCACCAGCCGCACCGGCTTCGCCTTCATCCTTTTCATCTGGTTCTCCTGTCTCGTCTTCGCTCTGTGGAGCCTCTGGGAACTGAGCTGATCTCCAGGCGTTCCGACTGGAGATCAGGAGTGCAGCCATGAGATGTTTTACCATCGCCATCGCCTTGACGAGCCTTCTCGGCCTGACGCTCTCAGGCTCGCCCCGAACTGCAACTGCTGCGAGTTTCGACTGCGAGCGGGCAAACCTTGCGGCCGACGAGAAGGTGATCTGCGACACCCGCACGCTCAACGATGCCGACGTGAAAATGGTCACCACCTTCGACATCCTCACCAGCCTGATGGCGATGGGAAACCGTGGCAAACTGCAGGACGAACAGAGCGCCTGGCTGAAGAGGCGGCAGGCCTGTGGCGAGGATGTCGAATGCCTCCGGGCGGCCTATGGCGAGAGGCTAAAGCAGTTGGATGAGGCCTACAAGAATTTGAACCGGCCGCTTTGAGGGCATCCCGGGCGGATCGTTGATTTTACGAAACCGACACACCCGAAGGATGCATCCGTGCTATTGTTCGCCCGTCTATAGACGCGGGGGACCATCATGAAGGCTTTCAAGATCACATCGTGGAATGTTGAGTGGCTGATCGATTCTTTCAGTGTCGTGACTGGAAAGGCGAAGGAAAAATCGAAAACGTTCTCCGGCCGTCGCCCGTCAATGGTCGATGCGCAGGCAAAGCTGCAGGCTCTCCGCAGCGAGATATTGGCGATCGACGCGGACGTGCTTTTCCTGATCGAAGCGATCCGAGGCGCCGATGCGATGTTGGAATTCTGCAGGACCTACCTTCCCGAATACCAGCTCATCGTCCATCCTGCCGGAGACGATAGGGCGTACGGCATTCTGGGCGAGCAATGGATGTGGTTTCTCGTCAAGCCGGAATTGGCTGCGGCGACGGAAGCCCACCTGCTCGATCTTACGGTCTGGAAATCCTATAGCGCCGCGGTAGCCTTCCGCCCGCAGGCCGACGGCAAATGGGTGTTTTCCGCACCCCAGCTGATCGAGTCGAGCCAGACAGTTGGAAGCAATATCCGCCAGCAACATTCTCATTATCGCCACCCGCAGGTGCTGGTGATGACCTGGGAAGGGCGTCGGGTCGAGATCATCGGAGCGCATTTCAAGAGCAAGCATATCGGCATGGACGTGCCGGGGCGAGCTGCCGGTCAAACGGACAAGACATATTACGCGCGAGCCGACGTCAACTGGTTCATGGCCAATGCCCATCTTGCCCGCATCAAGCTGACGACTGAGGCGACGGATGTCCGTTACTATATCGACAAGCGCTTCGAGCAGGAGGAGTCGCCGATCATCTTCGTCATCGGCGATCTCAACGATGGCCCGGGTAAGGAGCTTATCGAGCGGGAATATCTGCTGCACGACCTGATCGGCGTCCTGCAGGGCGACATCTTCTTCGCACGGAAATTTCTCAACCATGCACTTTTCGATTACCCGCAGAATTTACGCTGGACGTCACAATTTCAAGACAAGCTGGATCCGGCCCGCTCGCCCAATATACTGCTAGACCATATCACGTTCACGGAAGCGCTGAGCCGCCTCGGCCTCGGGTCGCTTATCGTACATGCAAAGGCGGGGCTGGTGGAACATGAGATCCATGAGCGGATTAACGCGCTTCTGAGCGAAAAGGCGAAGACGAGCGACCATGCGCCCGTCAGCCTCATCGTCTCAAAACGCGATGCGACTCCAGCCGCGAACAAGTGAATCGGGCAACGAGACCCTTATTCCGGCAAGATCCGCACAGCGCCCTTGTCGGCACTCGCAGCAAATGCGGCGTAGGCCTTCAGTGCGGTGGTGACGTTGCGCTTGCGGGGCTGCGACGGCTTCCAGCCGGAGGCGTCCTGCTCTCTGCGGCGCTCGGCGAGTTCGGCGTCCGAAACGGCGAGGTTGATCGTGCGGTTCGGGATGTCGATCTCGATCTTGTCCCCTTCCCGCACCAGACCGATCGTGCCGCCATTGGCCGCTTCCGGCGAGGCGTGGCCGATCGACAGGCCCGAGGTGCCGCCGGAGAAACGGCCGTCGGTGATCAGAGCACAGGCCTTTCCGAGGCCCTTCGACTTCAGGTAGCTGGTCGGATAGAGCATTTCCTGCATGCCAGGGCCGCCCTTGGGGCCTTCGTAGATGATGACCACGACGTCGCCCGCGACAATCTCGTTGGATAGGATCGCCTTGACGGCGGCATCCTGGCTTTCGAAGACGCGAGCCGGACCGGTGAACTTCAGGATCGAGTCGTCGACGCCGGCCGTCTTCACGATGCAGCCGTCGATGGCGATATTGCCCTTGAGGACAGCAAGGCCGCCGTCTTTCGAGAACGGACGTTCGACGGAGCGGATGACGCCCGCCTCACGGTCGGTGTCGAGTTCGTCCCAGCGGGCTTCCTGGCTGAATGCCACCTGGGTCGGGATGCCGCCAGGTGCTGCGCGGAAGAAGTTGCGCACCATCTCGCTGTTGGTGCGGGTAATATCCCATCGGTCAATCGCATCGCCGAGCGTTTCGGCATGGACGGTGAAGCACTCGCGGTTGAGCAACCCGCCCTTGTCCAGCTCGCCGAGGATGGACATGATGCCGCCGGCACGGTGGACGTCTTCCATATGCACATCGGCCTTGGCCGGCGCGACCTTGGAGAGGCAAGGAACACGGCGCGAGAGCTGGTCGATGTCGTCAAGGTTGAAATCGACCTCGCCTTCGTAAGCCGCGGCAAGGATGTGAAGGACGGTGTTGGTGGAGCCGCCCATGGCGATGTCGAGCGTCATGGCGTTCTCGAAAGCCTGCTTGGTGGCGATCGAGCGCGGCAGGACGGAATAGTCTTCCTGCTCGTAGTGACGGCGAGCGATATCGACGATCAAGTGACCGGCCTCGACGAACAGGCGCTTGCGGTCGGCATGGGTTGCCAGAACCGAGCCATTGCCGGGCAGAGACAGGCCGAGCGCTTCGGTGAGGCAGTTCATCGAATTGGCGGTGAACATGCCCGAGCACGAGCCGCAAGTCGGACAGGCCGAGCGCTCGATGACCTTGACGTCCTCGTCGCTCATCTTGTCGTCGGCGGCCGCAACCATGGCGTCGATCAGGTCGAGCGAATGGGTCTTGCCCTTGAGCACCACCTTGCCGGCTTCCATCGGGCCGCCCGAGACGAAGACGGCCGGGATGTTGAGGCGCATCGCGGCATTGAGCATGCCGGGCGTGATCTTGTCGCAGTTGGAGATGCAGACCATGGCGTCGGCACAGTGGGCGTTGACCATGTATTCGACCGAGTCGGCGATGATTTCGCGCGAAGGCAGCGAATAAAGCATGCCGTCATGGCCCATGGCGATGCCGTCATCGACGGCGATCGTGTTGAATTCCTTGGCAACGCCGCCGGCCGCTTCGATCTCGCGGGCGACGAGCTGGCCCAAATCCTTCAGGTGCACGTGGCCGGGCACGAACTGGGTGAAGGAGTTCACCACGGCGATGATCGGCTTGCCGAAATCGCTGTCCTTCATGCCGGTCGCACGCCAAAGCCCGCGCGCGCCTGCCATGTTGCGGCCATGGGTCGTGGTTCTCGAGCGGTAAGCTGGCATGGTGTTGTCCTCGATCTCTTCTTGCGGGCCGGCACAGTCTACCGCTTTCGGGAGACGCGCGCAAAAGCCCGTGGTTTTGCGGCTTTCCTAGCGCAAAGCGCCCGGAGTGTCACTATCACGACAGGCCAAAGCGGTACGGTTGGGATACCTGCAGAAACCGAAATTGTGTTCCGGGCCTCGAACCTCTATATTGCCTTTAGGGCCGCTCGGAGAAAACAATGACCTCCATCATGTCTATCATCGTTCACGCCACCTGGGACGAGGAGGCCTCCGTGTGGGTCGCGACGAGCAACGATATCGAGGGGTTGGCCGTTGAAGCCGATACCATGGAAGAGCTTGAACCAAAGGTGAAAGCCGCGCTCGCCGACTTGATTGAGCTCAACGGCACCTCATCTCCGCTTCAGGAAATTCCCGTCTACATCATGTCGGAGCAGCTCTCCCGCATTCCCAACCCACGACGCGCCTGAACAATGGCCGGCTACCTTCGGGAATTGAAGGAGATGCTGGAAAAGGCCGGCTGTCATTACCACCGGCCCGGCAAGGGTGATCACGAAATCTGGTACAGCCCGATCACCAAACGCTATTTCACGGTGGACCATGGCGTGAAATCCCGTCACACCGCAAATGCCACTCTCAAGCAAGCCGGAGTTCCGAAAGCGTTCTGATCGGCCCTCACCTCTCCCGCAGTTCATCCGGATGGATGTCGAAGTGGTCGAGGATCATCTTGACGTTGCGGCGGTGCGATTTGAAGAATAGGTCGAAGACATCGCCGGCCAGCGGCACACTGCCGAGCACGGAGTCGGCGGCGACATTGCCGAGCATCCGGGTGAGCTTTGCGGGCGGCAGGCCGAGCCTTCGGGCTTCGTTGACGATGTAGAGGCCGACGAGCGCGCCGCCTGCATCGCCCACGAGCGGGATGAGGCCGAAGACGGAATCGGCGCCGAAACGGATGCGGGTGCCGGGAATGCCGATTGCCGTGTCCATCAACCGCGCGATGCCCGAAAGGCGGCGCAGGCGCCGTAATCTCTCAGTGCGGTCGGCGAGGGTCTCGTGGCTTCCGGCCTCCCACGTGCGTGCCGTCATCTGCAATCTCCTCCTGTCGGGCGAATGGCCCTGCGATGAGAACTGAAGAACCAGAAATGGGGTTCCATCGATCGCATTTCCATCCGCAAACCTGCCGTTTTTCACGCAAACGTGGTTCGAACCAATCTTCGCGCCGCTGTGAAACCTTTTGGTTCCGCGTTACGTATAGGAGCAAGAAGGCACTCGCTGCCGCAGAGGAGATTTTCGACATGCCCGCCTATCGTCCGCCGCATATCGCGGCTTCCGAAATCACCCCCCGCGATATCTACATCTCGCGCCGGAATTTTATGGGCGCGGCGGCCGGTGCCGGACTAGCCTTTGCGGGTGCAGACAGCGCGTTTGCCGCGCCGCTGTCTGCCAAGCCCAGCGCCTTCAAGCTGGACGAGACGCTGACGCCGAAGGAGGCGGTCACCACCTACAACAACTTCTACGAATTCGGCGTCAACAAGGAAGATCCTGCCGCCAATTCCGGCGACTTCAAACCGACGCCGTGGTCGGTGAAGGTGGATGGAATGGTCGGCAAGCCGAAGGAATTCGGGCTTGAGGAACTCATGAAGATGAGCCTCGAGGACCGCACCTACCGGATGCGCTGCGTCGAGGGCTGGTCGATGGTGATCCCATGGATCGGCTTCCCGCTTTCTACCCTTCTCGACCAGGTCGAGCCGCTCGGCAGCGCCAAATACGTGGCGTTCGAAACCGTGGTGCGGCCGGAGGAAATGCCGGGCCAGAAGGGCTTTTTCCAGCCGCTGCCCTGGCCCTATATCGAAGGCCTGCGTCTCGACGAGGCCCGCCATCCCCTGGCGATCCTCGCGGTCGGCCTTTACGGCGAAACGCTGCCGAACCCGAACGGCGCGCCGATCCGGCTCGTCGTGCCGTGGAAATACGGCTTCAAGAGCATCAAGTCGATCGTCAAGATTTCGCTGGTCGAGAAGCAGCCGGAAACCACCTGGAAGAACGCCAACGCCCGCGAATACGGCTTCTATTCCAACGTCAATCCGGCGGTCGACCACCCGCGATGGAGCCAAGCGACAGAACAGCGGATCGGCGAAGGCGGCTTCTTCGGCGCCAACCGCCGGCCGACCCTGCCTTTCAACGGTTACGCGGACCAGGTGGCGAGCCTCTATGACGGCCTGGACCTGAAGGCGAACTATTGAGAATGGCGAGCCTCCCCTCCCTGCCCCGCCGCTATCACAAGGCCAGCGTCTGGGCGCTCTACGTGATAGGGCTCGTTCCGGCTGCCTGGTACTTTTACCTCGGGCTGACCGGTGGCCTCGGCTTCAATCCGGTCAAGGAGTTCGAACATCAGCTCGGCATCTGGGCGCTGCGGTTCATCATCGCGACGCTCGCGATCACGTCGCTGCGCGATCTCGCCGGCATCAACTGGATACGTTATCGCCGGGCGCTTGGGCTGATCGCCTTCTATTACGTGCTGATGCATTTCTCGGTCTATCTGACGCTCGACCTGCGCTTCGATTTCGGCGCAGTCGGCGGCGATATCACCAAGCGGCCCTATATCACCATCGGGTTTGCCTGCCTGCTGATGCTGATCCCGCTTGCCGTCACCTCCAACAACTGGTCGATCCGCAAGCTCGCACAAGGCTGGAACAGGCTGCATAGGCTGATCTACATCATCGCCGCCGGCGGGGCGCTTCATTACGTGCTGGCGGTCAAATCGGTGACGCTGGTGCCGTTCATCCACATCGGGCTGATTGCCCTCCTCCTCGCCTACCGGGCCGTCAGGCGGCCATTCATGAACTGGAAACGCGGTAAGACCAAAGTAGCGCAGGTGGTGAGGCAGTAGGCCGTAGAAATTAGCCAAACGCCAGTCAACTCAGAACCGGAGTGGCTCATAGACGCGGGTCAGCGGGCCTTCGATTCGCGAGGCGGCGATCGATGAACGCCGCCGTCACGATACCGGCGACATAGGCGAGTATATTCCAGAGCGAAAACACGCGACCGAGCAGAAGCGCACCGGGGTTCGTCAGCCGGAATTCGTTCAGCCATGGCGTGTGATAGAGCCGGGAGAACTCCACGCTGGCGGCGATCACGACAGCGAAGGCGATGACCGGAACGGCCCGGGTGGAGTTCAGGAGAGCGGCAAGGGCCAGGTAGACCATCGCGCCCCAAAGAATCGAGCCTCCATATTTCACCACGAGGAACGGCAGACCGAGATCGTAGCCGAACCGGCGCAGGGCGAGGCCGACGGCAATCACCGCCACCGTCCCGGCAATCCGCAGGATGCGCCCCGAAGCCCGCTCACTCATCATCCATCCTTCGCCCAAGGTCACCAAACGCGAAAAAGCCGGGCGTTTCCACCCGGCCTTTTATTCCGACGATGCGGACAGGATTATGCGGCTTCGGCAGCGTCTGCTTCAGCGGCAACACGGGCCTTGTCGGCTGCGCCCTTGGCGTCGACATCGCGTTCAACGAACTCGATGACGGCCATGGCAGCGTTGTCGCCCTGGCGGAAGCCGGCCTTCATGATACGCAGGTAACCGCCGTTGCGGGTTGCGTAACGCGAAGCGATGGCGTCGAACAGCTTCTTGACGGCGTCCTGGTCCTGGATCTGCGAGATCGCCTGACGACGAGCGTGCAGGTCGCCGCGCTTGCCGAGGGTGACGAGCTTTTCAACGATCGGACGGATTTCCTTCGCCTTCGGAAGGGTCGTGACGATCTGCTCGTGGGTGATGAGCGAAGCCGCCATGTTGGCGAACATCGCCTTGCGGTGGCTGGCGGTACGATTGAGCTTGCGGCCGGCTACTCCGTGGCGCATGGCTATTCTCCTTTAATGCAGGTACCCATTCTTCTTAGGGCCTGCCGTTTCCTGGCACATACAGACATCCGGATCCTTGGACAAGGTGCCTGCTGTTTGACGGGGAAAGGCAGTCAAAACCTGCCTTCGTTGATTTCAGTACTGGTCTTCGTAACGCTTGGCGAGATCTTCGATGTTTTCCGGCGGCCAGGCGGGAACTTCCATACCAAGATGGAGGCCCATGGATGCCAGAACTTCCTTGATCTCGTTCAGCGACTTGCGACCGAAATTCGGAGTGCGCAGCATTTCCGCCTCGGTCTTCTGGATGAGATCGCCGATGTAAACGATGTTGTCGTTCTTCAGGCAGTTGGCCGAACGGACCGAAAGTTCCAGTTCGTCCACCTTCTTGAGAAGCGCCGGGTTGAACGCGAGTTCGGTAACCGACTCCTCTTCGACGTCCTTCTGCGGTTCGTCGAAGTTGACGAAGACCGAGAGCTGGTCCTGAAGGATGCGAGCGGCGAAGGCAACGGCGTCTTCACCCGTGACCGAGCCATCGGTTTCGATGGTCATGGTCAGCTTGTCGTAGTCGAGAACATGGCCTTCGCGGGTGTTTTCCACCTTGTAGGACACTTTCTTGACCGGCGAATAGAGGCTGTCGACCGGGATGAGGCCGATCGGAGCATCTTCGGCACGGTTACGATCGGCCGGGACGTAACCCTTGCCGTTGTTGACCGTGAATTCCATACGGATCTCGGCGCCCTCGTCGAGGGTGCAGATGACATGGTGCGGGTTGAGGATCTCGATATCGCCAACCGTCTGAATGTCGCCGGCGGTTACCGAGCCCGGGCCCTGCTTGCGCACGACCATGCGCTTTGCGTCGTCGCCATCCATCTTGATGGCGATTTCCTTGATGTTGAGCACGATGTCCGTCACATCTTCCCGGACACCCGGGATGGAGGAGAACTCATGCAATACGCCATCGATCTGCACGGCGGTCACAGCCGCACCGCGCAAAGACGACAGAAGCACGCGACGAAGCGCGTTGCCGAGCGTCAGGCCGAAGCCGCGCTCGAGGGGTTCGGCAACCAGGGTTACCTTGGTACGGCCGGAGGAGGAGAATTCCACCTTGTTCGGCTTGATCAGTTCCTGCCAGTTCTTCTGGATCATCACTAAATACCTTCCGTTCGTTGCCACCATCCAATCGTGGCAACCGAGCATGAGGGGCACCGATCGGAACCATGTCCATCGGCGATATGGGTAAAGCCGCCGAACCTCCGCAGAGGGTCAGGCGGCTATTCCCGAGTTCAGACAGAGGCCGCCCATTCTCGATGTGAGATTCGGCAGCCCCTTCAATTTCCGACGATCAGACGCGGCGCTTCTTGCGCGGGCGGCAGCCGTTGTGCGGGATCGGGGTCACGTCACGGATGGAGGTGATCATGAAGCCGGCAGCCTGCAGAGCGCGCAGAGCCGATTCACGGCCGGAACCCGGGCCGCAGACTTCGACTTCCAGCGACTTCATGCCATGCTCCTGCGCCTTCTTGGCGCAGTCTTCGGCAGCGATCTGGGCAGCGAACGGGGTCGACTTGCGCGAACCCTTGAAGCCCTTTGCACCGGCAGACGACCAGGCAATCGCATTGCCCTGCGCGTCGGTGATGGTGATCATCGTGTTGTTGAAGGTAGAATTGACGTGGGCAACGCCCGACGTAATATTTTTACGCTCGCGTCTACGGACGCGGGTGGCTTCCTTGGCCATTTTATCCCTTTCGTTGATCTCTGCACCGCCGTAATTCCAGCGGCTCCACCTCAAGTAAGCAGTCGTTAGTCGTTAGTGAGCAGGACTAATCACTGCTCACTAATCACCGCTCACTTGAAAATTACTTCTTCTTACCAGCGATCGCCTTTGCCGGACCCTTGCGGGTGCGGGCATTGGTGTGCGTGCGCTGACCGCGAACCGGGAGGCCGCGGCGATGACGCAGGCCGCGGTAGCAGCCGAGGTCCATCAAACGCTTGATGTTCATCGCGGTATCGCGACGAAGGTCACCTTCGACCTGATAGTCGCGGTCGATGGTTTCGCGGATCTGCAGGATTTCCGAGTCCGTCAGCTGATGGACGCGCTTTTCAGCCGGAAGACCGACCTTCTCCATGATTTCCGATGCGAATTTCGGGCCGATCCCGTGAATGTAGGTCAGCGCGATGACAACGCGCTTCGCAGTCGGGATGTTGACGCCAGCGATACGTGCCACGCCTATTCTCCTTGTTCCAGTTGCCATCCGGCAAGTGGTACTTCTTCCATGAAAGCAGCCAGATCTATGGCCGCCAGTTCAAACACCATACGGAACAGGTCAAAACGACCGGTCTCGGATGTCCTTGCGGGAAATCCGCGCCGATCGCTAAAGCTGTCGCGAGTTGGCGCGGTGTTTAACGGAATCAGCGCTGAAATGCAACCGCTCCGCCCAAGATTCTTTAACAGATAGATGACGGCTCAAAGAGCCGCCAGGATATTTTCGATATCGGCCGTGACCTTGTCCATGTCGGCCATGCCGTCCACAGCCTTGAGCTTGCCCTTGGCGTGGTAATAACCGATCAGCGGCGAGGTTTCCTTGTAGTAGACCTCGAGGCGCTTGGTCATGGTCTCGGCATTGTCGTCGGGACGGCGCTTGAAATGCGTCGAACCGCACTTGTCGCAGACGCCTTCCTGGGACGGCTTCTTGTCCGTGTCGTGGTAGACCGTGCCGCACTGGGCGCAGGAATAGCGGCCGGAGACGCGACGCACGAGTTCCCTGTCGTCGACACGCAGTTCGATGACGACCGAAAGATCGAGACCCTTCGCCTTCAGCATCGCCTCGGTCGCATCCGCCTGCACCAGGGTGCGTGGGAAACCATCGAGGATGAAGCCGTTGGCGCAATCGGGCTGGTCGATACGCTCGGAGACGATCGCATTGACGATCTCGTCGGAGACAAGATTGCCGGCATCCATGACGGCCTTGGCGCGCTTGCCAACTTCCGTCTCGGCGGCGACCGCCGCACGCAGCATGTCGCCCGTGGAGAGCTGCGGGATACCGTGCTTCTCCACGATCCGCTGGGCCTGGGTCCCCTTACCCGCGCCCGGCGGCCCTAAAAGAATCAGTCTCATCGTCCCCTCTTTCCTCCGCGCAGTTTCGACTTCTTGATCAGACCCTCATACTGCTGCGCAATGAGGTGCCCTTGAATCTGTGCTACCGTATCGAGGGTTACACTGACAACAATCAAAAGCGAAGTCCCACCAAGGGCTAATGGCACGCCGCTGCGGGCCACGAGGAATTCCGGCAGGATGCAGACGAAGACAAGGTAGATAGCGCCGACGACCGTGATTCGGGTCAGCACGTAATCGATGTATTCGGCCGTGCGTTCGCCAGGACGGATGCCCGGAATGAAGCCGCCATGCTTCTTCAGATTGTCGGCGGTGTCCTTCGGATTGAAGACGATCGCCGTGTAGAAGAAGGCGAAGAAGGCAATCAGCAGGCCGTAAAGCAGCATGAACAGCGGCTGGCCGTGGCCGAGCGCCGAGATGATCATCGTCGCCCAGTCCGGCAGCCCGGCATTGCCGGCAAAGCCCGCAGCTGTCGCCGGCAGAAGCAGCAGCGACGAGGCGAAGATCGCCGGGATGACGCCCGAGGTGTTGAGCTTCAGCGGCAGGTGCGACGTATCGCCCTGGAACATGCGGTTGCCGACCTGGCGCTTCGGATACTGGATCAGAAGGCGGCGCTGGGCGCGCTCGACGAAAACGATGAGGGCGATGACGCCGATGGCCACCACGATAACGGTGAGAATCAGCGCAGTCGGAAGCGCACCGGTACGGCCAAGCTCCAACGTACCGGCCAGCGCGGTCGGAAGACCTGCGGCGATACCTGCGAAGATGATCAGCGAAATCCCGTTGCCGATACCGCGCGAGGTGATCTGCTCACCGAGCCACATCAGGAACATGGTGCCGCCGAGCAGCGTCACCACCGTCGAAATCTTGAAGAACCAGCCCGGATCCAGCACCAGGCCCTGGCCGCTCTCAAGGCCGGCTGCAATGCCATAGGCCTGCAGCGTGCCGAGCAGCACCGTGCCGTAACGGGTGTACTGGTTGATGATCTTGCGGCCGGCTTCGCCTTCCTTCTTGAGGTTCTCAAGCGAGGGGACGACCGAGGTCATCAGCTGCACTATGATCGATGCGGAAATATAGGGCATGATGCCGAGCGCGAAGATCGCCATGCGCTCCACTGCACCGCCCGAAAACATGTTGAAAAGTCCGAGGATGCCACCGGCCTGGCCGCGGAAGGCCTGCGCATAGGCTTCGGGGTTCAAGCCCGGAAGCGGAATATGGGTACCGAGGCGATACACGAGAAGTGCCGCGAGGGTAAACCAAAGCCGCTTCTTGAGATCCTCCGCTTTTGCGAAAGTCGCAAAATTCAGATTGGAGGCAAGTTGTTCCGCTGCAGAAGCCATGCAATTCTCCGCCTGACCAATTCTCCGGCGGCGGGGGAAATGCCGGGTCCGGAAAGCAGTCTAAAAATTCTGGTTCAAAAAACCGGGCGTGCGAGATTGCCAATGCAATCGGATGCCTCACCCTGTTTTCCGTATGATCCCGGTCAGGCGACCAACAGGATCGCTTCGGGATCGTGAGGCTCACATATGGAGATAAAATCGCCCGGTGTGAAGCACAAACCGGGCGATTTCAAAACGATTTATTCGGCCGCTGCTTCGGCTACGACGAGCAGCTTGATCGAAGCGCCGGCCTTTTCGATCTTCTCGACGGCAGCCTTGGAGGCGCCGGCAACTTCGATCGAAACCTTCGCCGTCAGCTCGCCGTCGGCGAGGAGACGAACGCCGTCCTTGGGGCGACGGATGACGCCGGCAGCCTTGAGGGCAGCAGCATCGATCGTTGCCTTCGGGTCGAGCTTCTTGGCATCAATCGCGGTCTGGATACGGCCGAGCGAAACGACGGCGTAGTCAGTCTTGAAGATGTTGGTGAAGCCGCGCTTCGGCAGGCGACGATAGATCGGCATCTGGCCGCCTTCGAAGCCCTTGATGGCGACGCCGGAACGGGCCTTCTGACCCTTCACGCCGCGACCACCGGTCTTGCCCTTGCCCGAACCGATACCGCGACCTACGCGGATACGGTCCTTGGAAGAGCCTTCGTTGTCCTTGATCTCATTCAGTTTCATGGTCGTTTCCTCCGTCTCACTTCTCGTCGACGACGCGAACGAGATGCTGGACAGCCCGGATCATGCCACGAACGGAAGGAGTATCTTCCAACGTACGGGTCCGGTGCATCTTGTTGAGGCCGAGACCGATCAGCGTCTGACGCTGCACGGCCGGGCGGCGGATGGGGCTACCGGTCTGCTCGACCGTAACCGTCTTCTTGGCTTCTGCCTGAGTGGCTTTCTTGGCCATTATCGCTCTCCTTATTCTTCCTGCGCATTGCCGGAAGCGGCGCGGCGAGTCTGCAGCGTTGCATACTTGATGCCGCGCTGAGCTGCTACGTCCTTCGGATGCACCTGATGCTTCAGGGCGTCGAACGTGGCGCGAACCATGTTGTAAGGGTTCGACGAACCGGTCGACTTGGCAACGACGTCGTGGACGCCGAGCGTTTCGAATACGGCGCGCATCGGACCGCCGGCGATGATGCCGGTACCAGCCTTGGCCGAGCGCAGCAGAACCTTGCCGGCGCCGTGACGGCCGTTGACATCGTGATGCAGCGTACGGCCATCACGCAGGGGAACGAAGATCAGATCGCGCTTTGCGCTTTCGGTCGCCTTGCGGATGGCTTCCGGCACTTCGCGTGCCTTGCCATGGCCGAAGCCGACGCGGCCCTTCTGGTCGCCGACGACGACGAGAGCTGCGAAACCAAAACGACGGCCGCCCTTGACGACCTTGGCGACGCGGTTGATCGCGACCAGCTTGTCTACGAATTCGCTATCGCGCTCTTCGCGGCTCTGGCGATCTTCGCGCTGGCCTCTTCTTTCTTGTGCCATTGTTCTTTTCCTTTTTCTTTTCCGGGTGCAATGGGCAATTTCCGGGAGCCAACCATCCCCTGCCCTCGAAGGACTAGGATGGAACGACTTATGAGTGCGGCGAACCGCTTTTCGCCCGCCTCCCCTATTCAGGGATGCGGGCGAAAGTTCTTAGAAGCTCAGGCCGCCTTCGCGGGCAGCTTCGGCCAGGGCCTTGATACGGCCGTGATAGATGAAGGCGCCGCGATCGAACACGACTTCCGTCACGCCGGCCTTGGTGGCGCGTTCCGCAACCAGCTTGCCGACAGCGGCGGCAGCCGCAACGTCAGCGCCGGTCTTCAGCGATGCGCGCAGACCAGCGTCGAGCGTGGAGGCGGCAGCAAGCGTGCGGCCGGCCACGTCGTCGATGACCTGGACATAGATGTTCTTGGACGAGCGATGAACCGACAGACGCGGACGGCCGTTTGCGACCTTCTTGATCTGGCGGCGAACACGGCTCGCACGCTTGGTGAGTGCTTCTTTTCTGGTTGCCATGATCCGTCGTCCTTACTTCTTCTTGCCTTCCTTGCGGACGATCCGTTCCTCAGCGTACTTGACGCCTTTGCCCTTGTAAGGCTCTGGACCGCGGTATTCACGGATCTCCGCGGCAACCTGACCGACCTGCTGCTTATTAATGCCGGTGACGATGATTTCCGTCGGCTTCGGCACGGCAATGGTGATGCCTTCCGGGGTCTGATAGACCACGTCGTGGGAAAAACCGAGAGCCAGCTGCAGGTTCTTGCCCTGCAGCGATGCGCGGTAACCAACGCCGTTGATTTCAAGCTTGCGCTCAAAACCGTCCTTCACACCCTTGAAGATGTTTTCGATCATCGTGCGGGACATGCCCCACTTCGAACGAGCATCCTTGCTGTCGTTGACCGGGGTCACCGAGACAGCGTTGTTTTCGAGTTCCAGCTTGATTTCGTCGTTTGCGACGAAGAAAAGCTCACCCTTCGGGCCCTTGGCAGTCACTTTCTGGCCATCAACAGTGGCCGTGATCCCTGCAGGAACCTGAACGGGCTTTTTACCGATACGAGACATGTTTCAATCCTGTCTGTTCGCTATGGAGTTCCCCTACCCTGTCTTAGAAGACAGAGCAGAGAACCTCACCACCAACGTTCTGTTCGCGAGCCTGGTGATCGGCCATCACGCCCTTCGGAGTCGAAAGGATGGTGATGCCGAGGCCGTTCGCGACCTGCGGAATGGACTTTACCGAGACATAGACCCGGCGGCCCGGCTTGGACACGCGGCCGATCTCACGGATCACCGACGCGCCTTCGTAGTACTTGAGTTCGATTTCGATCTCGGCCTTGCCGTTACCGAAGTCGATTTCCGAATAACCGCGGATATAGCCTTCAGCCTGCAGAACGTCGAGGACGCGGGCACGCAGCTTGGAAGCAGGCGTGGAAACGGTCGACTTGCGGCGGGCTGCGCCGTTGCGGATGCGGGTGAGCATATCGCCCAAGGGATCAGTCATGGTCATCTAACGATCTCCTTACCAGCTCGACTTGACGATGCCCGGCACCTTGCCGAGATTGCCGAGCTCACGAAGCGCGATACGCGACATCCTGAGCTTGCGATAGAAAGCGCGTGGGCGACCGGTGACTTCGCAACGGTTGCGGATACGCGTCTTCGAGCCATCGCGCGGCAGAGAAGCGAGCTTCAGGGTTGCCTTGAACCGTTCTTCGATCGAAAGTTCCTGGTTCATGATGGTTGCCTTCAGGGTCGCACGCTTGGCGGCCTGGTTGGCAACTGTCTTGCGGCGGCGCTTGTTCTTTTCAACTGCGCTGGTTTTCGCCATATGGGAGTTCCTTCTAAACGCTCGTCGTTACGGTTACTGGCGGAACGGGAAGTTGAACTCTTTCAAGAGAGCCCGTGCTTCGTCGTCCTTGGTAGCCGTCGTGCAAACGATGATGTCCATGCCCCACATCTGATCAACCTTGTCGTAGTTGATCTCTGGGAACACAATGTGCTCCTTGATGCCCATGGCGAAGTTGCCACGGCCGTCAAAGCTTTTCGGGTTCAAGCCACGAAAGTCGCGAACGCGCGGAAGCGCGATGTTGATCAGACGGTCCATGAATTCGTACATGCGGGCGCCGCGAAGCGTGACCTTTGCACCGATCGGCATGAATTCGCGAACCTTGAAGCCCGCGATGGAATTCCGCGCCTTGGTGATGATCGGCTTCTGGCCGGCAATGGCGGCCAAGTCGGCGGCAGCCACGGAAGGCTTCTTCGAGTCAGCCGTCGCTTCGCCGACACCCATGTTGATGACGATCTTGTCCAGCTTGGGGATCATCATGTCGTTTGCGAAGGAGAACTGTTCCTTCAGCGCGGCGCGGATACGGGAATTGTATTCCACCTTGAGCCGCGGCTCATACTTTGCCTCAGCCATCGATCACATCTCCCGTACGCTTGGCTACACGCACCTTCTTGCCGTCGATGACGGAGAAGCCAACGCGGGTCGGCTTGCCGTCTTTCGCGACGATCGCGATGTTCGACAGGTGAATGGACGCTTCCTTGTTGATGATGCCGGCTTCCTGCGTCTGAGACTGACGCTGGTGGCGCTTCACCATGTTGATGCCACGCACGACGGCGCGGTCTTCCTTCGGCATAACCTGGAGGACTTCGCCGGAGCGGCCCTTGTCCTTGCCAGCGAGTACGACGACGCTGTCGCCCTTCTTGATCTTGTTCATCGCATGAGCTCCTTACAGTACTTCCGGAGCCAGCGAGATGATCTTCATATGGTTCTTGGCGCGAAGTTCGCGCGGAACCGGTCCGAAGATACGGGTGCCGATCGGCTCTTTCTTGTTGTCGATGAGGACCGCTGCGTTGTTGTCGAAGCGGATGACGCTGCCGTCCGGACGACGGATGTCCTTGGCGGTACGCACAACAACCGCCTTCATCACGTCACCCTTCTTGACGCGGCCGCGCGGGATGGCTTCCTTGATCGAAACGACAATGATGTCGCCGATGGAAGCGTACTTGCGCTTGGAGCCGCCCAGCACCTTGATGCACATGACACGACGTGCGCCGGAATTATCCGCCACGTCGAGGTTTGTTTGCATCTGAATCATGTCAGGTCGCCTTTTTCTAATGACCGAAACGACCGGGCGTTAAAAACGCCCCGTTTCGGCTTATGGACAGAATCTCGTTGTGCGCGGGTGGGGTCTTGCCAAGGTGGTTTCCTTAAAAGGACCTTCCCTGCGCTCAAAGCAAAAGAACGCTCGTTTCCGAGCGTCCTGCGCCAGTGGGGTGCTTCTTACAGGATTCTGCGCCGGGCGCAAGGCCCAGACGCGGATCCGAAGCAAATTAAGCCTGGGCGGAAATGACCGTCCAGGTTTTGTCCTTGGAGATCGGCGCGCATTCCTCGATGGAAACGACGTCACCTACCTTGTACTGGTTGTTCTCGTCATGCGCCTTGTACTTCTTGGAACGGCGGACCGTCTTCTGAAGCAGCGGATGCGCGAAGCGGCGCTCGACCCGGACAACAACGGTCTTCTCGTTCTTGTCGGAAACTACGACGCCCTGCAGAATGCGTTTCGGCATATTATTTTTCCTTAGGCCTTGGCTTCTGCCGCCTTCTGGCGGGCAATGGTTTTCACGCGGGCGATGTCCTTGCGGACTTCGGTGATGCGCGAGGACTTTTCGAGCTGGCCGGTTGCCTTCTGGAAGCGCAGGTTGAACTGCTCCTTCTTCAGGTCGGCGAGCTTGTCCTTGAGCTGATCGGCCGTGAGGCCGCGAACGTCTTCGGCTTTCATGTGCCTTGCTCCTTACTCTGCGATGCGCTGTACGAAGCGCGTCTTGACCGAGAGCTTGGCAGCACCGAGACGAAGCGCCTCGCGGGCGAGCTCCTCGGAAACACCGTCGATCTCGAACATCATGCGACCGGGCTTGACCTTGCAGGCCCAGTATTCGACGCCGCCCTTACCCTTACCCATGCGGACTTCGGTCGGCTTTGCGGTGACCGGAACGTCCGGGAACACGCGGATCCAGACACGGCCGGCGCGCTTCATCGCGCGGGTGATCGCGCGGCGGGCCGCTTCGATCTCGCGGGCGTTGACGCGGTTGGGTTCCTGGGACTTCAGACCAAATTCACCGAAGGCCAGGTCGAAGCCGCCCTTGGCCACACCCTTGATGCGACCCTTGAACTGCTTGCGGTACTTGGTACGCTTTGGCTGCAACATTTTCTTACTTCTCCGAGCTTATCTTTCGCCAGCGTTGATCAAGCGTTTTCGCGGCGGCGATCGCCACGGTCACCACGATCGCCGCGTTCGCGGCTTGCGGGACCCTGGGCATCGCCTTCCATGGCGCGACGTTCAGAAGCCATCGGATCATGCTCAAGGATTTCGCCCTTGAAGATCCAGACCTTGATACCGCAGATGCCGAATGCGGTTTCGGCTTCCGCCGTACCGTAGTCGATGTCTGCACGCAGCGTATGAAGCGGAACGCGACCTTCGCGGTACCATTCGGTACGGGCGATTTCAGCACCGCCGAGACGGCCGGCGCAGGTGATCTTGATGCCTTCGGCACCGAGACGCATGGCCGACTGAACGGCACGCTTCATCGCACGGCGGAAAGCCACGCGACGCTCGAGCTGCTGGGCGATCGACTGGGCGACGAGCGTCGAGTCGATTTCCGGCTTGCGCACTTCAACGATGTTGAGATGCGTTTCCGAATTGGTCATCGTCGCGATCTTCTTGCGAAGCTTCTCGATGTCAGCGCCCTTCTTGCCGATGATCAGGCCCGGGCGAGCCGAGTGGATCGTGACGCGGCACTTCTTGTGCGGACGCTCGATGACCACCTTGGCGATACCGGCCTGCTTCAGTTCCGACATCAGGTAGGCGCGGATCTTCAGGTCCTCATGGAGGAGCTGACCGTATTCCGCGTTGTCGGCGAACCAACGGCTGTCCCAGGTGCGGTTAATGCCGAGGCGGAAACCGATCGGATTAATTTTCTGGCCCATTATGCAGCCTCCCCTTTTTCCTCGACTTCGCGAACGACGATCGTCAGATGCGAGAAAGGCTTCTCGATCCGCGATGCACGGCCGCGGCCACGAGCGTGGAAGCGCTTCATCACGATCGACTTGCCTACATAGGCTTCCGAAACGATCAACGCGTCGACGTCGAGGTCATGGTTGTTTTCGGCATTGGCGATTGCAGACTCGAGGGTCTTCTTCACGGTGCCGGCGATGCGCTTGCGCGAGAATTCGAGTTCTGCAAGCGCGCGTTCCACCTTCTTGCCGCGGATCATGGCGGCAACGAGGTTCAGCTTCTGGGGGCTGACGCGGAGCGTACGCGCAACTGCCTGCGCCTCGTTATCCTTCAGCCGGCGTTCGGTCTTAGCCTTCGCCATGATTACTTCCTCTTCGCCTTCTTGTCCGCGCCGTGACCGTAATAGGTACGGGTGGGAGCGAATTCACCGAACTTGTGTCCGACCATGTCTTCGTTGACGCTGACCGGAATGTGCTTGCTGCCGTTGTAGACGCCAAACGTCAAACCAACGAACTGCGGCAGGATGGTGGACCGACGGGTCCACATCTTGATTACTTCACTCCGTCCGCCTTCGCGCACCTTCTCAGCCTTCTTGAGAAGATAGCCGTCAACAAACGGACCTTTCCATACTGAACGAGCCATTAGTGACTTCCTCTCTTACTTCTTGCGCTGGTGGCGCGAACGCATGATGAACTTGTCCGTGGACTTGTTCGAACGTGTGCGCTTGCCCTTGGTCGGCTTGCCCCAGGGGCTGACCGGATGACGGCCACCCGAGGTGCGGCCTTCACCACCGCCGTGCGGATGGTCGACCGGGTTCATGACGACGCCGCGGTTATGCGGACGCTTGCCGCGCCAGACGGTACGACCGGCCTTGCCGTCGTTGATGTTGCCGTGATCCGGGTTGGATACAGCACCGATCGAAGCCAGGCAGGAGCCCGGTACGAGGCGCTGTTCGCCGGAGTTCAGGCGCAGGATCGCCATGCCGGCATCGCGGCCGACGAGCTGAACGTAGGTGCCTGCGGAGCGAGCCATCTGGCCACCCTTGCCCGGCTTCATTTCGACGTTGTGAACGATCGAGCCGACCGGAATGTACTGCAGCGGCATGGTGTTGCCGGGCTTTACGTCGACGGCCTTTTCGGACGCGATCACCTTGTCGCCAGCAGCGAGACGCTGCGGAGCCAGGATGTAGGCCTGCTCACCGTCGGTATAGGTGACGAGAGCGATGAAGGCCGTACGGTTCGGGTCGTATTCCAGACGCTCGACCGTGCCTTCGACGTCGAACTTGCGACGCTTGAAGTCGACCAGGCGATAGGTACGCTTGTGACCGCCGCCGATAAAGCGGGCGGTGATGCGGCCGTAGTTGTTGCGACCGCCGCTCTTGGAGAGACCCTCGGTGAGCTTCTTGACGGGCTTACCCTTCCAGAGGCCGGACCGGTCGACGATGACCAGCTGACGCTGGCTCGGGGTCGTCGGGTTGTAGCTTTTCAATGCCATTATCTTATACCTCAGAGACCGGTGGAGACGTCGATCGTCTGACCTTCGGCCAGGGTGACGACAGCCTTCTTGACGTCCTTCTGCTTGCCGATGAAGCCGCGGAACCGCTTCACCTTGCCCTTACGGACAAGCGTGTTGACGGCCGTGACCTTCACACCGAAAAGCGCCTCTACGGCAGCCTTGATTTCCGGCTTGGAAGCAGTCTTGGCAACGTTGAAGACGACCTGGTTCTGTTCAGATGCCATGGTCGACTTTTCGGTGATCGAGGGAGATACGATCACATCATAGTGGCGGATGTCGGTCACTTGAAACGCTCCTCTAGAGCTTCCACCGCGGCCTTGGAAAGCACCAGCTTGCCGCGACGCAGGATGTCGTAAACATTGATGCCCTGAACCGGCAGAACATCGACGTTCGGGATGTTCTGGGCTGCGAGCTTGAAGTTGCTGTCGAGCTCAACGCCGCCGATGAACAACACGTTGGTGAGGCCGAGCGAAGCGAACGAACCGGCAAGCGCCTTGGTCTTTGCTTCGGCGGCAACCAGGTTGTCGACGATGATGATGTCTTCAGCCTTCATCTTTGCAGAGAGGGCGTGACGGAGAGCCAGCGCACGAACCTTCTTCGGAAGGTCATGCTCGTGGCTGCGAACGACCGGGCCGTGAGCCTTGCCGCCGCCGCGGAACTGCGGAGCGCGAGCCGAATGGTGACGAGCGCGGCCCGTACCCTTCTGCTTGTACATCTTGGCGCCGGTGCGGGAGACTTCAGCACGACCCTTGGTCTTGTGCGTGCCCTGCTGCTTCTTGGCGAGCTGCCAACGAACCATACGGGCCAGAATGTCTTCGCGGGGATCGAGGCCGAAAATCTCGTCCGACAGGGCTACCTTGCCGGCGTCTTTTCCCTCGAGGGTCTTGACGTTAAATTCCATGTGCTTGGCTCCCTTACTTCGCGGCCGACTTGACGGCATCGCGAACGACGATCCAAGCGCCCTTGGAGCCGGGAACGGCACCCTTGACGAGGATCAGGCCACGGTTCTCGTCGGTGGAAACGACTTCGAGGTTCTGGGTGGTGATACGCGTCTGGCCCATGTGACCAGCCATGCGCTTGCCCTTCCAGACCTTGCCCGGATCCTGGTTGTTACCAGTCGAACCATGCGAACGGTGCGAAACGGACACACCGTGCGTGGCGCGGAGACCACCGAAGTTATGGCGCTTCATGGCGCCGGCGAAACCCTTACCGATCGAGGTACCGGTGACGTCCACCAGCTGACCCGCCGTGAAGTGACCTGCCGTCAGCTCGGTGCCGACGTCGATCAGATTGTCTTCGGAAACGCGAAACTCGACGAGCTTCGCCTTCGGCTCGACTTCGGCAACGGCGAAATGGCCGCGCAGCGCCTTGGTCGTGTTCTTTACCTTGGCAGTGCCGGCACCCAGCTGAACGGCAGTGTAGCCATTCTTGTCTACGGTGCGCTGAGCCACGACCTGGCAGTTTTCCAACCGCAATACGGTTACAGGGACATGCTCGCCTGCGTCGTTGTAGACGCGCGTCATTCCCACCTTTTGTGCAATTACACCTGAACGCATCGGTTCAATCCTTCTCACTCAGCCCGAGACAGAAGTCTCAGAGCTTGATCTCAACATCGACACCAGCGGCGAGGTCGAGCTTCATCAGCGCGTCCACCGTCTGCGGTGTCGGGTCAACGATATCGAGAAGGCGCTTATGCGTGCGCATCTCGAACTGCTCGCGGCTCTTCTTGTCGATGTGGGGGGACCTGTTAACCGTAAACTTCTCGATGCGGGTCGGAAGCGGAACGGGGCCCCGGACGCTTGCGCCGGTGCGCTTCGCCGTCGACACGATCTCGCGCGTCGACGCGTCGAGAATGCGGTGATCGAACGCCTTCAGGCGAATGCGGATATTTTGGCCGTTCATTCGACGTTATCCTTGTTGTCTGTTTATCCACGTGCCAACCCAATAGGGCACGGGTTGTTCTCTTACCTTAAGGCGGACCACCGGTTTCAAAGATCGAAGGGGACACCGAAATACGGCGTCCCTTTCCAGTCTTCGGGCCTTTGGCCCACCTTGTCTGTTCATTGCCCGCCTCGAACCCGAAGCAGACGGCAAATCACGCTCGCGCGCCATTTGCTACATTTTTGTGTCATACGCAAGCGGCTAGGGCCGCTTGCGTTAAAACTTACTCGATGATCGAGGCGACGATGCCGGCGCCGACGGTGCGGCCGCCTTCGCGGATCGCGAAGCGCAGCTTTTCTTCCATCGCGATCGGAACGATCAGCTCGACTTCAACGGTGACGTTGTCGCCCGGCATGACCATTTCCGTGCCTTCCGGCAGCGAGACGATGCCCGTCACGTCCGTCGTGCGGAAGTAGAACTGCGGACGGTAGTTGGTGAAGAACGGCGTATGACGGCCGCCTTCTTCCTTCGTCAGGATGTAGGCTTCGGCCATGAACTTCTTGTGCGGCTTGACCGAACCCGGCTTGCAGAGGATCTGGCCACGCTCGACGCCGTCACGGTTCACGCCGCGAACGAGAGCGCCGATGTTGTCGCCGGCCTGGCCCTGGTCGAGCAGCTTGCGGAACATTTCAACGCCGGTCACCGTCGTCTTCGAGGTCGGGCGGATGCCGACGATCTCGACTTCTTCGCCGACCTTGACGATGCCGCGCTCGACGCGGCCGGTCACGACCGTGCCACGACCCGAGATCGAGAACACGTCTTCGATCGGCATCAGGAACGGCATGTTGATCGGACGCTCAGGCGTCGGGATGTAGGCGTCGACGGCGGCCATCAGCTCGCGGATCGAATCTTCGCCGATCTTCTTGTCCGAATCTTCCAGAGCGGCCAGCGCCGAACCCTTGACGATCGGAATGTCGTCGCCTGGGAAGTCGTAGGACGACAGGAGTTCGCGCACTTCCAACTCGACGAGCTCGAGAAGCTCGGCGTCGTCGACCTGGTCGACCTTGTTCAGGAACACGACGATCGCCGGAACGCCGACCTGACGGGCGAGCAGGATGTGCTCGCGGGTCTGCGGCATCGGGCCGTCGGCTGCCGAGCAAACCAGGATCGCGCCGTCCATCTGCGCTGCACCGGTGATCATGTTCTTGACGTAGTCGGCGTGGCCGGGGCAGTCGACGTGGGCATAATGGCGGGCCGGCGTCTCATATTCGACGTGCGCCGTCGAAATGGTGATGCCGCGAGCCTTTTCTTCAGGAGCCGCGTCGATCTGGTCATAGGCCTTGTACTCGCCGAAGTACTTCGTGATCGCGGCCGTCAGCGACGTCTTGCCATGGTCAACGTGACCGATCGTGCCAATGTTGACGTGCGGCTTGTTGCGCTCAAACTTGCTCTTTGCCATTTCCGGCTTCTCCGTTCTTATCCCCGTCAGGGGTTATTCTCTAATTGATTGGGCGGGTTACCCCGGTCACTTCTGACCGGAGTACTTAGCCTGGATTTCGTTTGCGACGTTGGTCGGAACCGGTGCGTAGTGATCGAAAGTCATCGAGTACTGCGCGCGGCCCTGGGACATGGAGCGCAGGTTGTCGACGTACTTGAACATGTTCGCGAGCGGCACGTGGGCGTTGATCACGACGGCGATGCCGCGCGATTCCTGGCCCTGGATCTGACCGCGACGGGAGTTCAGGTCGCCGATGACGTCACCGACGTAATCTTCCGGAGTGACGACTTCGACCTTCATCATCGGCTCGAGGAGCTGGGCACCGGCCTTCTTGGCTGCTTCACGGAAGCAGGCGCGGGAGGCGATTTCGAATGCCAGAACCGACGAGTCGACGTCGTGGAAGGCGCCGTCGATGAGGGTCGCCTTGACGCCCAGCATCGGGAAGCCAGCCAGCGGGCCGGAAGACAGAACGCTTTCGATGCCCTTCTGGACGCCCGGGATGTATTCCTTCGGAACAGAACCACCGACGATCTTGGACTCGAACTTGAAGTCGTCGCCGTCCGGGTTCGGTTCGAAGACGATCTTGACGCGCGCGAACTGACCGGTACCACCGGACTGCTTCTTGTGCGTGTAGTCTTCTTCGTGCTTGCGCGTGATGGTTTCGCGGTAAGCAACCTGCGGAGCACCGACGGTGGCTTCGACCTTGAACTCGCGACGCATGCGGTCGACAAGAATGTCGAGGTGAAGTTCACCCATGCCGGCGATGATCGTCTGGCCGGATTCCTCGTCGGTCTTGACGCGGAAGGACGGGTCTTCGGCAGCCAGGCGGTTGAGCGCGAGGCCCATCTTTTCCTGGTCGCCCTTGGACTTCGGCTCGATGGCGATCTGGATGACCGGCTCGGGGAATTCCATGCGCTCGAGGATGACCGGCTTCAGCGGATCGCAGAGCGTGTCGCCCGTGGTGGTTTCCTTGAGGCCTGCGAGAGCGACGATGTCGCCAGCGAAGGCTTCTTCGATGTCTTCACGGGAGTTCGAGTGCATCTGCAGCATGCGGCCGACGCGTTCGCGCTTTTCCTTGACCGTGTTCAGCAGCGCAGAACCCTTTTCGAGCTTGCCCGAATAGATACGGCAGAAGGTCAGCGAACCAACGAAGGGGTCGTTCATGATCTTGAACGCCAGCATGGAAAGCGGCTCGGTGTCATCGGGATGACGGTCGATTTCGGCTTCGGTCTTGACGTCGATGCCCTTGATCGCCGGAATGTCTGCCGGGGACGGCAGGAATTCGACAACGGCGTCGAGGAGCGGCTGAACGCCCTTGTTCTTGAAGGCAGAGCCGCAGAACATCGGGAAGAACTTGACGTCGATGGTGCCGCGACGGATGAGCGCACGAATCTTATCGTTGTCCGGCATGACGCCGTTCAGATAGTTTTCCATGGCTTCTTCGTCGATGTCGACAACGGTCTCGATCATCTTTTCGCGGAATTCTTCGGCACGAGCCTTCAGGTCTTCCGGGATTTCGACGACGTCCCACATAGCGCCGAGCGATTCGTCGCGCCATACGAGAGCGTTCATCTCGATCAGGTCGACGATGCCCTTGAACTCGGTCTCAGCGCCGATCGGCAACTGGCAGACAACAGCAGTCGCGCCGAGGCGCGTCTTGATCATCTCGACCGAGCGATAGAAATCGGCGCCGGTCTTGTCCATCTTGTTGCAGAAGATCAGGCGCGGAACGTTGTACTTGTCGGCCTGGCGCCAGACGGTTTCCGTCTGCGGCTCAACGCCGGCATTGGCGTCGAGGAGAGCAACCGCACCGTCGAGCACACGCAGCGAACGTTCGACTTCGATGGTGAAGTCGACGTGGCCGGGGGTGTCGATGATGTTGAAGCGGCGCATCTTGCCGTCGCGGCCCTTCCAGAAGGTCGTGGTCGCAGCGGAAGTGATCGTGATGCCACGCTCCTGCTCCTGCTCCATCCAGTCCATCGTGGCTGCGCCGTCGTGAACTTCGCCGATCTTGTGCGACTTGCCGGTGTAATAAAGAATACGCTCGGTGGTCGTGGTCTTGCCGGCGTCGATATGCGCCATGATACCGAAATTGCGGTAGTCTTCGATTTTATATTCGCGAGCCATAGGACTGCCTTTCGAAATTCGATCGAGTGAAGATTACCAACGGTAATGCGAGAATGCGCGGTTGGCGTCGGCCATCTTGTGCGTGTCTTCACGCTTCTTGACGGCGCTGCCACGGTTGTTTGCAGCATCCATAAGTTCACCGGAAAGGCGATCGACCATCGTCGTTTCGTTGCGCTTGCGGGCAGCAGCGATCACCCAACGGATCGCGAGAGCCTGACGGCGCTCGGGACGAACGTCGACCGGAACCTGGTAGGTCGCACCACCAACGCGGCGCGAACGAACTTCGACATGCGGCGCGACATTGTCGAGCGCCGAATGGAAGATACCCAGCGGGTCGGCCTTGGCCTTGCCCTGCACGACGTCGAACGCGCCGTAAACGATGTTTTCAGCTACGGACTTCTTGCCGTGGAGCATGATCGCATTCATGAACTTCGTGACGACCAGATCGCCGAACTTCGGGTCCGGGTTGATCTCACGCTTCTCTGCACTATGGCGTCGGGACATACTTCTCGTCTCTCAATTGTTGCGGGCGCTTTACCACGCGGAGAACCTCGCGCAGCGCCGGATAATCAGAATGCCGAATTACTTCGGACGCTTCGCACCGTACTTGGAACGGCGCTGCTTGCGGTTCTTGACGCCCTGGGTGTCGAGAACGCCGCGGATGATGTGGTAGCGAACGCCCGGCAAGTCCTTGACGCGGCCGCCGCGGATCATCACGACAGAGTGTTCCTGCAGGTTGTGGCCTTCACCCGGGATATAGCCGATGACTTCGAAGCCGTTGGTCAGGCGAATCTTGGCAACCTTACGCAGAGCCGAGTTCGGCTTCTTCGGGGTCGTCGTGTAAACGCGGGTGCAAACGCCGCGCTTCTGGGGGTTTTCCTGCAGAGCAGGAACCTTGTTACGCTTTACGTTCGCCTGGCGAGGCTTGCGGATCAGCTGGTTTACGGTAGGCATTCAACCATCCCTTACGTTTTTCTCAGTACCCTTTCGGGCCGATCTGATGCCGTTTCCGGCGGCGGCACACACATTTCCTCATGCGCAAAACGTGGCCCGATCCGCTTTTCGGATGGACCACAAAAAGCAGAGGACGCATTCCTCATGCGTCGTGCGTGCAGCATTCGTGTCTTCAACGTGCGTATGGAACCGTGTCTGAGGCGTACTCCGGAACGAGTCGTTCCGAACGGGCAAGCCTCACATCGCTTCCGATGCGGGGCGTTTACTGTTTTCCCCCCTGCCCGTCAAGACCAAATCCTAAATTATTGCCCCAAACCCTTGGTTTCGGGGCCAAACGGAGGGTTTCGAGACAGGGTTTCCAGAAATATGAGATGCCCTCGCGGATAATGTTTGGGAATCACCGCTGATCGCACTAAAGAGTGCGGGAACCTTCCGTTCCGCCTCGTCTTCGGACGATACTAGGGATTCGCTCGCGGAGATGACCATGATCGCCACACCCGACAATGACAACAACCTCGACGGGCCGATGGTCTTCATCATCATCGGCAAGGGCTATGAGACGAAGGGCGCCGAAGGCATCGAGCTGCATATCATGCTGCGCGCGCCCGACGACGATTCCGCCGTCCGCGAGGCACTCAACGCCCTCTCGGAAGAAGGCTTCATCGAGGCCGATCTCGACCAAATCGGCGTCCTGACCGACGAACCCACCGAGGAGCCGCACGCCTCGGCCTACCAGGGCGCGCTCGAAGGCGAAGTGGCGATCATCCGGTTCGAGTAGTCTCGATCGATGAGGGAGGCCTGACCGCCCTCGCCTCCCCTCGTTGGCGGCTGCAGTAATGCCGCCCTTTCGATCACCGGCCTGTCCCCCCACCTCACCAGTAGAGCTGCGCGCCAGACCTCGGAGCATTTCACCAAACCATGCACGAGCCGCCGAACACTTTCGGCGGCTTTTTGATGTTCGCTCCCCTTCCCGCCTGAAACGAAAAAACCGCCCGGATCGCTCCGGGCGGTTTTCTTCATTCTGACCGACGTGCCGGCGGATCACTCCGCAGGCGTGTTCTCGGTGTTCAGGTTCTGAAGCATCGGGGTGGCGGACGATGCGCCCGAACCCTTCTTGCGTTCTTCGAGGATCAGCTCGTCGCGCGAGGTGGCGATACGGCGGATCTGGGTCATGGTGCCGCCCGTACCGGCCGGGATGAGACGGCCGACGATGACGTTTTCCTTGAGGCCCTGCAGCGTGTCCGTCTTGCCGGCAATCGCAGCTTCCGTCAGCACCTTGGTCGTTTCCTGGAAGGAAGCGGCCGAGATGAAGGACGGGGTCTGCAGCGACGCCTTGGTGATGCCGAGCAGAACCGGTTCGCCGTAAGCGGGCTTCTTGCCTTCTTCAGCAAGACGCTCGTTGGCTTCGTCCAGTTCGATCCGGTCGACATTGTCACCGACGATATACTGGCTGTCGCCGGCATCGGTGATCTCGACCTTCTGCAGCATCTGACGGACAATCACCTCGATGTGCTTGTCGTTGATGACAACGCCCTGCAGGCGGTAGACTTCCTGGATTTCGTTGACGAGGTAGGAAGCGAGTGCTTCCACGCCCTTGATCGCCAGGATGTCGTGCGGCGCAGGATTGCCGTCGAGGATGTAGTCGCCCTTTTCGATGTAGTCGCCTTCCTGAAGATGGAAGGGCTTGCCCTTCGGGATCAGGTATTCGACCGGTTCGACACCGTCTTCCGCCGGTTCGATCATGACGCGACGCTTGTTCTTGTAGTCGCGGCCGAGGCGGATCGTACCATCGATCTCAGCGATGATGGCGTGATCCTTCGGACGACGGGCTTCGAAGAGCTCGGCGACGCGCGGCAGACCACCGGTGATGTCCTTGGTCTTGGCGCTTTCCAGCGGAACGCGGGCGAGAACGTCGCCCTGGCTGACCTTCTGACCCGGCTCGACCGACAGGATGGCGTCGACCGACAGGTTGAAGCGGGCTTCGCCGCCGCGGGCCAGTTTCATGATGGTGCCCGAAGCGTCCTTGATGACGATCGCCGGCTTCAGGTCGATGCCGCGCGGCGTCGACCGCCAGTCGATGACCTGACGCTTGGTGATGCCGGTGGATTCGTCGGTCGATTCCGAAACCGAGATCGAGTCGACCACGTCTTCGAACTGAACCGTACCTTCCACTTCCGTCATCATCGGGCGTGTGTAGGGGTCCCACTCTGCCAGACGCTGACCGCGACGAACCTTGTCGCCGTCATCCACGAACAGCTTCGAACCGTAGGCGACGCGCTGCGAGGAACGCTCGACGCCGCGCTCGTCAAGGATGGTGACCGCCATGTTGCGGCCCATCGCGACGAGAACGCCTTCGGAGTTCCGCAGCATGTTGCGGTTCTTGATCTGGATCGTGCCTTCGTACGACGCTTCCAGGAACGACTGGTCGACCACGTTTGCCGTACCGCCCAAGTGGAAGGTACGCATGGTGAGCTGGGTTCCCGGCTCGCCGATCGACTGAGCCGCGATGACGCCGACGGCTTCGCCCATGTTGACCGGAGTACCACGGGCCAGATCTCGGCCGTAGCAGACCGAGCAGACGCCCGTCTGAACTTCGCAGGTCAGTGCCGAACGGATGCGGATCGACTGGATACCAGCCTTTTCGATCTCGATGACATCCGGCTCGAGGATCATCTTGCCGGCATCGACGATGCGGGCACCCGTGACCGGGTGATCGATATCGTCGAGTGCGGTACGGCCAAGGACACGAGCGCCGATGGAAGCCACGACCTGACCGGCGTCAACGATCGCCGTCATGGTGAGACCGCTTTCGGTGCCGCAATCGACCAGGTTGACGATGCAGTCCTGAGCGACGTCGACGAGACGACGGGTCAGGTAACCGGAGTTCGCGGTCTTCAAGGCGGTGTCTGCGAGACCCTTACGGGCACCGTGGGTCGAGTTGAAGTACTCGTTAACGGTCAGGCCTTCCTTGAAGTTCGAGATGATCGGCGTTTCGATGATCTCACCCGACGGCTTGGCCATCAGGCCACGCATGCCGCCCAGCTGGCGCATCTGGTTCGGAGAACCACGGGCACCCGAGTGGGACATCATGTAGATGGCGTTCATCTGCTTCTGGCGGCCGGTTTCAGGATCGAACTCGACGGCCTTAATGCGGGCCATCATGTCTTCTGCAACCTTTTCGGTGGCCTTGCCCCAGGCGTCGACGACCTTGTTGTACTTCTCGCCCTGAGTGATCAGGCCGTCGTTGTACTGCTGTTCGTATTCCTTCACCAGGGTTTCGGTGTCGCCAACGATCTTGGCCTTGGTTTCAGGAATGATCATGTCGTCCTTGCCGAACGAAATGCCGGCCTTGCACGCATGGGTGAAGCCGAGCTGCATGATGCGGTCGCAGAAGATCACCGTGTCCTTCTGACCGCAGTGACGGTAGACCGTGTCGATCATCTTGGAGATGTTCTTCTTGGTCATTTCCTGGTTGCAGGTCTCGAACGGCACGTTGACGTTCTTCGGCAGAAGTTCGCCGATGATCATGCGGCCGGGGGTCGTTTCATAGATCTTCGACACCAGCTTGCCGTCGGCATCCGGGGTCTTGAAGCGGCCGCGGATCTTGGCATGCAGGGTGACGATCTTGTTTTCCAGAGCGTGGTGCAATTCGCCCATGTCGGAGAAGGCCATGCCTTCGCCCGGCTCGTTCTGGTTCATGATCGCCAGATAGTAGAGACCGAGAACCATGTCCTGCGACGGAACGATGATCGGTGCGCCGTTTGCCGGATGCAGGATGTTGTTCGTCGACATCATCAGCACGCGGGCTTCAAGCTGGGCTTCGAGCGACAGCGGCACGTGAACGGCCATCTGGTCGCCGTCGAAGTCGGCGTTGAAGGCCGTGCAGACGAGCGGATGCAGCTGGATAGCCTTGCCTTCGACCAGGATCGGTTCGAAGGCCTGGATGCCCAGGCGGTGCAGCGTCGGTGCGCGGTTCAGGAGAACCGGATGCTCGCGGATGACCTCGTCGAGGATATCCCAGACTTCCGGCTTTTCCTTTTCAACCAGCTTCTTGGCCTGCTTGACGGTCGAGGAGTAACCCTTGGCGTCTAGGCGGGCGTAGATGAACGGCTTGAACAGTTCGAGCGCCATCTTCTTCGGCAGGCCGCACTGGTGCAGCTTCAGTTCCGGACCGGTCACGATGACCGAACGGCCGGAATAGTCGACGCGCTTGCCGAGAAGGTTCTGGCGGAAGCGGCCCTGCTTGCCCTTCAGCATGTCGGACAGCGACTTCAGCGGACGCTTGTTGGCGCCGGTGATGACGCGGCCACGACGGCCGTTGTCGAACAGCGCGTCCACAGATTCCTGCAGCATGCGCTTTTCGTTGCGGATGATAATGCCCGGAGCGCGCAGTTCGATCAGGCGCTTCAGACGGTTGTTACGGTTGATGACGCGACGATAGAGATCGTTGAGGTCGGAGGTCGCAAAACGGCCGCCATCGAGCGGAACCAGCGGGCGCAGGTCCGGCGGGATGACCGGGACGACCTTCATGATCATCCATTCCGGACGGTTGCCCGACTCCATGAAGTTCTCGACGATCTTCAGGCGCTTCATCAGCTTCTTCTGCTTCAGATCCGACGTAGTGTCGGCAAGTTCCGAACGCAGGTCGCCGGCGATCTTTTCGAGATTCATCGAGGCCAGCATCTCGTAGATGGCCTCGGCGCCGATCATCGCCGTGAACTGATCTTCGCCGAACTCGTCGACGGCGATCATGTATTCTTCTTCGGAAAGAAGCTGGTTTTCCTTGAGCGAGGTGAGACCCGGCTCAGTGACGATGTAGTTCTCGAAATAGAGAACGCGCTCGACATCCTTCAGCGTCATGTCGAGAAGGGTCGAGATGCGCGACGGAAGCGACTTCAGGAACCAGATATGGGCGACGGGAGCAGCGAGCTCGATATGGCCCATGCGCTCACGGCGAACGCGCGACAGCGTAACTTCGACGCCGCACTTTTCGCAGATGATGCCCTTGTACTTCATGCGCTTGTACTTGCCGCACAGGCACTCGTAGTCCTTGATCGGCCCGAAGATGCGGGCGCAGAAAAGGCCGTCGCGTTCAGGCTTGAAGGTACGGTAGTTGATGGTCTCCGGCTTTTTGATCTCGCCGTAGGACCAGGAGAGAATCTTCTCCGGAGACGCGATCGAGATACGGATCGAGTCGAAGTGCTGTGCAGGCACCTGCGGATTGAAAAGATTCATGACCTCTTGGTTCATGCCTATCTCCTTTAGGGGCGGAAGCCCTCGGCTTGCGATCGGAACAGTCCAAATTCCCGGGACGGACCGTCCGATGCTTTAAAACGGTATTAGCCGCGAAATGCGGCGAAAGTTTCCCTATCCTGCCGGCGGATACCGGCGGAGGGAGCAGCGCGCGCCTTCAAACGGCGCGCGCCTTGTTATGATCATTCGGCTGCGTCGGGCAGCTGGCCGGCGTTCGCGTCCTCGATCTTCGAGTTCTCGAGCTCGACGGACAGGCCGAGAGAGCGCATTTCCTTGACGAGAACGTTGAAGCTCTCCGGAATGCCTGCCTCGAACGTGTCGTCGCCGCGCACGATCGCTTCGTAGACCTTGGTACGGCCGGCCACGTCGTCCGACTTCACGGTCAGCATTTCCTGCAGCGTGTAGGCGGCGCCGTAGGCTTCGAGCGCCCAGACTTCCATTTCGCCGAAGCGCTGGCCGCCGAACTGCGCCTTGCCACCGAGCGGCTGCTGGGTAACCAGCGAGTACGGACCAATCGAACGCGCGTGGATCTTGTCGTCCACGAGGTGGTTCAGCTTGATCATGTACATGTAGCCGACAGTCACCTTGCGGTCGAACTGTTCGCCGGTACGGCCGTCGTAGAGGACCGACTGACCGGACGGATCGAGGCCTGCCCTGGTCAGCATCGCTGCGACGTCCGGCTCATGCGCACCGTCGAAGACCGGCGTTGCGATCGAGAGGCCACGCTTGGACTGCTCGGCCAGACGAACGAGAGAGTCGTCGTCGAAGCTTGCAACTTCAGCGTTTGCCTCACTCTGATAGGCTTCCGTCAGCTCTTTCTTCAAGTCGGTGATATCGTTCGACCTGCGGTAATCTTCGAGCAGCGCACCGATACGCTTACCCATGCCTGCGCAAGCCCAAGCCAGGTGCGTCTCGAGGATCTGACCGACGTTCATGCGCGAAGGCACGCCGAGCGGGTTCAGAACGATGTCGACATGCGTGCCGTCTTCGAGGAACGGCATGTCCTCGACCGGAACGATGCGCGACACGACGCCCTTGTTGCCGTGACGCCCGGCCATCTTGTCGCCCGGCTGGATCTTGCGCTTCACAGCGACGAAGACCTTGACCATCTTCATGACGCCCGGAGGCATTTCGTCGCCGCGCTGGACCTTCTCGACCTTGTCCATGAAGCGCTGTTCAAGGCGCGACTTGGATTCGTCGTACTGACCGCGGAGCGCTTCGATTTCGCCCTGCACCTTTTCGTCCTCGACTGCGAACATCCACCACTGCGAGCGGGGATATTCGGAGATGACGGCGTTGGTGAGCTCGATGCCCTTCTTGAAGCCCTTCGGACCGGCAACCGACATCTGGCCGCGCAGCATGTCCGTCAGACGGCCATAGACGTTGCGGTCAAGAATTGCCTGTTCGTCGTCGCGGTCCTTGGCGAGGCGTTCGATTTCCTCACGCTCGATCGCCATGGCGCGTTCGTCCTTCTCCACACCGTGACGGTTGAAGACGCGGACTTCCACGACCGTGCCGAACGTGCCCGGAGGCATGCGCATGGAGGTGTCGCGAACGTCGGAGGCCTTTTCACCGAAGATGGCGCGTAGAAGCTTTTCTTCCGGCGTCATCGGGCTTTCGCCCTTCGGAGTGATCTTGCCGACGAGGATGTCGCCCGGCTGGACTTCGGCGCCGATGTAGACGATGCCGGCTTCGTCGAGGTTCTTCAGCGCTTCTTCCGAAACGTTCGGAATGTCGCGCGTGATTTCTTCCGGACCAAGCTTGGTGTCACGCGCCATCACTTCGAATTCCTCGATGTGGATGGAGGTGAACACGTCGTCCGACACGATGCGCTCGGAGAGCAGGATCGAGTCTTCGTAGTTGTAGCCGTTCCAGGGCATGAACGCGACGAGCGCGTTGCGGCCGAGCGCCAAGTCACCAAGGTCCGTCGACGGGCCGTCGGCGATGATGTCGCCCTTGTTCAGGATGTCACCGACGGCGACCAGCGGGCGCTGGTTGACGCAGGTGTTCTGGTTCGAACGCTGGAACTTCTGCAGACGATAGATATCGACGCCCGACTTCGACGGATCGAGGTCTTCGGTGGCGCGGATAACGATACGGGTCGCGTCGACCTGGTCGACAACGCCGCCACGGCGGGCAGCGATCGCCGCACCGGAGTCGCGGGCGACGACCGGTTCCATGCCGGTGCCGACGAACGGAGCTTCAGCACGTACCAGCGGCACGGCCTGACGCTGCATGTTCGAGCCCATGAGAGCGCGGTTGGCGTCGTCGTTTTCCAGGAACGGGATCAGAGCGGCCGCGACCGAGACAAGCTGCTTCGGCGAGACGTCCATCAGGTTGATGGTGTCGCGCGGGGACAGCATGACTTCGCCGGCATGACGGCAAACAACGAACTCTTCCACGAAAGAGCCGTTCTTATCCAGTTCGGCGTTCGCCTGTGCGACGTAATACTTCGCCTCTTCCATAGCGGAAAGGTAAAGCACTTCCTTCGTCACGACGCCGTCGATGATCTTGCGGTACGGGCTTTCGATGAAGCCGTACTTGTTGACGCGGGCGAAGGTGGCAAGCGAGTTGATCAGACCGATGTTCGGGCCTTCCGGCGTCTCGATCGGGCAAATACGGCCGTAATGGGTCGGGTGAACGTCGCGGACTTCGAAGCCTGCGCGCTCGCGGGTCAGGCCACCCGGGCCAAGTGCCGAAAGACGGCGCTTGTGGGTGATCTCCGAAAGCGGGTTCACCTGGTCCATGAACTGCGACAGCTGCGAGGAACCGAAGAATTCGCGAACCGCGGCAGCTGCCGGCTTCGCGTTGATCAGGTCCTGCGGCATGACAGTGTCGATTTCGATCGACGACATGCGTTCCTTGATGGCGCGCTCCATGCGGAGCAGGCCGAGGCGATACTGATTTTCCATCAGTTCGCCGACAGAACGGACGCGGCGGTTGCCGAGGTTGTCGATGTCGTCGATTTCGCCCTTGCCATCGCGCAGCTCGACCAGCATCCGGACCACGGCCAGGATGTCGTCCTTGCGGAGCGTGCGAACGGTATCGGCGACTTCGAGGTCGAGACGCATGTTCATCTTGACGCGGCCGACGGCGGAGAGGTCGTAACGCTCCGCATCGAAGAACAGCGAGTTGAACATGGCTTCGGCCGATTCCATCGTCGGCGGTTCACCCGGGCGCATGACGCGGTAGATGTCGAACAGAGCGTCCTGACGGTTCTCGTTTTTGTCGGCGGAAAGCGTGTTGCGGATGTAGGCGCCGACATTGATATGGTCGATGCCTAGAACCGGGATTTCGTCGAAACCGGCGCTCAGGATGATCGGCAGGGTCTTTTCGTCGATTTCGTCGCCGGCTTCGAGGTAGATCTCGCCGGTTGCCGCGTTGACGATGTCTTCGGCAAGATAGTTGCCGTAGATGTCGTCATTGGTCGCCTTCAAGGCCTTCAAGCCCTTCTCCGTCAGCTGACGGAGAAGACGCGGGTTGAGCTTCTTGCCGGATTCGACAACCACTTCGCCGGTATCGGCGTCGATCATGTCGGAAAGGGTCTTCGCACCCTTCAGGGTTTCCGGCTGGAACGGAATCCGCCAGCCGTCGCCGTCGCGCTGATAGGACGACTTCGTATAGAAGGTCGACAGGATTTCTTCGCCGTCCATGCCGAGCGCCATCAGCAGCGAGGTCACGGGGATCTTACGGCGGCGGTCGATACGGGCGTAAACGATATCCTTGGCGTCGAATTCGATGTCGAGCCAGGAACCGCGATACGGGATGACGCGGGCTGCGAAGAGCAGCTTGCCGGAAGAGTGGCTCTTGCCCTTGTCGTGGTCGAAGAAGACGCCCGGCGAACGGTGCATCTGGGACACGATCACGCGTTCGGTGCCGTTCACGATGAACGTACCGTTGTCGGTCATGAGCGGCATGTCGCCCATGTAGACGGACTGTTCCTTGATGTCCTTGATGGACTTGGCGCCCGTATCCTCGTCGATATCGAACACGATGAGACGCAGCGTCACCTTCAGCGGCGCTGCGTAGGTCAGATCGCGCTGACGGCATTCTTCCACGTCGAACTTCGGCAGTTCGAATTCGTAGGACACGAATTCGAGCATGGAGGCGCCGGAAAAATCGGTGATCGGGAAGACCGACCGGAAGACAGCGTTCAGACCTTCGTCCGGACGACCGCCCTTCGGTTCATCAACCATCAGGAACTGGTCATAGGATGCCTTCTGAACCTCGATGAGGTTCGGCATCTCTGTGACTTCGGGGATTTTTCCAAAAAACTTGCGTACGCGCCTGCGACCATTAAAGGAAAGGGTCTGAGCCATCGTCGCTCCTTCAAAATTGCATCCGGGCCTGCAACGGACGGGGTTCGCTGGCCAGTCGATCCCGTCGATCAATGGGTATTCTCAATCTCGTCCCACCTCTCGAACACGCCAGGCCGGATTGCCTTTTCTGTTCGATTCGGGACCATCCTCTTGAGAACCCATTACCCAGGAACCGTTTTGACGGTTCCTGGGTAATACGTTCGGAGGAAATGGGCGGGAGAGGAGACCCCTCCCGCCGCATTCCGATATTACTTAACGTCGACCTTGGCGCCGGCGTCCTCAAGCTTCTTCTTGAGGTCAGCGGCTTCAGCCTTGTTGACGCCTTCCTTGACAGCCTTCGGAGCGCCTTCGACGAGGTCCTTGGCTTCCTTGAGGCCGAGACCGGTGATGGCGCGGACTTCCTTGATGACGTTGATCTTGTTGGCGCCGGCTTCGACGAGGATGACGTCGAACTCGGTCTTTTCTTCTTCAACGACAGCAGCAGCAGCGCCACCGCCAGCAGCAGCAACGGCTACGGGAGCAGCTGCGGATACGCCCCACTTCTCTTCGAGCAGCTTGGAAAGCTCAGCAGCTTCCAGAACGGTCAGAGCAGAGAGGTCTTCAACGATCTTTGCGAGATCAGCCATTTTGATAGTTCCTTATATTCGGTTCGAACTTGATTTGGGTATGAACAGCGAAAAACCGCCTTAAGCGGCTTCCTCGTCCTTCTTGGCGTAGGCCGCGAACACGCGGGCAAGCTGGCTTGCCGGTGCTGCAACAACCGTCGCGATACGCGATGCCGGGGCATTCAAGAGGCCCAGCAGCTTGCCGCGAAGCTCGTCCAGCGAAGGCAGGGTCGCAAGCGACTTGACCGCATCCGCAGTGAGCGTGGTTGCACCCATGGAACCGCCCAGAACAATGATCTTGTCATTGGTCTTGGCGAAATCCATGACGACCTTCGGAGCCGTTACCGGGTCTTCGCTGAATGCGATCAGCGTCTGACCCTTGAAGAGATTTGACATCCCTTCCGACTCCGTACCCTGAAGAGCGATCTTGGCCAGACGGTTCTTCGCGACTTTGACGGTGCCGCCAGCAGCGCGCATCTTCGAACGAAAATCGTTCATCTGCGCAACTGTGACACCAGCATAGTGGGCCACGACAACCGAACCAGAAGCCTTGAAGACTTCGTTCAGCTCCGTGACAAATTCGCGCTTTTCCGCTCTTTCCACTGTCTGTCTCCAGTTGACGGGACCGCAATCCTGCAGGCCCCATCGGGTTGCCTTTGCCTCAAGGGATCCCTTGATTAGGACCCCAAGCGACGCTTGAGGATCCTGTCCCCTCGCACTGTCGCCACAGGGGCTCCAGGCACAAGGCACACTAGGCTCGAACCGAATTTACGAGGCGCATGGCACCTCAAAAAATCTCGGGTCTTACCCGTCTCATGCAGGCATCAAGTGATTAAGGTCGAAACCACCCGCAATCTCGGACAGGAATTCCCAGGTTTCCCTGGGAAATTCCCGGCCCCGAAGGACCGGGAATTCATGCAGTCCGGAACCCGAAGGCTCCGGACGAAACTTTTAGATCGTCACCGTCGACGGATCGATCTTGACGCCCGGACCCATGGTCGAGGAGATCGCTACCCGCTTGAGGTAGTTGCCCTTGGCGCCAGCCGGCTTGGCCTTGATGACGGCGTCAGCGAAAGCCTTGATGTTCTCTTCGAGAGCCTTGGCTTCGAAGGAGGCCTTGCCGATACCGGCGTGGATGATGCCTGCCTTTTCGACGCGGAACTCGACAGCGCCGCCCTTGGAAGCCTTGACGGCACCCGCGACGTCCATGGTGACGGTTCCGACCTTCGGGTTCGGCATCATGCCACGCGGGCCGAGAACCTTACCGAGACGGCCGACGAGCGGCATCATGTCCGGGGTGGCGATGCAGCGATCGAAGTCGATCTTGCCGCCCTGGACGATTTCGACGAGTTCTTCAGCACCGACGATATCCGCACCGGCTGCCTTGGCTTCGTCAGCCTTGACGCCACGCGCGAAAACGGCAACGCGAACGTCACGGCCGGTGCCGTTCGGCAGGTTGACCACGCCGCGGACCATCTGGTCTGCATGCCGCGGATCGACGCCGAGGTTCATCGCGATTTCAACGGTTTCGTCGAACTTGGCGATCGCACGTTCCTTGACCATCGAGATGGCGTCGGTGAGCGCTACGAGCTTGGTCGGATCCACGCCTTCGCGGATCTTCTGAATACGCTTTGCAAGCTTTACCATGTTAAGCCACCACTTCCAGGCCCATGGCGCGGGCAGAGCCCTCGATCATGGCCATTGCGCCTTCGAGATCGGCCGCGTTCAGATCCTTCATCTTCGCCTGGGCGATGGTCTGAATCTGAGCCTTGGTCAGGGTGCCAGCCTTGGCGCCCTTGCCCGGGGTCTTGGAACCCGAGGTGATCTTCGCTTCCTTCTTCAGCCAGTAGCTGACCGGAGGCTGCTTCATCGCGAAGGTGAAGGACTTGTCCTGGAAATAGGTGATGACGACCGGGATCGGCATGCCCTTTTCCATTTCCTGCGTGGCGGCGTTGAATGCCTTGCAGAATTCCATGATGTTGATGCCGCGCTGACCAAGTGCAGGACCGATCGGCGGGGACGGATTGGCCGACCCTGCCTTTACCTGCAGCTTGAGGTGGCCCATAACTTTCTTAGCCATAACTCTCTGCCTTTCGAGAGACCGGTTACCCGGCTCATTAGAGACCGGTTTCCCGGTCCGATATGCCGACCTTCGCCGGCGGCTGCGGTTGCGTGGTTCGGTCAGAATGCCCGGCTAAGGCACCATTCCTCCCACGCGCTTGCGGCAAACGCCGCGCGAGACCCACCGAATAAACGGCAGGCCTCAATTCGAAACTGATCAGACCTTTTCGACCTGAGCGTATTCCAGCTCGACCGGGGTCGCACGGCCGAAGATCGAGACCTCGACCTTGAGGCGCGAACGCTCCTCGTCGACATCCTGAACAGTGCCGTTGAAGGACGCGAACGGACCGTCCGATACGCGAACCTGCTCGCCGATCTCGAACGTGATCGACGACTTCGGCCGCTCGACACCTTCCTGGACCTGACCAAGGATGCGCTCGGCCTCGAAGTCCGGAATCGGAACCGGCTTGTTGTCGGAACCGAGAAAGCCGGTGACCTTCGGCGTGTTCTTGATCAGGTGGTAGGCTTCGTCGGTCAGGTTGGCCCGGACCATGACGTAACCCGGAAAGAACTTGCGCTCGGAATCGACCTTGCGGCCGCGACGCACTTCGACCACCTTCTCGGTCGGCACGAGGATCTTCTCGAACAGATGCTCAAGCCCCTTCTGGCGAGCCTTGTTCTCGATGTCCTCAGCCACCTTCTTCTCAAAATTAGAATATGCGTGGACGATGTACCAACGCGCCGCCATCTTTATTCTCCAGAAATCAAACGCTGACGTTCAGTACGAGACGGAGTAACCATCCCATGAGCTGGTCTGCAGCGAAGAAAAACAGCGCAGCGAACACAACCATAACCAGAACCATGGCCGTGGAGATCATGGTCTCGCGACGCGACGGCCAATGGATTTTCAGCGCTTCGGATCGAACCTGGCGCAGAAACGTAACTGGATTGGTCTTGGATGCCATTGATTGCCCACGCAATTACGGCGCGTAAAGCTGAACTTGCTCAGCCCCACGCACCGCGTGTCTGTTTTGACCTACATAAACACCCCTTCCCCTTTACACAAGAGGGAAAACAGTGTTCGATGAAATTTCGCCGTTTTGCACGGCGGCCATTTCCCGACAATTCCGCTGCGGATAATCTCGCGCCAATCATCTGAAAGTGGCAGGGGCGGCCGGGCTTGAACCGACGACCTGCGGTTTTGGAGACCGCCGCTCTACCAACTGAGCTACACCCCTTCAACCTTGGCGGAACATAAACCGGGAACTCGGCCTCGCCGCCAACTGGCTAGGCGCTCCCTTTAAGGGGATGCGTTGCGCTTTGCAAGAGCATTTTTGATATCCGGACCGTTCTACCCGAGCTTTCGGCCGGACCCGTCAGGCGCGTCGGCAAAGCGAACGCCCGAAAGCGCCGCCCCGCAGCCGCCTGCGCTGATTTCCTTGCGTAGACGACGATCCGCAATGACTCCCGACTGATCGACAGAGGCTCCTCCCCGGGGTCGGTCGGGAGGCGATTCGCGACGGGAAGCAATCGATGGCGCCGCGCTTACACCAGCAGAATTGATCGCGGACGCGCATTTACGCTTCTTCCGCCATCGGTCACCGGGCGGCGACTTATCGGTTTGGGTGAATGTCTGCCCGCCTCCCCTGCCGGCATCCGTCAACTCTACGGTCAGCCTGACACAGCGCCTGGCAGCAGCGAGCCTGTCATCGCGTGAGGCTCAGCGATGGCCGGGTCGTCGCAAAACTCATTTCCGTTACGAGAGCGAGCTTTTTCCAAAACTGACTCAGGGTGAGTCGGGCGATTGACTCAAGGTCAGGGCTTGAAAGTGAAAGGCCCCGCCGTTGCCGGCAGGGCCTTTGCTATTTGATGTCGCTATCGATTACTCGATGATCGAGGCGACGATGCCGGCGCCGACGGTGCGGCCGCCTTCGCGGATCGCGAAGCGCAGCTTTTCTTCCATCGCGATCGGAACGATCAGCTCGACTTCAACGGTGACGTTGTCGCCCGGCATGACCATTTCCGTGCCTTCCGGCAGCGAGACGATGCCCGTCACGTCCGTCGTGCGGAAGTAGAACTGCGGACGGTAGTTGGTGAAGAACGGGGTATGACGGCCGCCCTCTTCCTTCGTCAGGATGTAGGCTTCGGCCATGAACTTCTTGTGCGGCTTGACCGAACCCGGCTTGCACAGAATCTGGCCACGCTCGACGCCGTCACGGTTCACGCCGCGAACGAGAGCGCCGATGTTGTCGCCAGCCTGACCCTGGTCGAGCAGCTTGCGGAACATTTCAACGCCGGTCACCGTCGTCTTCGAGGTCGGGCGGATGCCGACGATCTCGACTTCTTCGCCGACCTTGACGATGCCGCGCTCGACGCGGCCGGTCACGACCGTGCCACGACCCGAGATCGAGAACACGTCTTCGATCGGCATCAGGAACGGCATGTTGATCGGACGCTCAGGCGTCGGGATGTAGGCGTCGACGGCGGCCATCAGCTCGCGGATCGAATCTTCGCCGATCTTCTTGTCCGAATCTTCCAGAGCGGCCAGCGCCGAACCCTTGACGATCGGAATGTCGTCGCCCGGGAAGTCGTAGGACGACAGAAGTTCGCGCACTTCCAGCTCGACGAGCTCGAGAAGCTCGGCGTCGTCGACCTGGTCGACCTTGTTCAGGAACACGACGATCGCCGGAACGCCGACCTGACGGGCGAGCAGGATGTGCTCGCGGGTCTGCGGCATCGGGCCGTCGGCAGCCGAGCAAACCAGGATCGCGCCGTCCATCTGCGCTGCACCGGTGATCATGTTCTTGACGTAGTCGGCGTGGCCGGGGCAGTCGACGTGGGCATAATGGCGGGCCGGCGTCTCATATTCGACGTGCGCCGTCGAAATGGTGATGCCGCGAGCCTTTTCTTCAGGAGCCGCGTCGATCTGGTCATAGGCCTTGTACTCGCCGAAGTACTTCGTGATCGCGGCCGTCAGCGACGTCTTGCCATGGTCAACGTGACCGATCGTGCCAATGTTGACGTGCGGCTTGTTGCGCTCAAACTTGCTCTTTGCCATTGAATGCTTCCTGTGAACATAAGGGTGGACCCGGCGACCGGGTTTGGTGTCGCCGTTTAAGGCTTTCCACTAGAATGCGCAAGACATAATTACGACGCGCGCCCGGACAAGGGGAGCAGGCGAAATCGGCTTGAAAATGCCCCGGGGCGGCCGGTTCAGCACGCGCTCAGTTCAAGATCCAGACCGGCTCCAACTCCGGGCTTCAGCGAATTGACGAGCGTCATAAGCGCAAAAAGCCCCGCGGCCGGGTAAGGCCGCGGGGCTCTAGGTCCGCCTTGATGACGCCAGTATAACACAGAAGTTTGTTCCGGGATCGTTTGTTAGCTACCGTACCTACCGGCAGGCTCTCGCGCCGAATGCGCGGCCCAAATCGATGCGGGACCCGCACCTCGTTCCGGTCGATGGAAGCTTCTGGTGTCCCACAAGCACGGCGCAAGCCGCGCAATCGCCGGACCCGCTTCGTCAAGGACGCAGGAAAGCGTTGCACCGATTGGCAAGCCGTTATTGTAAATCGTTGAGATTATGGAGCGGGTAGCGGGAATCGAACCCGCGTATTCAGCTTGGAAGGCTGCTGCTCTACCATTGAGCTATACCCGCGGTGTGGTGTCCGATCAGAGACGAATGGTGGAGAGAGTTGGATTTGAACCAACGTAGGCTGAGCCAACGGATTTACAGTCCGTCCCCTTTAACCACTCGGGCATCTCTCCAGTTTTTCGTCCGGATCGTGAGACCAAGTTCGTCAGACCTTGAAGCTTGTTGCCCCTTGATCTGCGCCGCGTATATGACCGCCTCGTTCTCGTCTGTCAACACGAGGAAGAAGCAAAAATGACGAAAATAAATCAGTCGCTCTTTCGATCCGCCTCCCCGTCGAGGGCTTTGCCCGGAGAGCGAGGATGGCTATAAGGCCTGATGAGCAAGGACGACAAACAAGACAAATCCACCCGCGACACCCATTATGCGACGCTTCGGCGCGCGGTGCGCGACTCCAAGCGCGAGCGCGGAGAAATTCCGACGCCGCCCTTGAAGCGGCCGAAGTCTAACAAGGACTGGAAGCCGCCGCAGCTTCAGGCGGAACAGGTCTTCCTTTATGGCCTGCACACGGTGCGCGCCGCCCTCGACAATCCCGAGCGCAAGCCTATCAAGCTGTCGGTGACCCAGAACGCCTTCGCGCGGCTCGATATCGGCGAGCCGGAGACGCTGTCCTTTCCGGTCGAATTCGTCTCGCCGCAGGATATCGACAAGGTGCTCGGCCCCGAGGCCATCCATCAGGGCGTGATGCTGGAAACACGCCCCCTGCCCGTCCGCCGGCTGGAAGGCCTGAAAGAGAGCCCGCTTCTCCTCGTCCTCGACCAGGTGACCGACCCCCACAATGTCGGGGCGATCATGCGTTCGGCGGTCGCTTTCGGCGCCGGCGCGGTGATCACCACCCAGAGACATAGCCCGACCGAATCCGGCGTGCTCGCCAAATCCGCCTCCGGGGCGCTGGAACTGATACCTTATATACAGATTACCAATCTCGCCGATGCGATCGAGGAATTGCACCGGCTCGGCTTCCAGACGATCGGGCTCGATTCGGACGGCCCCGCCCCGCTCGAAGGCACGTTTGCCGGCGGCCGGATCGCTTTGGTGCTCGGTTCGGAAGGCAAGGGACTGCGGCAGAAGACCCGCGAGACGGTCAACGCGCTTGCCCGTCTCGATATGCCGGGCGCCATCAAGTCGCTCAACGTCTCGAACGCCGCCGCGATCGCGCTCTACGCGACACAGCAGCATCTCGCCAAGGTGGGTTGACCTGCGCCGTTTAAGACTCCCAAGCGCGGGGCAAACGTGTCATGGGAAGTCTTACGCAACCGACGTGACCAGCCGCCATGGAATTCATGCTCGCTACATTCGAAAAAGCCGCGCTGCTCGCGGGCAAGGCCATCCTGGACATCTACAGGGCGGGGCCGAACACCAGCTACAAGGCCGATCGGTCCCCGGTCACGGAGGCGGACGAGCGGGCTGAAGAGATCATCCTCGCCGAACTCGCCCGAGCCTTTCCGGAGATTCCGGTCATCGCGGAAGAATCTGTGGCGATGGGACGCATCCCGTCGATCGAAGGGGGCTCCTTCATCCTTGTCGATCCCCTGGACGGCACCAAGGAATTCATCAACAACCGTGAGGATTTCACCGTCAACATCGCGCTGATCGAGAACGGCGCGCCGATCCTCGGCGCCGTCTATGCCCCCGCCCTCAAGGTCGCCTATCTCGGCGGCGGCGGGCGGGCGGAAAAACTCGTCGTCGATGACGATTTCGCGGTGACGAGCCGGGAGCCGATCGTCGCAAGGCCGGTCGGGAGCCGGCCGATCTGCGTCGCGAGCCGCTCTCACAATTCCGCCGAGACCGAGGCCTTTCTCGAAAAATCAGGCGCCGCCGATATCCGCAGCATTGGTTCCTCGTTGAAATTCTGCCTGCTGGCAGAGGGTGCCGCCGATCTCTATCCCCGCTTCGGCCGGACCATGGAATGGGACACGGCCGCCGGCGACGCCGTGCTCCGTGCCGCGGGCGGGGCCACGGTCACGCTCGATGGGGCGCGGCTTACCTATGGCAAGACCGGCCGCGCGGACGTGCTGGATTTCGCCAATCCCGATTTCATCGCCTGGGGGTCGCGGCCTGGAAACTCCTAGCCGTCGTCCTATTGTCATCACCCGGTAACATTGGCCGGTCAGGGCGGCCTGCCGGGGGTAACGCCCGCCCCAGGCCTGTGAAAGGCAGCCAAGCCGACGCGTTGCATTCCCTTTCGGATGCGCTTAGGAAACCGCTGCGCGTGCGATTGCCGGATAAGGATGAGGATTATTGATGCGTATTGTGATGGTTGGATCGGGTTATGTCGGCCTCGTGTCGGGAGCCTGCTTTGCGGATTTCGGACATGACGTGATCTGCGTCGACAAGGCCGCCGAAAAGATCGAGGCGCTGAAACAAGGCGTCATCCCGATCTTCGAGCCGGGCCTCGAGGCGCTGGTCGAATCGAACGTCAAATCCCGGCGCCTTTCCTTCACCACGGAGCTCGGCCCCGCAGTGGCCGATGCCGATGTCGTCTTCATCGCGGTCGGCACGCCATCGCGCCGCGGCGACGGCCATGCCGATCTCGGTTATGTCCATGCCGCTGCGCGCGAAATCGCCGAAGCGCTGACCGGCTTCACCGTCATCGTCACTAAATCGACCGTTCCTGTCGGCACCGGCGACGAGGTGGAGCGGATCATCCGCGAAACCAATCCGGATGCGGATTTCGCCGTCGTCTCCAACCCGGAATTTTTGCGCGAAGGCGCTGCTATCGAGGACTTCAAGCGTCCTGACCGGATCGTGGTCGGCCTTTCCGACGAGCGCGCCCGCGGCGTGATGACGGAAGTCTACCGTCCGCTCTATCTCAACCAGTCGCCGCTCCTCTTCACCAGCCGCCGCACCTCCGAACTGATCAAATACGCCGCAAACGCCTTCCTGGCGATGAAGATCACCTTCATCAACGAGATGGCCGACCTCTGCGAGCGCGTCGGCGCCGACGTCCAGGACGTTTCGCGCGGTATCGGCCTCGACGGCCGCATCGGCTCGAAATTCCTGCATGCCGGCCCCGGCTATGGCGGCTCGTGCTTCCCCAAGGACACGCTGGCGCTCGCAAAGACCGCTCAGGATTATGACAGCCCCGTCCGCCTCATCGAAACCACCATCGCCGTCAACGATACCCGCAAGCGCGCCATGGGCCGCAAGGTGATCGCGGCAGCCGGCGGCGACGTGCGCGGCAAGAAGGTCGCCGTCTTCGGGCTGACTTTCAAGCCGAATACCGACGACATGCGCGACAGCCCGGCGATCGCCGTCATCCAGACGCTGCAGGATGCAGGCGCGATCGTGTCCGGCTACGATCCGGAAGGCATGGCAAACGCCAGGCAGATGATGGATATCGAATTTGCCAGCGGCCCCTATCAGGCCGCTGAAGGCGCGGATGTGGCGGTTCTGGTGACCGAGTGGAACGAATTTCGCGCGCTCGATCTCGAACGCCTGAAGTCCGTCATGAAGAGCCCCGTCCTCGTCGACCTGCGCAATGTCTATCGAGCGCCGGAAGTCGAAGCGCACGGCTTTGCCTATTCCGGCGTCGGAAAACTGCGCTAGAATAGCCGCCAAGACGGCGGGCCGGCGGGAACCTCGGGCTCAGCCCAAGGATTGTGTCGCATGACCACGCAAGCGAAAATCGTCTGGGCCATGACCGCAGTGCTGACCGCATCGCCGGCGGCGCTGGCCCAGACCCAGACCCAGTCCCAGCCGGTACGCTCTGCCGAACAACACATATCGTGTTCGGCCTTCTATTCGATGCGCAAGATCATGGCCAAGGAGTTCGGCAAGAGCGACACGGCCGAGGGCACCGTTTCCCGCGACGAAGAGCATATGCATGCCGCGCTGGTGATCCTGCAGGACAATCACTATCCGCGGAACGAAACGACGGCGCTTTTCGAGAAACAGACGCAGCAGATGCTGGAAAAGACGCAATCGATGGCGGAAGCGGATTTCGTCGCGCTGGACCAGTCCTGCCAGTCTCTTCTGGAGCAATCCAGGCGATAGGCATTCCGGTCGCCTGTTCCTGCCGCCGAAGGCTTTCAAGCCGCGACGTGATTGGGCATATTGCATGTCGATGATGTTTCGCCGTCTCATGCAAACAGGTTTGGGCCAAACGGGTTTGGGCTTGTCTTTGGCCGTCGCTCCCTTTGGCGGGAGCATCCATGCTGCGGAAGAGACGGCCGCCCCCGAATGCCGATACGAGCGTGCGGCGTCGGATGAGATCGGCCGATTGTGCATCCGTCCCGACGCCTACAACGAGGATCTCTGCCATGTCATGGAGCTACTGGCGGTAACGAGCGGGCTGCCGCCGGAATTTTTTGCGCGCCTGATCTGGCGAGAGAGCCTGTTTCGGCCGAACGCGGTGAGCCCGAAAGGCGCGGAAGGTATCGCCCAGTTCATGCCGGCGACCGCGAAGATCCGCGGCCTGCAAAACAGCTTCGATGTCATAGAAGCCCTTGCCGCGTCCTCGCTCTATCTGAGCGACCTGCGCAACCGCTTCGGCAATCTCGGCCTTGCTGCCGCGGCCTATAATGCCGGCGAAGCAGGGCTGGAAACCTTCCTGAAGGTCGGCCGGCTGCCGATCGAGACGCGCGACTACGTGTTTGCGATTACCGGTCACCCGGCGGAGACATGGAGGGACAATCCGCCAAAAACGGCGGCCCAGGCCCTCGCCCCGCAGAAAACCTTCATCGACGGATGCATACAGCTCGCCGCCACGAGGCGGCTCAACGAGACCGTTCTGATCGCATCGGCGGATTGGGCGCCATGGGGCGTGCAGCTTTCCGCGCATTACAATCCGAATATCGCCAGCCAGCTGTTTGCCAACGCGATCGGCAGGCTGCCGGCGCCGCTCAACGCGGAACGGGCGCTCGTCGTGCGGCAGAAACGGGGCAATTTCGGCTATCGCCCGCGCTATGCGGCGCGGATCGGTCGTGCCACCAGAGCCGAGGCGACCGATTTGTGTACGAAGATCAGGGCACACGCGGTGCCCTGCACGGTTTTCAGAAACTGAAGCGGCATGCAGCAAGCGAAGGCAGGCCTTCCGCTCGCCGCACATGATTCCCGATCAGCAGTTTTGTGCCTGCCCGGGCGCCAGAGTTCCGTCCGCATTGGGCGTTGCGGAGCCGGAACCCTGCGGCAGGTTGTTGGTCGTGGCGGAGCCGGTACCCTGCGATAGATTGTTGGGCGGGCATTTGGAACCGCCGGAATCGCCGGTCGTGCTGCCGGTCGTATTGGAATCAAGCGCGCCTGACCCGCCGCCATTCAGCGGAGTCGTGGTATTGCCGTTGAGCGTGCCGGAGCCGGAGCCGCTGGCGCCCGAACCCGGAACGGCTCCGCTGGTTCCCGCAGAACCTGAGCCAGTAGCGCCGCCGGATCCTGATCCGGTTCCCGAGCCCGACTGGGCGACCGCGGCAGTGGCGAGACCTAGCGACAGTGCGCCAACGGTGAGTATCTTTACAAACATTGGGTTTCCTCTCGTGGGACTTTCCAAACATGCCCTACGGCCGTCTAACCCCGCCGACCGCATAAGGTTTCCGAGGTTCTGTGCAGACATCTCAGGCTTGCGGACGATGGCGGGGCAAAAGTCGCCGCTGACGCAGGCATCAGCCAGGCCCGCCGCAGACGCCACGGCGATCTCGATGAGGAAAAATTGATGCCGGATGCCAGGAAGAGATTTCTCTGCACGTGCGTCTGGTGCCAGAGGGTGTTCGGATCAAAGAACAAGCACGCTCGCTTCTGTTCGTCCAAACATAAATCCGATGAGTTCCGAACTCGAAGGAAGGGGCAACCCGTCAAGGACAGGCCCTCCAACGTCATCTACCTGACCGCCGAGGTGTTCGACGGATGGTTCAGGCGGGCGGCTTAGGAGATGGTCCGAACTCTAAAGCGGCCGCCGAGCACATCGACTGTCACGTTCTTGAGCTCACCGTCTTCTCTGCGAAGCTTAACCCCTTCGCTTGCGATGGCGGCCGAAAGATAGTTCGGATCGCCGTCGACCTCCGCGAAACCTCCATTGGATGATGACCTGGACAGACTAACGGCGAACTCAGTCCCGTCTTCGAGGATCATTGTGGCTTTCATCTTTACCCCATCAATCCGCACAAACTGACAGGCTATACGCGGGCGTCAAGTCACAGCGACAAGGGCAACTTGCCACGGCGCGCGCTCGTGTCAAGGCACAGGAAATATGCCGCGTAGCTCACCATGAAGCTGTCGAACTTCAGAATGGGTCATGGCTCTCGTGGACCACGGCCTTGCTAGTTCCGTCCCATCATAAGTTACCTCTCGATGGTTTCTGCCATTGAAGACCGCTGCAGTCTGAGGGAAAGCCACTTCTTCGCCGTCAACGTCGTCGTAGATGAAAAACTCTATCTAATAATCCGGAGAACTCGCGCGAGTATCCAACGCAAGTCGAACTTGGCAGTCCTGCCGATAGCCGGCCATGTTCGCGAACACCGCCCGGACGAATTCGGCCGGAGCTTTCAGGTCTGCCATTATCGTTCGCATTGTGGCGTCTGGCGGTAGCATCTTTTTTGGTTCATGTTGCATCCCATGTCGCATGGATTTGCCGGGGCTATGGGGAACTCACTGGAAATGAAGGGGAGCCGCTTGCAACACGAAATGCAACATTGCCGCCGTATCCGAACTAAAAGCCCGCACTAACATATTGAAACGGATAGAGAAAAAAGTGGTGCCCCCGCCAGGGTTCGAACCCGGGACCCCCTGATTACAAATCAGGTGCTCTACCAACTGAGCTACAAGGGCACTTTCGAGTGGGGAGTTACCAGATTTTCCCTTCCTGTAAAGAGAAAATCGCCGCAACATGAGATGGCGTGCATTCGAGCTGGGTTGCTTCACTCACCGGCGATGGCGCAAGGCGCTTGTCCAAAAGCCTGTTTTTCCTGTACTTAATGCCGTCCGGGCGGCATGGTCCTGTCATAGGCTCGTGTTAGCTCAAATGGTTTCAGCGTCCCTTGCGCGGCCCCTCGGGCGGCGGCACCCTTAAAGGCCCGTTCATGTCGTCCCAGACGAACAAGCTCTCCATCATCGCCTCGACGGCCCCGGAAGCACAATCCGCGCTGGAGGAACTCGTGAGGCTCTACGGCAACGTGCCCACCGCGGAAGCCGACGTGATCGTCGCGCTCGGCGGCGACGGCTTCATGCTGCAGACGCTGCACGACACGATCAATACGGGCAAAAGCGTCTATGGCATGAACTGCGGTTCGGTCGGCTTCCTGATGAACGATTATCGCGCACAGAAACTCCACGAGCGGGTGGCCGAATCGATCGAGAACGAATTTCATCCGCTCAAGATGACGACGGTCAACGAGGATGGCTCGACGTCGGTGGCCCTTGCCATCAACGAGGTCTATCTCTTCCGGCAATCCTATCAGGCGGCCAAGCTCAGGGTGGAGATCGACGGCCATGTGCGGCTGGAGGAACTGATCTGCGACGGGCTGATGATCGCCACGCCCGCCGGTTCGACCGCCTACAATCTCTCGGCGCATGGGCCGATCCTGCCGCTGGAGGCGCCGTTGCTCGCCATGACGCCGGTCTCGGCATTTCGCCCGCGGCGGTGGCGCGGCGCGCTTTTGCCGAACCACGTCTGCGTCGATATCCACATCCTCGAACCCGAGAAGCGGCCGGTCAATGCGGTTGCCGACAATACCGAGGTGAAGTCGGTGCTGAAGGTGCGGGTGGCGCAATCGACCGAAATCACCGCCCGCATCCTCTCCGATCCCAACCATTCCTGGTCCGACCGGATTCTCGCCGAGCAGTTCAACAACTGACTCAGCGTCAGCTCACGCAGATGAAACCTGTTGCCCTCGCGTGAGGCTCAGCGCTTCGGTGTAAAGGCGCGCAGAAAAGTGCGGGTGGCGTTCGCCGCCATCTGGTCGATTTCCGATTCCGGCGTCTGGCGGCCCATCTGCTGGTCGTAGCGAAGGTCGGCCGCCAGAAGCGCCATATACTGGCGGGCGGCAAGCGCCGGATCGTCGATCTCGAGATGACCGCCGTGAGCGAGTTGCGCCAGGCGGGCCGCAATCGCCGGATATTTCTTGCCCGGCCCGTATTCCTTCCAGGTTTCGAAAAGCTCGGGGAAGCGGGCGCCTTCGGTTTCGACCACCTTGCGCAGCCAGCGGCCGTTCGGGTCGCAGATTGCCTTGCGCAGGAGCTGGGCCGAAAACTGCGTCAGTTCCGTCTCGATATCCTGCGGCGCCACGGGGAAAGTGTCGAGCACTCGAAAGAAACCGGCGCTGGAGCGGTCGGTGATTTCGGCGACCACGACCTTGAAAAGATTATCCTTGTCGCCCAGCTGATTGTAGATCGTCTGGCGCGATACCCCTGCCCTTGCCGCGATCGCATCGATGCTGGCACCGCCAAAGCCTTCCTGGGCAAAAACATCGGCTGCAGCGTTGAGGATCGCCTGGCGCTTGTTCTGCGCCGGCGGCCAGGTGTCGTAATCGCGCGGAAGTTCGGCAGACGAATTTTTCATGACATCACTATAGCGGGGCTTGACGAATTGGACAATTGTGTCCAAAATAATTTACATGATTGTTTAGGCCTATCCTCCCAAACGCGGCCGGCTCTCATATTCATCTCCCATAATCGTCTTCGCTCTGCCGTTACCACGGCAGATGTGGTGACGGGAAAGGTTTTTTCCAAATGCAAAGCAGAGCTCCTTCGCATGCCCTGTCGCTCGGGCTGCTCTCCGCTATCGGGCTTTTCGCCCTCGACATGTATCTCCCGGCATTGCCGACCATCAGCGTAAACCTCAATGCTGACAGCCATGAGGTGCAGGCGAGCCTGATCTCCTTCTTCGTCGCCATGGCGGTTTCGCAGATCGTCTACGGCCCGGTCTCCGACATGTTCGGCCGCAAGAAGCCGCTCTATGTCGGCCTCGCACTTTATGCCATCGGGGCGGTTGGCTGCGCCCTGTCGCCGTCGATCGAGTGGCTGATCGCCTTCCGGTTCCTGCAGGGCATGGGCGCCTGCGCCGGCGTCGTCATCTCCCGCGCCATCGTCCGCGACCTGCATACCGGTCCCGCCGCCGCCCAACTGATGTCGCGGCTGATGCTGGTGTTCAGCGTCTCGCCTATCCTCGCTCCGCTTGCCGGCAGCATCGTCACCGTGTTCGGCGACTGGCGGCTGATCTTCTGGGTCATGGTCGGCGCCGGTGCCGTCGGGGCCGTCGTTGCGGTGTTCTTCCTTGAGGAAACCCGCCTGCCGGCTGCACGCAGCGAAAGCAGCCTCGCCGGCGCGCTCAGGTCCTACGGCACACTGCTCCGCGATCCCTATTATCTCGGGCTGGTGCTGATCGCCTCCTTCGGCATGTCGAGCTACATGATCTACGTGGCGAATTCGTCCTTCGTGCTGATCGAGCATTACGGCCTGTCGCCGACGTTCTACAGTATCGTCTTCTCGTGCAATGCGGTCGCCTTCATCGGCATGTCGCAGCTGAACGGCTGGCTCTCCCGCAAGATCGGGCTGCGGAAAGTGATCCGCGGCGCGGTGTTCGGGTATTCCACGATGATGGTTCTTCTGGCGCTCGTCACCTCGCTCGGCATCGACCGCCTCGATGTGATGGCCGCCTTCCTGTTCGGCGGCTACGGCTTCCTCGGCATGGTCATCCCGACGGCGGCGGTGCTGGCGCTCGAACATCACGGCCGGATCGCCGGCACGGCGTCGGCGATGATGGGCACGATCCAGTTCGTGACCTCGGCGGTCGTGATCGGCCTCGGCGGCCTGTTCGTCGACGGCACTTCGCTGCCGATGGTGACGGTCATCGCGCTGTGCTCGGTCGTCGTCTTCCTGCTGTCGCTTGTCGTGCTGCGCAGCCGCCAAGGCGCCATGGCAGCCGCGGCGGAATAATCCACCCGCCTCCTCCAACAAAAAAGCGGCCGGACCTCGCAAGGTCCGGCCGCTTTCGTTTGTGATTCTTCCGCGGATCGTCAATCGACGTCAGCGACATCCACATCCGGCTTGCCGCTGATGCGATGCGCCAGGGCAGCTTCCATGAATGGATTGATATCTCCGTCCAGCACGTCGTCCGGCGCAGTGCTGGTCACGCCTGTGCGCAGGTCCTTGACCATCTGGTAGGGCTGCAGAACGTAGGAGCGGATCTGGTGGCCCCAGCCGATCTCGGACTTGGAAGCCGCCTCGGCGTTCGCCGCATCCTCGCGCTTCTTCAACTCCGCTTCGTAGAGCCGCGCACGCAGCATGTCCCAGGCCTTGGCCTTGTTCTTGTGCTGCGAGCGTTCCTGCTGGCACTGCACCACGATGCCCGACGGCATGTGCGTGATGCGCACCGCCGAGTCGGTCGTGTTGACGTGCTGGCCACCGGCGCCCGACGAACGGTAGGTGTCGATGCGGCAATCACTCTCGTTGATCTCGATGTTGATCGAGTCGTCGATGACCGGATAGACCCAGATGGACGAGAACGAGGTGTGGCGGCGGGCGTTGCTGTCATAGGGCGAAATGCGGACCAGGCGGTGGACGCCCGATTCGGTCTTCAGCCAGCCATAGGCATTGTGGCCCTTGACGAGGATGGTCGCCGACTTGATGCCCGCTTCTTCGCCGTCATGCACTTCCAGAAGCTCGACCTTGAAACGCTGGCGTTCGGCCCAGCGGGTGTACATGCGCAGAAGCATGTTCGCCCAGTCCTGGCTTTCCGTGCCGCCGGCGCCGGAATGGACTTCGACGTAGGTGTCGTTGCCATCCGCTTCGCCCGACAGCATGGCCTCGACCTGGCGCCGCCCGGATTCCGCCATCAGCGCCTTCAGCGCCTCTTCGGCTTCCTTGACGATCGCTTCGTCGCCCTCTTCCTCACCGAGTTCGATGAGTTCGATATTGTCGTTGAGCTGTTGCTCCATGGCCTTGACGCCATTGATGCCGTCGTCGAGCTGCTGGCGCTCGCGCATCAGCTTCTGCGCTTCCGCAGCATCGTTCCAGAGGTTCGGATCCTCCGACTTGTTGTTCAACCAGTCCAGTCGTCTTACCGCCTGATCCCAGTCAAAGATGCCTCCTCAGCAGGCTTATGGCCTGCTTGATTTCGTCGACTACATTGATGATTTCCGCACGCATGGCGCTTGTTCTTCGCTCTTTGTGTTGGGGTTTTAAGTGCCGTGGACATAGTTGCAGCAAGCCCGGATGTAAAGCCCGGGCCTGCCGACAAGGCTGCCGCTTCGGATAGCGATCAGAACAGACCCGGCATGCCGGAGGTGACAGCCTGCTGCGCCTGGGGCGAGTTGGTGAAGATCTGGTCCTGGGTCATGTATTCGCCATCGCCGATGACCTGGAAGACGTCGGCCGGGCCGGTGCCTGGCTTGAAGGCCTCGACGATCGTGTCGGGCTGGCCTTCCATGGCCGCCATGCCGGTCTTGCGATTAACGGCGACGAGCTGCATGCCGTCCGGCACGTGGAACTTTTCGGCAGGCGTCAGCTTGGCGGCCTGGGCGAGGAACTCGCCGAAAATAGGCGCGGCAAGGCCGCTGCCGGTGCCGGCACGGCCGAGCGGTGCCGGCGTGTCGAAGCCGACATAAAGACCGGCGACCAAGTTCGGCGTGAAGCCGACGAACCAGGCGTCCTTTTCGTCATTGGTAGTGCCGGTCTTGCCGGCGACGTCGCGGTCCTTGACCGGAATCTTGCCGGCTGCCGTACCGCGCTGGACCACGCCCTGCATCATCGAAGTGATCTGGTAGGCGGTCATCGGGTCGAGAACCTGCTCGCGGTTGTCGACGATGCTTGGTTCTTCTTGGTTGGCCCAGTCATTGAAGTTGCAGCCGTCGCAGGCGCGCTCCTCGTGACGGAAGATGGTCTTGCCGTAACGGTCCTGGATGCGGTCGATGACGGTCGGCTTGATCTGCTTGCCGCCATTGGCGATGACCGCATAAGCCGAAACCATGCGCATGACCGTCGTTTCGCCGGAACCGAGCGACATGGCCAGCACCGGCAGCATCTTGTCGTAGATGCCGAAACGCTCGGCATATTCGGCGACCAGCTCCATGCCCATGTCCTGCGCCAGGCGCACGGTCATCTGGTTGCGGGACTTTTCGATGCCGATGCGCAGCGTCGATGGGCCGCCTGAATCGCCGCCGTAGTTTTCCGGCCGCCAGACCTGACCACCGGAGACGATCTCGATCGGCGCGTCCAGGATGACCGAGGCCGGCGTATAGCCGTTGTCGAGCGCTGCCGAATAGACGAAGGGCTTAAACGACGAACCCGGCTGGCGCATTGCCTGGGTGGCGCGGTTGAATTCCGATTGCGAATAGGAGAAGCCGCCGGCCATCGCGAGAACGCGGCCCGTATTCGGGTCCATGGCGACCAAACCGCCCTGGACCTTCGGCGGCTGGCGCAGCCTGTAGGTCTTGGCCTGCGGATTGATCGGCTCCACGTAAACGACGTCGCCCGGCTTCAGCACGCCGTCCGGCGATTTCGCCGGCTTGCGGGTATTGGTCGAGTCCCTATAGGCCCATTTCATGTCGTCGCCGTTGATCGTACCCATCTCGCGAGCCGCGTCGACCTTGCCGGCCGCATCCGCCGAGGGCTGGAGGCCGATCGTGGCAGACTTTGCCGAGACCTCGGTGACGACGGCGAGCTTCCATTCCGGCACGTCCGAAAGCGACTTCTGCTTGGCAAGTTCCGGCCCCCAATCCCAGCTTCCAGGGGCACCAGTCACAGCGATCTGAGCGACCGGCCCGTGGAAACCGCGGCGCTCGTCATATTCCACCAGACCGTTTTGCAGGGCGGCGCGGGCGATGACCTGAAGGTCGGGATCGAGCGAGGTGCGGACCGAAAGCCCCCCTTCATAGAGCGACTTGTCGCCGTAACGCTCGATGATCTGGCGTCGCACTTCTTCCGAGAAATAATCCGATGCGAAAACATGGGCGCCGGTCCGGCGTTGCTTGACGCCGAGCGGCTGCTTTTTGGCCTCCTCGGCATCGGCCTGGGTGATGTAGCCGTTCTCGGCCATGCGGTCGACGACCCAGTTGCGGCGCTCGAGCGCTGCCTTTTCGCGGCGGAAGGGATGATAGTTGGCCGGACCCTTCGGAAGGGCAGCAAGATAGGCTGCCTCGGCCGTCGTCAGCTCGGTCACCGACTTGTCGAAATAGGTGAGTGCTGCGCCGGCGATGCCGTAGGAGTTCTGACCGAAGAAAATCTCGTTCAGATAAAGTTCGAGGATCTTGTCCTTCGAATAGGTCTGCTCGATGCGGAAAGAGAGGATCGCTTCCTTGACCTTGCGGTCGATCGTCTGGTCGGCAGAGAGGAGGAAGTTCTTCGCCACCTGCTGGGTGATCGTCGAGGCACCTTCGGGGCGACGGCCGGAACCCAGGTTCTGGAGATTGGAGAGGACGGCGCGCCCAAGGCCTGTGATGTCGATGCCGGGATGGCTGTAGAAATTCTTGTCTTCAGCGGACAGGAAGGCCGCCTTGACCCGGTCCGGCACCGCCTGAATGGGCAGGAAGAGACGCCGTTCGCGGGCGTATTCCGCCATCAGAGCGCCGTTGCCTGCATGCACGCGGGTAGCGACCGGCGGCTCGTAGGAGGCAAGCACCTCGTAGTTCGGCAGGTCCTTGGTCATCCCGGTGAGGTAGATACCCACGCCGGCAGCCACGACCAGAAACAGGACGCAGGCCAAACCAAAGAGATAACCAATCAATCTTACCATATCGGAGCTACCGTTCAGCTTTCATTCGGCGCGTGAAACACACCATCGCATGGTTAGAGGCGTTTTGCACGGTGATTGCACCAGCGCAAGGCGAAAGCGGGTCGATCGTCCGCCATCCGTTGCATCTGAGAGATTATCGAATAACCGCCTGAATGTGAGTAAAATAGGGCTCTTAGATGCGATTTCCGGCGTCCGCCCTCCCCCGCGCGATATTCCCCGATGCCTGTGGCACCGGCGCCACGCGGAGCGCACGAAATCAGCCGCCGTTCGCCATCGCGCGGGCACGATAGCGCTTGATGGCGTCGACCATGCGATCGATCACCTTCGACCGCCACGACTCATCCAGCAGCAGCTTTTCATCTTCGACATTGGACAGGAAGCCGAGTTCGAGGAGCACGGAGGGAATGTCCGGCGCGCGCAGAACCTGGAAGCCCGCATAGCGGTGGGGATTGTTGATGAGCCCGATCTGCCCTTCGAAGGACTGGACGACATTGGTGGCGAGCGCGGTCGAAAACGCCTGGGTCTCGCGCCGGGTCAGGTCGAGCAGGATATCGGCGACCTCCGGCGGGCCGCTCTGGAGCGTATAGCCAGCAAGCTCGTCGGACAGGTTTTCGCGGGCGGCGAGGTTTTCTGCCATGCGGTCGGAGGCCTTGTCAGACAGCGTATAGACGGTCGCGCCGCGAATGTCCTTCTGGCCGAGCGTGTCGGCATGCAGGGACACGAAGAGATCGGCGTGGCCCTGGCGGGCGAGCGTCACCCGCTCGGAGAGCGAAAGAAACGTGTCGTCGTCGCGGGTCAGGACGGCCTTGATACCCTCGACCTTGTTCAATCGTTCGGCAAGCGTCTTGGCGAACGCAAGTGTGATGGTCTTTTCGGGCGTCTTGGTGCCCGCCCCCGTCGCGCCGGCATCGATCCCCCCGTGCCCAGCATCGACAGCAACCGTAAAGACATTGTCCTTCTCGGCCATCGCCAGCGCGTCCGGAACCGCCGCCGTCGGCGTCGCCCAGTTCTGGGTCTTCACCAGATCGGCAAAAACCTCCCTGGAGGCCATTTCCGCATCCAGAACCAGCCTGTAGCTGCCGTTGTCGTTCGACTGGACCTCGGCAATCGACAGTTTCACCGGCCTTTTGGCGGTCAGCACGATGCGGGCGCTCGACTCACCCATCGCGCCGTAGCGGATGTCCTTGAAGAGACCACGCGCGGCCAGATCCTCGGCGGGGAACCCGAAGGCGGTCGCCGGCAGGTCGACGATCACCCGCTCCGGCGCAGCGACGTAGTGGACGGAGAATTCCGGCTTTTTCTCGAATTCGATGACGATCCGGGTGCGCGCTTCGTCGCCGGCGACCCGCGCGCTGAAGGCGAGAAGCGGCGGCTGCGGCGTAGCGCGGGCGGAACTCAGGGGAAGGGTCGCGGCGAAGGTTGCCAAAAGAAGAACCGCGCAAGCGATTCGCGCAAAAAAACTCTGCAGGCTTCCGCCGCAGGCCGTCGCTGCGCTTGCCTTTAGATCCGCCCTCAAAACGCCACTCGCATTCAAAGCCCCGCCGCCTGTCGGGCAACCCGCATCAAAGTGCCCGTTCTAGAAGGCATTTGCATGTCAAAAGATGCGAATCAACCGCCCGTTCCCTGCCATCCATAAGGGGTCTAATTCCATCGAGAATATGGCAAACTTGGCTTTTCCCTTGCTATTGTGACAGATAAACCATACAACGCCCGTGAGGGTTAAAGTGTTGACGGGATAGTCTGCCGATAGGCTGGCCAGCCTTTTCAGGACCTGGCGCCGAAGACCGACAGTCATCCGCCGTCGCTACACTTTTTCCTGATACACGATCCAACCGGCGGTGGCCGGAATAATACCGGGTGGCGTGCCACCCACCGCTCATGCGGAGCACATTCATCGGGCCCATGCGGGCCTATGGTATCGTCATTCTCGTTTGGTTTTTGATGTCGCGGCACAATTTTCAGAACCTGGAGAGACCGAGGGAGCAACGCTCCCCGTCATCTTTCCGGTTGCCGTCACAACCGCACCTGACGGGAACATCTTTATCCGGCGCAACGACCGCATTGCATGACGGGCCTGTCCTCGTGGCAGGCTTTTCTGCATTCTCCCGGCGGCGCCGAGGAGCAGAATTTCAATGGCAGACAAAATGCTTATCGACGCGTCTCACGAAGAGGAGACGCGCGTAGTCGTCGTTCGCGGTAACCGGATCGAGGAGTTCGATTTCGAATCGCAGCATAAGAAACAGATACGCGGCAATATCTATCTGGCGAAGGTGACGAGGGTCGAACCCTCACTGCAGGCCGCTTTCGTCGACTACGGCGGGAACCGTCACGGCTTCCTCGCCTTCGCCGAAATCCATCCCGACTATTATCAGATTCCGCTTGCCGACCGTCAGGCGCTGATGCAGCAGGAAGCCGAGGATCAGCGCAAGATCGCCGAGGCGGAAGCCGCTGATCCGGTGGTCGATCCAGCCCACCAGGAACAGCCGGATATCGGCATTTCCACCCCTGCCGCCGAGCCAGCAAGCGAAGCCGGCGCGGAAGCAGCCGAGGCAAGCCCGGTCGAGGCTGTTGCCGAAGAGACGGAAAAGCCGAAGGCCAAGCCACGCCGCAGCCGCGCCCGCAAGAAGCCGGCGGAAGAAGCAGCCACTCTCGAAGCCGGCGCATCCGAAGGCGAAGGCGCTCCTTCCTCCGAGAACAATGACGACGACGGTTCGACGCCCGGCGAAATGGCCGCGATGGTCGAGACCGATTCGATTTCGGAAGACGTCGATGCCCGCCGCGGTGGCCGCAACGACGATTTCGATGACGACGACGATGACGACCACGGCGAGAAGGAAGTGATCGAATCGGTCGGTGCCGAAGACGCCATGGAAGAAGTTCCGGACCGCGTCGTGCGCAAGCCGCGCAAGCAGTACCGTATCCAGGAAGTCATCAAGCGCCGCCAGATCCTGCTCGTGCAAGTCGCCAAGGAAGAGCGCGGCAACAAGGGTGCTGCCCTTACCACCTATCTTTCGCTCGCCGGCCGTTATTCGGTACTGATGCCCAACACGGCGCGTGGCGGCGGCATTTCCCGCAAGATCACCCAGCCGCAGGACCGCAAGCGCCTGAAGGAAATCGCCCGCGAACTCGACGTGCCGCAGGGCATGGGCGTGATCCTGCGCACCGCCGGTGCGAACCGCACCCGCGTCGAGGTCAAGCGCGACTTCGAATACCTGATGCGCCTTTGGGAAAACGTCCGCACGCTGACACTGAGCTCGACCGCCCCTACCCTCGTCTACGAGGAAGGCTCGCTGATCAAGCGCTCGATCCGCGACCTTTATAACAAGGACATTTCCGAGATCATCGTCTCCGGCGAAGAAGGCTATCGTGAAGCGAAAGACTTCATGAAGATGCTGATGCCGAGCCACGCCAAGGTGGTCCAGCCCTATCGCGACCTGCATCCGATCTTCGCCCGCTCCGGCATCGAAGCGCAGCTCGACCGCATGCTGCAGCCGCAGGTGACGCTGAAGTCCGGCGGCTACCTGATCATGAACCAGACGGAAGCGCTCGTCGCCATCGACGTCAACTCCGGCCGTTCGACCCGCGAACATTCGATCGAGGAAACGGCGCTCCAGACCAATCTGGAAGCGGCGGAAGAAGTCGCCCGCCAGCTTCGTCTGCGCGACCTTGCCGGCCTGATCGTCATCGACTTCATCGACATGGAAGAAAAGCGCAACAACCGCGCCGTCGAGAAGCGGCTGAAGGATTGCCTGAAGAACGACCGCGCCCGCATCCAGGTCGGCCGCATCTCGCATTTCGGCCTGCTCGAAATGTCGCGCCAGCGCATCCGCGCCTCGGTTCTCGAATCAACGACGCAGATCTGCACCCATTGCGGCGGCACCGGCCATGTGCGCTCGCAGTCGTCGGTCGCCCTGCACGTGCTGCGCGGCGTCGAGGAATATCTGCTCAAGAACACCACGCATGACATCACCGTGCGCACCACGCCGGAGATCGCGCTCTATCTCCTGAACCACAAGCGCACCAGCATCGTCGATTACGAGAACCGCTTCGGCGTCTCGATCTTCATCGAATCGGATGTCAGCATCGGCTCCAGCCACTTCGCGATCGATCGTGGCGAGCCGGTCGAAAACCCGGTCAAGATCGAAAGCCTGATGCAGTTCGCGGCCATCCCCGTCGAAGAGGACGATGACGACATCGTCATCGAGGCCGACGAGGACGAAGAAGAAGAGACCGTCGCAGCGGCGGCGCAGCCGGCAGCAGCCAGTGCCGAGCGCGCACAGCAGCAGGGCGACGACCAGAACGGCCGCAAGCGCAAGCGCCGCCGGCGTCGTCGCAACCGTGGAGAAAAGGGCGGTGACGCCCAGACCGCCCAGGGCGGCAACGACGACATGGCCGATGGCGACGAGGACGGCGACGAAGGCGAGGACGACGTTTCCGAAGCCGGCGAAGCATCCGACGCAACGGTTGCCGCCGATTCGGACTCGGAAGAAAACCGCCGCAAGCGCCGCCGCCGCGGCAAGCGCGGTGGTCGTCGCAATCGCAATGGTGAGGACGGACAGGAGCTGAGCGCTTCGGAGGACGGCGAAGCGGCCGACGAAGACGCATCCAGCGAAGACGTCGCGGCAGTGCCGGCAGCAGCCGTAGCGGAAGCCTCCGAAGAGGCTGCCGTCGAGGCTGTCCCGGCTCCCGCCGAGGCGGAAGCAGCACCTGGCGGCAAGCCGGAAGCCAAGCCGCGCCGTTCGCGTCGTGGCAAGGCGGCGACTGCGACCGACGCACCGGCTGCGGAAGAAGCGGCTGCGGTTGTTCCGGCTCCGGTGGAAACCGTCGTCGAGCAGGTCGAAGCCGCGCTCGGCCAGGAGCCGCAGGCTCCCGAAGCCGCTCCGGTTGAAGCCACGCCTGCCGAAGAAGCTCCCGTCGCAGAGGCCGAGCAGGCCGATAACGGCGAAGCAAAGCCGGCACGGGCCAACCGCGCATCGAACATCTCCTCCTCCGTCGAGGCGGTGGTGAAGAGCTCCGATCCCGTGGCAGCGCCCGAGGCCGAAGGCGATACATCGAAGCCGAAGAAGGCCGGCTGGTGGCAGCGCCGCGGCTTCTTCTGAGCCTGACGAGAACCGACGAAACGGCCGCGCAAGACGCGGCCGTTTTTATTTCTGCCCTGCCCTGAACCTCAGAAACTGGATCAACCGCCTGCCGAAGCGATTCCGAAAACGTGGCTAGCCTGTTGAAATCAGACTCCATTCCAGCATCAGGTCCGCCGTCCGGCCAGGCGTCATACGCAGTTGTGAACTGGCGGAAACCGCCTGGACATGATTTTGAGGTTTTTTGGAAAGCCCGACTGGCTTACTTTGGGCACAAACCGCAACAATGGTGCGCGGGATTCGTGTGCCGACCAAGAGGATATGGATGACCCGCCTGTTCAAGACGCCCGTTTTCAAGACACTGGCCGCCGGCTCGATGCTGGCGCTGGCACTTTCCGCGACCGCCCCGGCTTTCGCCCTGGACGACCAGCAGAAGAAGGAAATGGGCCAGTTCATCCGCGAATACCTGCTGCAGAACCCGGAAGTGCTGGTCGAGGTCCAGAACGCGCTGGAGGCCAAGCAGCAGACCCAGCGCGTCGAGCAGTCGACCAGGGGGATCGCGGACAACAAGCAGGCGATTTTCTCCTCGCCAACCGACATCACGCTTGGCAATCCGAAGGGGGACGTCACGGTCGTCGAATTCTTCGATTACAATTGCGGCTACTGCAAGCGGGCGCTCTCGGACATGGACGACATCCTTTCCAAGGATAAGAACGTCCGTTTCATCCTCAAGGAATTCCCGATCCTCGGTCCGGACTCGGTCGCCGCCCACCGGGTGGCCAACGCCGTGCGCCTGGTCGCGCCGGAAAAATATGCGGAATTCCATCGCGAACTGCTTAGCGGCAAGCCGCACGCTTCGGAAGCGACCGCCATTGCGGTCGCAAGCGCCCTCGGCGTCAAGGAGGCGGCGATCCGCAAGTCCATGGCCGACCAACCGAACGACGACCTGGTGCGCGACGCCTACCGGCTCGCCAACGCGATCGGCATCACCGGCACGCCGACCTATGTGGTCGGCGACGAAGCCGTCTTCGGCGCCGTCGGCCTCGAAACCATCGAACAGAAGGTCGCCAACGTGCGTGCCTGCGGCAAGGCGACCTGCTGACAGGACACCTCCCGAGCGCAGATGTTCCATCGCAGTGGACTCGCGGGCTTTCGGCGCGGCGGGGGCTTTCCCTTGCCGCGTCGGCGGTCTATAGGTGGCCCCTGAATTTCTGCATGGAACAATAGATCAGTGATGAGCAAGACGATCTTCGTCCTCAATGGCCCCAATCTCAATATGCTGGGCAAGCGCGAGCCGAGCATCTACGGTGCGGCCACGCTGAAGGACGTCGAGAAGGACTGTATCGCCGCCGGCAGGGAACTCGGCTTCGATGTCGATTTTCGCCAGAGCAATCATGAAGGCGTGCTGATCGACTGGATGCACGAGGCCAATGAAAAGGCCGTCGGCGTCGCCATCAACGCGGGCGCCTATACCCATACCTCGATCGCATTGCACGACGCCATCAAGGCGATCTCCGTGCCGGTGATCGAGCTTCATATCTCGAATGTCCACGCGCGGGAGGAATTCCGCCATCATTCGATGATCGCACCGGCGGTAAAGGGCGTGATCTGCGGTTTTGGCACCGCGAGCTACATTCTGGCGCTGCACGCCTTGAAATCCATTACCGCCTGACAAGATAAACAGAACAATAGGGTTTGCCATGTCTGACAAGAAGAACGGTATCGACAAGGGACTGATCCGCGACCTCGCGAACATCCTCAACGATACCGACCTCACCGAGATCGAAGTCGAACAGGACGATGTGCGTATTCGTGTATCGCGCGTCGGTACCACTCAATATGTCCAGGCTCCGGTCGCAGCGCCCGCCTATGCCCCGGCTGCAGCGCCCGTAGCCGTAGCAGCGCCCGCAATCCAGGACAATAAGAACGCGGTCACTGCGCCGATGGTCGGCACCATCTACCTCTCCCCGGCCCCGGGTTCGCGCGCCTTCGTTGAAGTCGGCGCCACCGTCAAGGAAGGCCAGACGCTGCTGATCATCGAGGCCATGAAGACGATGAACCAGATCCCGTCGCCGCGCTCCGGCAAGGTCACGGAAATCCTGGTCAACGACTCTCAGCCCGTCGAGTACGGCCAGCCGCTCGTCGTCATCGAGTAGGCGCATCCATGATTTCCAAGATCCTCATAGCCAACCGCGGTGAAATCGCGCTTCGCGTGCTTCGCGCCTGCAAGGAACTCGGCATCGCGACCGTCGCGGTCCATTCCACTGCGGACGCCGACGCCATGCACGTCCGGCTTGCCGACGAAAGCGTCTGCATCGGCCCTCCGCCGTCGCGCGACAGCTATCTGAATATCCACCAGATCGTCGCCGCCTGCGAGATCACCGGCGCCGACGCCGTGCATCCGGGCTACGGCTTCCTGTCGGAAAACGCCAAGTTCGCGGATATCCTCGACGCGCACGGCATCACCTTCATCGGCCCGACCGCCGATCATATCCGCATCATGGGCGACAAGATCACCGCCAAGCAGACCGCGCAGGAACTCGGCATCCCCGTCGTTCCCGGTTCGGACGGCGAAGTGAAGCCCGAGAACGCGATGGAAATCGCCCGCCAGATCGGTTTCCCGGTTCTGATCAAGGCGACGGCCGGCGGCGGCGGACGCGGCATGAAGGTCGCCAAGACCGAAGCCGACCTCGATGAAGCCGTGTCGACTGCCCGTTCCGAAGCGCTCGCCGCTTTCGGCAATGATGCCGTCTACATGGAAAAATATCTCGGGAAACCGCGCCATATCGAAATCCAGGTCGTCGGTGACGGCGAAGGCAATGCCATCCATCTCGGTGAACGCGACTGCTCGCTGCAGCGCCGCCACCAGAAGGTCTGGGAAGAAGCCAATTCCCCTGCCCTAAATGTCGAGCAGCGCATGAAGATCGGCGAAGTCTGCGCCGATGCGATGCGCAAGCTGAAATACCGCGGCGCCGGCACGATCGAGTTCCTCTACGAAAACGGCGAGTTCTATTTCATCGAAATGAACACCCGTCTTCAGGTCGAACACCCGATCACCGAAGCGATCACCGGCATCGACCTCGTGCACGAGCAGATCCGCGTTGCCTCCGGCGGCGGCCTGTCCGTGCGTCAGGAAGACATCGTGTTCTCCGGCCATGCCATCGAATGCCGCATCAATGCCGAGGACCCGCGCACCTTCGTGCCGTCGCCCGGCACGATCACGCATTTCCATGCACCGGGCGGCCTCGGCGTGCGCGTCGATTCGGGCGCCTATGCCGGCTACAAGATCCCGCCCTATTACGACAGCCTGATCGGCAAGCTGATCGTGCACGGACGCACCCGCGTCGAATGCATGATGCGTCTGCGGCGTGTGCTGGACGAGTTCGTCGTGGACGGCATCAAGACGACGCTGCCGCTTTTCCAGGATCTGGTCGACAATCCGGATATCGCCAACGGCGATTATGACATACACTGGCTGGAGCAATATCTCGCCGGCGACAAGACGCATTAGGGAGATCGATGGCAGGGCGACGCGGCAGATATTACCCGGCGATAACCCCGGAAATCCTGTTGCGCGCCTATTCCATCGGACTTTTTCCGATGGCCGAATCTGCCGACGACCCGGAAATCTTCTGGGTCGAACCGGAAATGCGCGGCATCCTGCCGCTCGATGCCTTCCATCTCTCCAAAAGCCTGGCCAAGGCGGTTCGCAGGACACCGCTTGACATCCGCTTCGACACGGCTTTCGAACGGGTGATCGCACTCTGTGCCGAGCCGGCCGGCGACCGGCCGAGCACCTGGATCAACTCCACGATCCGCAAGCTCTACAACGAGTTGCACCGCATGGGCCACGCGCACAGCGTCGAGGCCTTCGAGGGCGATGAACTGGTCGGCGGTCTCTATGGCGTTTCGCTCGGCTCGGCCTTTTTCGGCGAGAGCATGTTTTCGAGGCGCACGAACGCCTCCAAGATCTGCCTCGTGCACCTTGTCGAGCGGCTCCGGAAAAACGGCTTTACCCTGCTCGACACACAGTTCACAACCGAACATCTGAAGACGTTCGGCGCAATCGACATCCCCAAGGACGACTATCTCAAGCTCTTGAGAATCGCCGTCGATTCCCCGCATCTGAAATTTTAACGGAAAATCAGTTGGTCGCCTTCGGCGGCGGCACGTCGGACTTTTGTTTGCAGCCGGTCAGCCAGACGTCGTAGATCGGATGCTCGACGGCATTGAGGCCGGGGCTGTCGGCGAACATCCAGCCGGTGAATATCCGGCGGATCTTGCGGTCGAGGGTGATCTCGTCGACTTCCACGAAACCATCGATCTTCTGGGCTTCCGTCTCGTCGCGGGAATAACAGACCTTCGGCGTCACCTGCAGCGCGCCGTACTGAACCGTCTCGTTGACATAGACGTCGAACGTGGTGATGCGGCCGGTGATCTTGTCGATGCCGGCAAAGACCGCGACCGGGTTGTTCAGCCGCGCCGCAGATACACCATCCGCCGCGAGCACGGATGCCAGCGCGGTCAACGCGCCGATCATTTGCTTGCGTGGAAAAACCGTCATCAATCCCATTATGCTTCCCGTCCCGGCGATCCCGTCGGCGTCGAGACCTAGAGTGCGATTGTGGCCAAAACAGGTGTCAGTTGCCGGGCGTCCAGGCGTCGTAGTCGCCGGTGACGCGGGGGCGTTCGCCGGTGGCGGCAAGCGAGCCCTGCGGGCGATAGGCAAGCGGCGTGCCGGTGCCGTTCGGCTTGTGCGCCTTTTCCCATTCGCGGGCCTTGTAATCTTCCTGCGACGGAGCAACGTCGGTGCGATAATGCATCCAGCCATGCCAGCCGGGGCCAATCGCAGAGGCTTCGGCGTAATCCTTGTAGATCACCCAACGCTTCGGCTTGCCCCAGGAAGTCATCGGGCCTTCGTAATAGATATTGCCGAGTTCGTCTTCGCCGACCTTCTTGCCGAAACGCCAGGTGAAGAACCGGGTGCCCATGGTCTGTCCGTTCCACCAGGTGAAGATCTGCAGCAGGAGGTTTTTCATGGATGTTCCGTCGGCTTGGCAAACAGGATGACGATCGAATTGGCTGATCCGCTTATGCCGCCTGACGCCTTCGATGTCCAGTGGTTCCAAATGTCGCGCACGGTCATTTGAGCTTCATCTTGAAGCCGAAATGGCTTTTGGCGAAGCCGAGCCGTTCATAGAAGCGATGCGCATCCGTGCGAGCCATGTTGGAGGTGAGTGCGACCTGGCGGCAATCGCGGCGCCTGGCTTCCTCGATCGCGTGTCCGATCATCTGCGCGCCGATGCCCTTGCCGCGCATGTCGCCGCGCGTCTGCACCGCCTCCAGGATCATCGACAGCGATCCCCTTCCCGTCAGCGTGCGGTTGAAGAGGATCTGGAACGTGCCGACCACCTCGCCTTCCAGCTCGGCGACGAAAAGCTGCTCGTTCTGCGAGGCGTCGATGACGTTGAAGGCACGCAGGTAATCGTCGAAGGCGGCCTCATCGGTCGTGTCGCCATGGCCGCCGACGTCATCCGCCGCGAACAGGGCGATGAGTTCGGGGAGATCGGCTTGCCGCGCTCTGCGGATGACGATATCGGCCATGCAAAAAGTCCTCTCCGGGTGGGTCAGCGCAACTCCAGCCGCTTCTCCATGATGATCGCCGGCAGGCCGGAATTGGGGGCACCCCACTCTTCCATCCTGTCGACCTCGGAAAACCCGAGCCTTTCGTAAAAGGACATCGCGCGCACGTTCGGCAGCGCCACCTCGACCCGCATGATCTCGGCATCCGGAAAGCAGGTTTCGAGCTCGGCGAAGATATCACGGCCGATGCCCTCGTTCTGGCAGGACGGCTTGACGTAGAGCTGGTGCAGCATCGCCGTCTTCACCATTTTCGGATACATCGCGGCATAACCGATGCCGCCGATATCCTTGCCGTTGTCGGCGACCAGGAATTCGCCGCCGCGCTTCTGGATACGCGCCTTGACGGCGCCCGGAGAATGCCAGCCGTCGACCATTCTCCTGACCTTGTCGGCCCCGTAGAACGGATCGTAGGTATCGTGAAAGGTCGCCGCCAGCAGGGCGCGGATCTGCTCGACGTCAGCTTCTCCAGCGGTGCGGACGAAGTAGACCATCGGGCCTACTCCTCTTCGATCCCGAGCTTCGCCTTGACCAGCGCCTGGACGGCCTGTGGGTTGGCCTTGCCGCCGGTCGACTTCATGACCTGGCCGACGAACCAGCCGGCGAGCGTGGGCTTGGCCTTGACCTTGGCCACCTGGTCCGGATTGGCGGCGATGATCTCGTCGACCGCGGCCTCGATCGCGCCGGTATCGGTCACCTGCTTCATGCCGCGGCTCTCCACGATTTCGGCCGGGTCACCGCCCTCGGCGAGCACGATCTCGAACAGGTCCTTGGCGATCTTACCGGAGATCGTCTCGGCCTTGATGAGGTCGATGATGGCGCCGAGCTGGGCCGGGGAAACCGGAGTCTCTTCAATGTCTTTGCCGGTTCTGTTCAAGGCGCCCAGCAGGTCGTTGATGACCCAGTTGGCGGCGATCTTGCCGTCCCGGCCTTCGGCAACCGCCTCGAAATAATCGGCGATCGCCTTTTCGGACACCAGAACCGAGGCGTCGTAGATCGACAGGCCGAGCTCGCGCACGAGACGAGCCTTCTTGTCGTCCGGCAATTCCGGCAGGTGGCGCTCCAGTTCGGCGATGAAGGCATCGTCGAATTCGAGCGGCAGCAGGTCCGGGTCCGGGAAATAGCGATAGTCGTGCGCGTCTTCCTTGGAGCGCATCGAGCGCGTCTCGCCCTTGTTCGGGTCGAAGAGGCGGGTCTCCTGATCGATCGAGCCGCCGTCCTCGAGAATGCCGATCTGGCGGCGCGCTTCGTATTCGATCGCCTGGCCGATGAAACGGATCGAGTTGACGTTCTTGATCTCGCAGCGGGTGCCGAATTCGGTGCCCGGGCGGCGCACCGAAACGTTGACGTCGGCGCGCATCGAGCCTTCGTCCATGTTGCCGTCGCAGGTGCCGAGGTAACGCACGATCGAGCGGAGCTTGGTCATGTAGGCCTTGGCTTCGTCGGAAGAGCGCATGTCCGGCTTCGAGACGATCTCCATCAGCGCCACGCCGGAGCGGTTCAGGTCCACATAGGACATGGTCGGATGCTGGTCGTGCATCGACTTGCCGGCATCCTGTTCGAGATGCAGTCGCTCGATGCCGATCTCGATATCCTCGAACTGGCCCTGGCGGTCCGGACCGAGCGAGATGACGATCTTGCCTTCGCCGACGATCGGATCCTTGTACTGGGAAATCTGGTAACCCTGCGGCAGGTCCGGATAGAAATAGTTCTTGCGGTCGAACAGGGAGCGCTTGTTGATCTGCGCCTTCAGGCCGAGGCCGGTGCGTACCGCCTGCTTGATGCATTCCTCGTTGATGACCGGCAGCATGCCCGGCATGGCCGCATCGACGAGCGAGACGTTCGAATTCGCCGGCTTGCCGAACTCGGTCGAGGCGCCTGAAAACAGCTTGGAATTGGAGAGGACCTGGGCGTGCACCTCCAAACCGATGATGACTTCCCAGTCGCCGGTGGCACCGGGAATGAAGCGTTTCGGATCAGGCGTGCGGACGTCGACAAGGGTCATCTGATGCTCGTGAAATGGTCTCTATTGCGTTTTCTGGAGGTAGAGCAAATGGCGTTGCGGTGCAAGGCTTGCTGCGCGCAGGGGTCGCTGTGGAGTGCTGTAGTTCAGCTGATTTTAATTAGGTTCTGGTGAAATTGCGAAATGGAGCTATCAACCCCACTCGCGCTATTTATCCTATATCTACTCCTGAACGTCATCGCATTTTGCGTTTATTGGTGGGACAAGCAGGCTGCGATCGATGGCACATGGCGGATCAGCGAGCGTACGCTCCTGGGTATAGCCTTTATCGGCGGCAGCCTGGGCGCCGTGACCGCGCAGCAGATGCTGCGGCACAAGACACGCAAGGAACCTTTTCGCACGCTGCTGATGATCATAGTCGCTCTTCACACGCTCGGTGCGGCATCATGGCTACTTGCGCCGGAACTAACGCGGGCAGCAATCGCAAGGATCGCTCGGGCAATCTAGAAGCTTGGCCCGTAAGTATCCGGCGCTTCCGCGACGAGGCGCTTCGACAGGCCGACCGACTGCACGTCCCGGTCGATCTTCGGCGAATAGATGGTCGAGAGCCAGTTGATGGAATAGCCCAGCTTCTCGAAGAAGCCGACCGCCTCGGCATTGCGGGCGTGGGTCTCGACGCGGGCGACTTCGAACCCCTGGTGGACGATCTCGGCCTCGACCTCGACGAGAAGCGCCCGGCCGAAGCCGTGGCCCTGGAAGGCCGGATCGATCCAGAAGTCGGAAATCAGTTCGTCGAGCTTTTCGCGCGCCGCCCAGCCGGCAAGGTTGCCGGCCTGTTCGACGACGGTGATGGTGAGCCAGGAGGAACGCGTGAAATTCTGGAAGGCAGTGCGGGCGCTGGAGCGCATATCGGTCATCTCGCCGATCGAAATCATGGCCTTCTCCCAGGAGCGGAAGCCGATTTCCGCCAGGATATCCACCTCGTCCTCACGCGCATTGCGAATATGGGCCATAGCTTCCCCTGCTGCAGCCTTAGTAGACCACTGAGTCTGCGCTTTGACCAGTGCAACATCTAGGGCGTTTCGGTCAGGCGCTTGACGGCTCGGGAAAACGCGCCTAGTGCGGATTTCGTATCGATGGAGTTTTGATGTTCTCTTCCGTAGAGACCTGCTGAGGGGCCGGCCCCGCTCTTAAAGCCGCGCCGGCCCAGACAAAAACGAGAACCCCGACGTCACGCGACGCCGGCAACGTTTTTGTGCGCTCGTTTGCGAGCGCTTCTCCGGACATCAAAAGACAATGGATATTTCCCGCGCCGAACAGCGCATTCTCCACCTGCTCGCCCAGGGCGGCAGGATCGACATCACCCGCGATCAGAACCGCAAGATCGAAAAACTCCAGCTGGTCACCCGCGAGGGCTGGGTCTTCTCGGGTTTAGACCTCACCACCTTCCGTAAGCTCAAGCAGAAACGAGCCATCAAGTCTCAGGGCGGTAGGCCTTACCGCATCACCGAAAGGGGTCTGGTGCTGGTGAGGGCCGAGCAGGACAATCGGTGAAATCGGATGAAAGGCCGCGCGTCGTCCTCGACGCGCGGCTGTCAAATCAAGATTACCAGCGATATGCTTTTTCGGTGACGTCGAAAGAAGACGCTGGGGAAGCCGCCAAATGCCAAAAGGGAACCTTTGAACGGGGCGAAGGGTTATGCGCCACATCACTGCTGGAGAAATGGCAAATGTACATCGTTGTTGGCGGAACGGGGCACGTCGGCTCCGCCGTGGCACAGACGTTGCTCGAAGAAGGCAAAGCTGTCACGGTCGTCACGCGAAACTCCGATAAGGCCGGCGCATGGCGACTGCGGGGGGCGGAGGTCGCCGTCGCCGACGTCCACGACGTGACGTCGCTGCGTGAGGTGTTCCGCAACGGGAAGCGGGCCTTCCTCCTAAACCCGAACGCTGACATCTCGAGCGATACGGACCGGGAGGAACGCGAGACCGTCCGCTGCCTACTCGACGCGATCGAAGGGTCCGGGCTGGAGAAGGTAGTGGCGGAATCAACCATGGGCGCGCAGCCGGGCGAGGAATGCGGCGATCTCAACATCCTTTACGAACTGGAAGCGGGCCTGATGAACCAGCCGATACCTGCCAGTGTCATCCGCGCAGCCTACTACTATAGTAACTGGGATACGATGGTGGGGCCTGTCACTAAGGACGGGGTGCTGTCGACCATGCTCCCTGCCGATCTCACGCTCCCGATGGTCGCGCCGGAGGATCTGGGAAGGGTGGCGGCGCGGCTCCTGCAGGAGCCGATCGAACAGATCGGCATACACCCCGTTGAGGGGCCGAAACGGTACTCTCCCACTGATGTCGCCGCAGCCTTCGCCGCCGCCCTCGGCCGGGCCGTTCGCATCGAGGTGATCCCGCGGGAAAACTGGGAAGGCGCATATCGCAGTCTGGGCTTCTCCGACGCGGCGGCTCACTCGTATGCAAGGATGACGGCTCTCACCGCCGATGGTCCCGAATACCCCGCGGATCCAATTCGAGGATCGATCTCGCTCCAGACCTACATAGATAAGCTTGTTCGTGACTCATCCTAACGCGCCCAGATGGACGAAAAAGAAAGCGAGACCGCCAAAGGCCGCTTGGATGCTAGGCCGGCCGTCCACCCAAGGCGCTTGTTTGCAATCCTCGCATGAGAGGCAGAGGCGAAGTGAGATTCATAAGCGGCGTGCAATTCTTCGGACAAGCGTCATGATGGATGCGGCGTAGAGAAATGCCTTGGCAGACTTGATGGTTGTTCCGGGTCCTTCCAACCCCATTCTCGGACGAGGCTCTAAGCCGAAAGCTCAGCCCTCATCGCCGTCCAGTCCTCGGCGATCGAGTTCGCACGTCGCTTGCCGGCGCGGCGGTACCAGTAGTCGGCGTTCCAGTCGTCGCCTTCGATGCGGTGACAGAGAGCGTGGCCCCAGTCGAAAGGCTGTTCGCCCTCATGGGCCTGGCAAATCTCGTGCACCGCCTGCCAGTCCGCACCCATGGCGAAACCATCGGCCGCGAGGCGATCGAACGCTTCGATCAATCCTGCCAGATCCGTCTTAGCCATGAACCACCTCCCCGGCGACCGCCCGATGATCGGCGGCCGTCATTTTCCGTATGATCGGTCCGCTTACCACCACTTCGCCGGCGTGAACCGGCCGGCGGCCTGTTCGATGACATGGGCGGTGCGGAACAGAGTTTCTTCCTCGAACGGCTTGCCGATCAGCTGCAGGCCGAGCGGCAGGCCCTTGGCGTCGAGGCCGGCCGGAACGGCGATGCCCGGCAGGCCGGCCATGTTGACCGTCACCGTGAAGATGTCGTTGAGGTACATCTTGACCGGATCGGACGCGAGGTCCTCGTCGGCGATGCCGAAGGCCGTCGATGGGGTGGCGGGCGTCAGGATCGCATCGACGCCGGCGTCGAAGACGATTTCGAAGTCGCGCTTGATCAGCGTGCGGACTTTTTGCGCCTGCAGGTAATAGGCGTCGTAATAACCGGCCGACAGAACGTAGGTGCCGATCATGATGCGGCGCTTGACCTCAGTGCCGAAACCGGCAGCGCGGGTCTTTTCGTACATGTCGACGATGTCCTTGCCGTCGACGCGCAGGCCGTAACGCACGCCGTCGTAACGGGCGAGGTTCGACGAGGCTTCGGCAGGAGCGACGATGTAATAGGCCGGCAGCGCGTATTTGGTGTGCGGCAGGGTGATGTCGACGATCTCGGCACCGGCATCCTTCAGCCAGGCGATGCCCTGAGCCCAAAGTTTTTCGATCTCTTCCGGCATGCCCTCGACGCGGTATTCCTTCGGAATGCCGATCTTCATGCCCTTCAGCGACTGGCCGAGCGAGGCTTCATAATCCGGCACCGGCAGATCGACAGAGGTCGTGTCCTTGGCATCGACGGACGCCATCGACCTCAGCATGATCGCGGCGTCGCGTACGTCGCGGGCGATCGGGCCGGCCTGGTCGAGCGAGGATGCGAAGGCAACGGTGCCCCAGCGCGAGCAGCGGCCATAGGTCGGCTTGATGCCGACGGTGCCGGTGAAGGCGGCCGGCTGGCGGATCGAGCCGCCGGTATCGGTCGCGGTAGCGCCGGCGCACAGGAATGCAGACACCGCAGCGGCGGAACCGCCGGAAGAACCGCCCGGCACGAGCTGCTGGTTGGAACCGTTGGCCCGCCACGGGTTGACCACGGCGCCATAGTGAGAGGTCTCGTTGGAGGAGCCCATTGCGAACTCGTCCATGTTGAGCTTGCCGAGCATGACCGCCCCGTCGTCCCAGAGGTTCTGGGTGACGGTCGATTCGTATTTAGGCAGGAAGCCGTCGAGGATGTGACTGCAGGCCTGGGTATGGACGTCGCGGGTGGCGAACAGGTCCTTGATGCCGAGCGGGATGCCTTCCAGGGCGCCGACAGTGCCTGCGGCACGGCGTTCGTCAGAAGCCTTCGCCATGCCGAGCGCCTTTTCCGGCGTCACGGCCACATAGGCGTTGAACACCGAGTTGGCGGCATCGATCGCGGAAAGATAGGCCTCGGTCAGCTCGACGGAGGTGAACTCCCTGGCTTCGAGCTTTTCGCGGGCTTCGGCAATGGTGAGGCTGGTGAGTTCGGTCATGGGCTCTTCAAACGGTTCGAATACGAGGAGGAGGTTCGGCGGGGCGCTATCCAGCGCTCACTCGACGACCTTCGGCACCAGGAAAAAATTATGGTCGGTAGAAGGCGCATTGGCGACGATATCGTCAGCCTTGTCGCCATCGGTGACGGCGTCTGTGCGCTTGCGCATGTCCATCGGGGTGACCGACGTCATCGGCTCGACGCCCGTGACATCGACTTCGGAAAGCTGCTCGACGAAATTGATGATGCCGTTCAGCTCGCCGACCATGCGATTGGCATCTTCCTCGGTGACCGCAATGCGGGCAAGGCGCGCGACGCGCTTGACGGTGGCGAGATCGACGGACATGGCATAACTCCGATGGGAAATTTCCCCTTCGCTATAATGGCCATGCCCGCCCTTCGCAACAGGGAGCGCGCCTCATTTTGCGAAGGCGCGCCGCCTGAAAGGATGCGATTCAGAAGGTCAGGCTGCCGCCCGGCGCCGGCGTCTCGACCCGGGTGCGGGAGCCTTCCATGCCCTTGACGAACTTTTCCGGCGTCTGGTCGACGCCCGGCAGGCCATAATGGCAAGGCAGCGCGTGCTTGAAATCAAAGAAACGCTGGCAGGCGAGCGCAGCGACGGCACCGCCCATGGTGAAACGGTCGCCGATCGGCACGATGCCGATATCCGGCTGGTGCAGTTCGTTGATCAGGGCCATGTCTGAAAAGATGTCGGTATCGCCCATGTGGAGGACGGAGAGCTCGTCGTCGAAATGCAGCATCAGACCATTGGCATTGCCGAGGCAGTGCGAAACGCCGTCTTCGGTCAGCGAGGCAGACGAGTGCAGCGCATTGGTAAAGGTGGCGGTGAACCCGTCGAAGCCGATCGTGCCGCCGGTATTGCCCATTTCGAGCTTCTCGACGCCCTTCTTTGCCAGCCAGACGCCGAGGTCGTAGTTGGCGAGCACGACGGCACCGGTTTCCTTGGCGATCTGGATCGTGTCGCCGACATGGTCGCCATGGCCGTGGGTCAGCAGGATATGGGTCAGGCCTTCGGCAGCAGCCTTGATATCCTGGCCGGCAAAGGCGGGGTTATAGGTCAGGAACGGGTCGACCAGGATCTTGGCCTTGGCGGTCTCGATGCGGAATGCGGAATGGCCGAGCCAGGTGATCTTCATGGAAAACTCTCCTCGAAATGATGTGAGATAATGACGACACATAGCCGATATGAGGCTAAAGGGAAGTGGGACAGAGGGTGGGACAAACCCGCTCTGGACACGCTATTTGGATCCCCGGGATGAAGAACGCATGACAGTGATGACCATCGAGGAACTGGCTGAGGCTCTTAAACCCGGACAGGCGATTGCCGGGCTCGACCTTGGCACCAAGACGATCGGGCTCGCCATGTCGGATCTCGGCCGCCGATTTGCCACGCCACGTCCGGTCATCAAACGGGTGAAGTTTACCAAGGATGCCGAAGTGCTGCTCGCCTTTGCCGAGAAGGAAAAAGTGGCGGGCTTCGTGATCGGCCTGCCCACGAACATGGACGGCTCGGCCGGTCCGCGCGTCCAGGCGACGCGCGCCTTCGTGCGCTCGATGTCGGAAAAGACCGCCCTGCCCTTCGTCTTCTGGGACGAGCGGCTGTCGACGGTGGCCGCCGAGCGGGCGCTTCTGGAAATGGACGTGTCGCGGGCCAAACGTGCCGAGCGGATCGATTCCGCCGCGGCAAGCTTCATTCTTCAGGGCGCTCTGGACAGGCTCTCGTCGCTCGGCAGGGAGACCGATTTCGCCAGCTGACGCTTGCTCCACCAGGCGGCGATCTCGCGGCGCTTGCGGAAGGCGATAATCGCAAACACGACCAGGCTGTCGAATGCGATGGCGCGCGCCACCAATGGCGGAATGGTTTCCGGCGGAATGCCAAGAATATTGCCGTAGATCTGGAAGACAAGATCATGCGTCTGTCGGGTCAGCATGAAGAAGCCGAAGCTCATGTCGTAATAGGAAAGCCCGTACCAGCTGGTCAGCAGCAGGACCGGACCGGCCCACAAAATCACGAACCACTTCATGCAGTCCTCCCTCTCGACTCTACCGGATACGGTTCCAGAGACACGAGCCATCTCGATAGAGCCATAAGGCTCAGGGCCAATGCGGGAATGGCAATATCCATGGCCAGCGCCGCGAAGACCGTCGTCATGACGATCAGCAATGCTATATTCCGGATTGCAGTTCCCATACGCGGATACTCGGCGAACGTCGTAGTTAACAGTGCGTTAACACCGAACTTAAGCCCGCACGGATTTGCCGCAACGGAAACCGAGGGAGATGGTTAATTTCGCAAGGGCGCCTGTGGATAAAGCAGGTCAGGCAGCCGGCGATTTCGGCTTCTTCGGAATATAAGGACCGCCGGTCTCGCCCCATCCCCATGTCGGCATCGGGGCATGCTCGTAAACCTTGGCTCCGGGCTGCGAATTAACGACCGCAAGCCGTGTTCCCCATTCGAGATAGCCGACCAGCGCAGACGTGAACTCCGGGTCGGCCGGAAGTTCGAGATCCGTATAGGTATCGAGCAGGATGTTGATCCATCGCCGGCGCATCGGCTCGGTCAGGTGCCTTTCAAGATGATGGCGCACCATCGCCGGATGACCGCCACGCTGCTCCGAATAGAGCTTCGGCCCGCCAATGACCTCTGCGATGAACATGGCTACATGCTGTGGATGTTCCGGGTCCATCCCGGAAAAGACCGGACCGAGCAGGTCGTCCGTCGGAACGCGTCGATAAAACTCCGTCGTGAGACGCAAGAGCGCATCGAAGCCGCCGATCCATTCATAAAGCGTTGGCACTGTCATGGCGTTCCCTCCGTCTTCCCAAGAGATATGAGGCAGACGTCATGGCTTCAAGACTTGGCCACGGATCAGCCGTAGATCGCGCGGACCAGGCGGCGGAGCGCGTTGCCGACCTTATCCCAGTCCTTCTCGGTCTTGAGCGCCATGCCGGCAAACTGGCCGCTCACGGCGGCGGAGATCACCAGGTGCTGGATTGCCGCAAACAGCAGCGCATTGGTGGTCGCGGCATCGACGCCCTTGGGCGGTGTCAGCGAGCCGCGCATCTTTTCGAGCCATTTGCCGAGCGCCTTGGTGCGGGCTTCCGACAACCGGCGGACCTGCGGCGTATCCTGCGAGACCTCCCAGGCGACGATCTTGCAGACCAGCGGGTCGTCGCGCAGTGCTTCCATGAAATAGATGGAGAGTTTCTCCATCAGGTCGCCGTAGGTCAGCAGGAACATCCCGCCGGTATCTTCCGGGATGCGGTCCTTGACCCAGGTGCCGAGATCGGCGCCGATCGCCTCGATCAGCCCGTCGAGACCGCCGTAATATCGATAGATGAGCTGTTTGTCGCAGCCTGCACGGCGCGCCACTGCGTTGATGCCGAAACCCTGAAAACCCTGTTCGGCAAGCAGCGCGCGAGCCGCCAGGAAGATCGCCCGCTCGGTGCCGGCGCGGCTGCGCACCTTGGCGACCGAACCTTGTTGCGCTGTGACTTCAGGGATCTGGAGCATTTTCCGCCTGTTTCGGTTTCAATCTTCAACCGCGATAGTCCGAGCCGTCAACCGCCGCAAGCGGTCTCGGTGCCCATGCACAGGATTGCGCGCGCAGCACCTGATTTTGCGGGGCTGCGCATTGCACTCTCGGCATGGGAGGACTAACGAGATCTATCCTCCCACCGACGTGCCATCCTCCATGCTCATCGTCTTCCAAAGCGTTCTGCCGATCTTCCTTCTCGTCCTCCTCGGCGTGGGATTGAAACGTGCGCCGATCATCAATGCCGATTTCTGGGACGGGCTCGAACAGTGCAGCTACTGGGTGATGTTTCCGGCCCTGTTGTTTTCGACGATGGCCAAGGCCGACTTTTCGAATACCGAGACCCTGACGGTCAGTTTCGCGGCGATCGTTTCCGTTTTCCGGCGCGGCTGCGCACCTTGGCGACCGAACCTTGTTGCGCTGTGACTTCAGGGATCTGGAGCATTTTCCGCCTGTTTCGGTTTCAATCTTCAACCGCGATAGTCCGAGCCGTCAACCGCCGCAAGCGGTCTCGGTGCCCATGCACAGGATTGCGCGCGCAGCACCTGATTTTGCGGGGCTGCGCATTGCACTCTCGGCATGGGAGGACTAACGAGATCTATCCTCCCACCGACGTGCCATCCTCCATGCTCATCGTCTTCCAAAGCGTTCTGCCGATCTTCCTTCTCGTCCTCCTCGGCGTGGGATTGAAACGTGCGCCGATCATCAATGCCGATTTCTGGGACGGGCTCGAACAGTGCAGCTACTGGGTGATGTTTCCGGCCCTGTTGTTTTCGACGATGGCCAAGGCCGACTTTTCGAATACCGAGACCCTGACGGTCAGTTTCGCGGCGATCGTTTCCGTTTTGGTGATGTCGGGCGGATTGCTGCTGGCATGGCCTCTGCTGCGGAACCTGCGCGTCGGCGGGCCGGCCTATACCTCGCTGTTCCAGACGGCGACGCGCTGGAATGCCTTCATGGCGCTGGCGATCGCCGCAAAGACCTACGGCCAGCAGGGCCTGACCATGGTCGGCCTGGTGATGGCGGCGATCATCATTCCGCTCAACTTCATCAATGTGACCGTGCTGTTGTGGTTCTCCGGCCACGACCGGAACTACAAGGCCATCTTCTATAGAGTCTGCACCAATCCGCTGATCGTCTCGACGGCGCTCGGCATCGTCGTCAACGTCGCCGGCATTTCGATCTACGAACCGGTGATGGTGGCGGTCGACCTGCTGTCGCAGGCTTCGCTCAGCCTCGGTCTGATCACGGTCGGCGCCGGCCTGCGGGTCATGGACGCGCTCAAGCCGAGGCCGATCACTCTCCTCGCCGTGTTCTTGAAGCTGATCGCTTTCCCGATCGTCGCCGTGGGCGTCGGCATGTTGTGCGGCATCCAGGGCAGCGCCCTCGTGCTTCTGGCACTGAGTGCCGCGGTTCCGACCGCGATGAACGGCTATCTGCTGGCGAAACAGCTGAACGGCGATGCGGACATGTATGCGGCGGCGGCGACCCTGCAGGTCGTCGCCTCGTTCCTCACCATTCCTGTCGTGATGACGGCTGTCGCCTACGTCGCTGCGGGATAAAGCAGGTCGACGATGTAGCGAGCGTCGAACCGGGCATCGAGCATGCCGTAGGTCGAGCGCCAGCCGCCGGCGAGCCGCGTTTCCAGGAAAGCGTCGGCGATCTTGCCGGCACCGAGCCGCACCAGTTCGGCGGCCGCAGCCGCAAGTGCAAGCTGCTCCACCAGAAGCCGAGCAGCTCCCTCGTCGGTCTCGCAGAGCGCCATGGCGGCGCGCAGAACCTCGACCGTCTTTCGGCCCGCAGGACCGAGATCCCGTTCGAAACCGGCGAGCACCGTGTTGAACAGGTCCCGCCCGCGCGACAGGACACGGAGCACGTCGAGCGCCATCACATTGCCCGAGCCTTCCCAGATCGCATTGACCGGAGCCTCGCGGTAATGCCGGGCGATCGGCCGTTCCTCGATATAACCGTTGCCGCCGATGCACTCCATCGCCTCGTAGATCAGCGCGGGCGCGATCTTGCAGTTCCAGTATTTGATGACCGGCGTCATGACCCGGGCGAAAGCCGCGTCGGCCGGGTTGCTGGCCGCCCGATCGAAGGAGTCGGCGAGCCGGAAGCTAAGCGCCGTCGCCGCGGCAACATCGAGCGCCATGTCGGCAAGCACGCGCGTCATCAGCGGCTGATCGACGAGCTTCTTGCCGAAGACGCTGCGGCCGCGGGTGTGGTGGACCGCTTCGGCGAGCGAGGCGCGCATGATGCCGGCAGATGCCAGCGCGCAATCGAGCCGCGTCAGGGTCACCATGTCAAGAATGGTGCGGATGCCGCCGCCCGGTTCGCCAAGCAGATAACCGAACGCATCGGTGAATTCGACTTCGGAGGACGCGTTCGAGCGATTGCCGACCTTGTCCTTCAAGCGCTGGAACTGCAGGCCGTTCGCCGACCCGTCCTCGAGCAGCCGCGGCACCAGGAAGCAGCCGATCCCGTCGCCGGTCTTGGCCAGCATCACGAAACCGTCGCTCATCGGCGCCGACATGAACCACTTGTGGCCGGAGAGCCGGTAGATGCCCTCGCCGACCCGCTCGGCGGTCGAGCGGTTGGCGCGCACGTCCGTGCCGCCCTGCTTCTCGGTCATGCCCATGCCGAGGGTCACCGCGCTCTTCTGCAGGGCCGGGCGATTCGTCGAATCGTATTTGCGCGACAGGATCTTTGGCGCCCATTCCTTCTGTACGCGCGGCGAGGCCATCAGTGCGGCAATCGAGGCGCTGGTCATGGTCAGCGGGCAGAGATGGCCGCATTCGAGCTGCGCCGACAGATAGAATCGTGTCGCCCGCGCCTTGTGCTCGTGGCCCTTGGCTTCGGGGATGTTTTCCCAGACCGAGGAATGCAGGCCGGTCTGCATCGAACGGCGCATCAGCGCATGCCAGGCCGGATGAAACTCGACGACGTCAAGCCGCTCGCCGCGCGGACCGTGGGTCTTCAGCTTCGGCGGGTTCTCGTTCGCCATGCGCGCCAGTTCCTGCGCCTCCGGCGAAGTCACGTAACGGCCGAGCTGGTCGTATTCCTCGCGGATGGTGCGGTTCAGCGTGCTCGTCAGGTCGACGACCAGCGGATCGGATCGGTAGGCATTGATGCCGGACCAGGGTTTTGGCTGGTTCAGTTCGGCAAATTTTTCTTCGGCGCGCGACATCTGGTTCATGAAACGGGTTCTAGCGGAAGTTACCGGGCCTGGGAACGGCGCCCGCTCAGGATTTCTGGCGTTCTCAACAAAAGGCCGCACCCACATTGAGAAACGGTCGTAGCATTTGCGAAACACAGCCTTTCATCGTATTTTCAAACGGCGGAGATAAGGCTTTGTCATGGGCGAACAAAAACTGAGCATCACGCTGCCTGACGATATGGCTGACGCCATCAAGGAGTGGGTTGAGTCCGGGCGCTACAGCTCTACGGATGACGCCATGCGTGCTGCCGTCGGCGCACTGCTGCGAGAAGACGAAGACCAGGAAAGCCGGATCGAAGCGATTCGCCAGCGGGTGCGAAAATCGATCGACGACCCGCGCCCCAGCTTGACGGGTGCCGAGGTTCGCCAGCATCTCGATGCCCTTTATGCGCGGCACAAAAGTTAGCTGCGATGGAGCACCTTCCGGTAACATATAGGCCGGAAGCTCTTCGCGATATTGACTCAATATTTCTCTATGTCCTCGACATCAGCCAGAGCCTGGCGACTGCCCAAAGTTTTACCGACAGGATTTTCGAGCGTTGTGAGCGCATCAGCGACGTTCCGAGAGGCGGCATTTCCCGCGGCGACCTTGGAGAGGGAGTGCGTCTCGTGCCGTTCGAGCGGAGCGCAGTCATTCTCTACCGCTTAAATGGAGACACGGTGGAAGTCCTCAACATCTTCTATCGTGGCCGGGACTACGAAGCCATACTCTCAAACAAGCAGTGAGATAAACCCCGCGCCCGCTTGCGGCTCCTGCCGTCAGACCTTATAGACCGCCGAACGCAAGCGGAGACGTGTCCATGGTCTTCTTCCCTCACCGCCATCTGATTGGCATCAAGGGCCTAACCGAACAGGATATCACCTTTCTTCTCGACAAGGCCGACGAGGCCGTGAAGATTTCGAGGCAGCGGGAGAAAAAGACCTCCACGCTGCGTGGTCTCACCCAGATCAACCTGTTCTTCGAAGCTTCCACCCGTACACAATCGTCCTTCGAGCTCGCCGGCAAACGCCTCGGCGCCGATGTGATGAACATGTCGGTGGGCAATTCCTCGGTGAAAAAAGGCGAAACGCTGATCGACACGGCGATGACGCTGAATGCCATGCGCCCGGACGTGCTGGTGCTGCGTCATTCCTCGGCCGGGGCCGCCGCACTTCTGGCGCAAAAGGTCGCCTGCTCGGTGATCAATGCCGGCGACGGCCAGCATGAGCATCCGACCCAGGCTCTGCTCGACGCGCTGACCATCCGCCGCGCCAGGGGCAAGCTGTCGCGCATCATCGTCGCCATCTGCGGCGACGTGCTGCATTCGCGCGTCGCGCGCTCTAATATTCTCCTGCTCAACGCCATGGGCGCGCGGGTTCGCGTGGTGGCGCCGTCGACGCTGCTGCCTTCCGGCATCAGGGACATGGGCGTGGAGGTCTTTCATTCCATGGAAGAAGGCCTCAAGGATGCCGACGTGGTGATGATGCTGCGCCTGCAGCGCGAGCGAATGGCCGGCGCCTTCGTGCCGTCGGTGCGCGAATATTTCCGCTTCTACGGGCTCGATGCCGAAAAGCTGAAGGCTGCCAAACCGGATGCGCTGGTCATGCACCCCGGCCCGATGAACCGCGGCGTCGAGATCGCATCCGAAGTGGCCGATGGTCCGCAGAGCGTCATCGAGGAACAGGTGGAAATGGGGGTCGCGGTCCGCATGGCCGTGATGGAGGCCCTGCTCGTCTCCCAGAACCAGGGAGAACGCGCATGACCCCTACCGTGCTGAAGAACCTCCGCATCATCGACCCGTCGCGCAATCTCGACGAGACCGGCACGATCATCATCGGCGCCAACGGCCGCATCCTCGCATCGGGCAAGGATGCCCAGAACCAGGGCGCGCCGGAAGGCGCGACGGTTCGGGACTGCCAGGGCCTCGTCGCGACGCCGGGCCTCGTCGATGCCCGCGTCTATGTCGGCGAACCGGGCGCCGAACACACCGAAACGATCGAATCGGCAAGCCGGGCGGCGGCGGCCGGCGGCGTCACTTCCTTCATCATGATGCCCGACACCGATCCTGTGATCGACGATATCGCGCTGGTCGAATTCGTGCAGAAGACGGCGCGCGACAAGGCGGTCGTCAACGTCCATCCGGCCGCCGCCCTCACCAAGGGGCTGGCCGGCAAGGAAATGACCGAGATCGGCCTGCTGCAGCAGTCGGGCGCCGTCGCCTTCACCAACGGCCGGCACGGGCTTTCCGATACGCTGCTCCTGCGCCGGGTGATGACCTATGCGCGCGAGTTCGATGCGGTCGTCTCGCTGGAACTGCGCGAAAAATATCTCGGAAACGGCGTGATGAACGAGGGCCTGTTCGCGAGCTGGCTCGGCCTGTCCGGTGTGCCGAAGGAAGCGGAGATCATCCCGCTCGAACGGGATTTGAGGATCGCCGGCCTGACGCGGGCGAAATACCACGCGGCGAAGATCTCCGTGGCGGAATCGGCCGAAGCCATGCGCGTCGCCCGCGCCCGCGGGGCCAACGCCACCTGCGGCGTCTCGATCAATCACCTGGCGCTCAACGAGAACGACATCGGTGAGTACCGCACCTTCTTCAAGCTCTCGCCGCCGCTGCGCTCCGAGGACGACCGCGTGGCGATGGCCGATGCGCTCGCGGACGGCACGATCGACATCATCGTCTCCTCGCACGATCCACAGGACGTCGATACCAAGCGCCTGCCGTTTGCCGATGCCGAGGACGGGGCGATCGGCCTCGAGACCCTGCTCGCGGCCGCACTCCGCCTGCACCATGACGGCCGCGTGCCGCTGATGCGGCTGATCGATGCGATGTCGACCCGGCCGGCGCAGATCTTCGGCCTCGATGCCGGCACGCTGAAGCCCGGCGCCAAGGCGGATATCACGCTGATCGATCTCGACGAGCCTTGGATCGTTTCGAAGGATATGATCTTGTCGCGGTCGAAGAACACGCCGTTCGAAGACGCGCGTTTCTCGGGCCGCGCCGTCGCCACCTATGTGGCCGGCAAGTGCGTCTACACGCTTTAAGGGGAGCACGGGCGTGAGTGAACTCTTCAACTGGCAGATCACTCTGCCGATCGCACTGACCGCGCTGGTGTTCGGCTATCTGCTCGGTTCCATTCCCTTCGGCCTGATCCTCACCCGTGCGGCGGGCCTCGGCGATATCCGGTCGATCGGATCGGGCAATATCGGCGCCACCAACGTGCTGCGCACCGGCAACAAGAAGCTTGCCGCGGCCACCCTGCTGCTCGACGCGCTGAAGGCGACCGTCGCTGCGCTGATCGCCTGGTATCTGTTCGGGAAAGAAGCCGGCCTGCTTGCCGGCTTTGCGGCCTTCATGGGTCATCTCTTCCCGGTCTGGCTCGGTTTCAAGGGCGGCAAGGGCGTCGCCACCTATATCGGCACGCTGCTCGGCGTCGCTCCCTGGATGGTGCTGGTGTTTGCGGCGATCTGGCTCGGCGTCGCCAAGATCAGCAAATATTCGTCGCTCTCCGCTCTGGTTGCAACTCTTGTCATTCCGGTTGTGCTGTGGTTCTTAAACGAGCCGAAGATCGCGCTCGTCTTGGCCGTCATGACCGCGATTTCCTGGTGGAAGCACGAAGAAAATATCAAGCGGCTGATTGCCGGCACCGAAAGCAGGATCGGCCAAAAGGGATAGACCGGGGGAAACAATGCCGGACGGCAGCGCGAAACGAACAGGAATTGCGCTGACGGAGAGGCAAAGGATCGCCTGGCTGAGGCTGATCCGTTCGGACAATGTCGGCCCCGCCACGTTTCGAGATCTCATCAACCACTGCGGCTCGGCGGAAAACGCTCTTGCCATGCTACCCGAACTCTCCGCCCGCGGCGGAGCGACCAGAGCGATCAGGATTGCCGGGGTGGAGGAGGCTGAACGCGAACTCGAAGCCGCTCATCGCTTTGGGGCTCGCTTCATCGGCATCGGCGAACCGGACTATCCGCCGGCGTTGCGCCAGATCGAAGGCGCGCCACCGCTTCTTGCCATGAAAGGTGACCTTTCCGCCGCGACACGTCCGTCGGTCGGCGTCGTCGGATCACGCAACGCTTCGATATCGGGCGCCAAGTTCGCGGCGATGATCGCAAGGGATTGCGGCCGGGCCGGTTATACGGTGACGTCAGGCCTTGCCCGCGGCGTCGATACCGCCGCCCATCGGGCCAGCCTGGAAACCGGAACGATCGCGGTGCTGGCCGGCGGGCTCGACCAGCCCTATCCTCCGGAGAACGTGCCTCTGCTCGACGAGATCACCGAGGGTGCAGGCCTTGCCGTCAGTGAAATGCCCTTCGGCTGGGAGCCCCGCGCACGGGATTTTCCCCGCCGCAACCGGCTGATATCCGGCATTTCGCTCGGCGTCGTCGTGGTCGAGGCAGCGGAGCGTTCCGGCTCGCTGATCACCGCCAGGATGGCGACCGATTTCGGACGGCTTGTCTTCGCCGTTCCCGGCTCGCCGCTCGATCCGCGCTGCCACGGCACCAACGGGCTCCTGAAACAGGGCGCCATCGTCACAACCGGGTCTGCCGACGTCATCGAAGCCCTGGCGCCGCTCTCGCAACTCGATCTGTTCAGCGGCTCTGTGGTGGAAGAGCCCAAGAAGTTCAGCGACATACTGCCGCCCAATGACGACGACCGGGCGATCATCGTTTCGGCGCTGGGGCCGACGCCGGTCGAAGTGGACGACATCATCCGCCACACGGAACTGCCCGCCTCTTCCGTCTATCTCATCCTGCTGGAACTTGATCTCGCCGGCCGGCTGCATCGGCATGTCGGCGGTCTGGTTTCAATCGCGATGGAAGACTGAGCGGGGACGCCGGCCCGCCTGTACATCCCCCGCCTCTACATAGGCCATCTCGATGAGGTAACAGAGCATATCGGCTCCCTCTCCCAAGGCGACCTGCCGGAGCTCTCCGAGCATCTGCCTTATATAGGCTATACTCTCCCTGGTATCGTCCTCACGCCGGCCGTTTGTCTCACTTCGGGAAATCATATTCTATCCTGTCAAAAAAGTCGGCCACCGGTCCAAATAAATTCACCTCGAGGTATGCGAGGGACCATATCGCATTTATTTAAGATTGCAACCAATTGTAAATCTTCCTGTGGTTGCATCTCGTTGTACCCTATAATTTGGCACACGCCCCTTGACCGCGAGGCAAACGCCCTCCATGTCGGGAGGTCAGATTTCCGCCTGGACTGCAAAGGTTCCGGGCCAAGCCTCTATTGCAGAGAAGCAAAATGAATGTTGTCGTCGTAGAATCTCCCGCCAAGGCCAAGACAATCAACAAGTATCTCGGCCCCGGCTACAAGGTTCTCGCCTCGTTCGGCCATGTGCGCGATCTCCCGGCCAAGGACGGTTCCGTACTTCCCGACCAGGACTTCGAAATGCTGTGGGAAGTCGATAGCGCCTCCCAGAAGCGCATGAAGGATATCGCCGATGCCCTGAAAGGCTCGGACGGCCTGTTCCTCGCGACCGACCCGGATCGCGAAGGTGAAGCCATTTCCTGGCACGTGCTCGACCTTTTGAAGAAGAAGAAGCTGATCGGCGACAAGCCGGTCAAGCGCGTCGTCTTCAACGCCATCACCAAGAAGGCCGTGCTCGATGCGATGGCCAATCCGCGCGATATCGACGTGCCGCTGGTGGACGCCTATCTCGCCCGCCGCGCCCTCGACTATCTGGTCGGCTTCAATCTGTCGCCGGTGCTGTGGCGCAAGCTGCCGGGCGCACGCTCGGCAGGCCGCGTGCAGTCGGTTGCACTGCGGCTCGTCTGCGACCGCGAGTCGGAGATCGAACGTTTCGTCTCGGAAGAATACTGGAACCTGTCGGCGCTGTTGCGCACCCCGCGCGGCGACGAGTTCGAGGCGCGCCTCGTCTCGGCCGACGGCAAGCGGCTGCAGGCCCGCTCGATCAAGAACGGCGAGGACGCCAACCGCCTGAAGGCGCTGCTCGACGGCGCGACCTATCTGGTCGATACGGTCGAGGCGAAGCCCGTCAAGCGCAACCCCGGCCCGCCCTTCACCACCTCGACGCTGCAGCAGGCCGCCTCCTCCAATATCGGCTTCAACGCTTCGCGCACCATGCAGGTGGCGCAGAAGCTCTATGAAGGCGTCGATATCGGCGGCGAGACGGTCGGTCTCATTACCTATATGCGTACCGACGGCGTGCAGATGGCGCCGGAAGCGGTCGATGCTGCCCGCAGCGCCATCGTCGACCAGTTTGGACAGCGTTACCTGCCGGAGAAGCCGCGCTTCTATTCCACCAAGGCGAAAAACGCCCAGGAAGCCCACGAAGCGATCCGCCCGACCGAATTCACCCGCACCCCGGACCAGGTGCGCCGTTATCTCGACGCCGACCAGGCCCGTCTCTACGAGCTGATCTGGAAGCGCGGCATCGCCAGCCAGATGGCGTCCGCCGAAATCGAGCGCACCACGGTCGAGATCCTTGCCGACAACCAGGGCGAGAAGGCTGGCCTGCGCGCCGTCGGCTCTGTGATCCGTTTCGACGGCTTTCTCGGCGCCTACGTGGACAACCGCGAGGATGCCGAAAAGGGCGAGGATGACGATGAAGATGGTCGCCTGCCCGAGATCAATGCCCGCGAAAAGCTCGACAAGAACAAGGTGAATGCCAGCCAGCACTTCACCGAGCCGCCGCCGCGTTATTCGGAAGCCTCGCTGATCAAGAAGATGGAAGAGCTCGGCATCGGCCGGCCGTCCACCTATGCGGCGACGCTGAAGACGCTGAGCGACCGCGAATACGTGACGATGGACAAGCGAAAGCTGATCCCGCATTCCAAGGGCCGGCTGGTGACCGCCTTCCTCGAAAGCTTCTTCACGAAATACGTGGAATACGACTTCACCGCCGATCTGGAAGAAAAGCTCGACAAGATCTCTGCCGGCGAACTGGACTGGAAGCAGGTTCTGCGCGAATTCTGGCAGGATTTCTTCGCCCAGATCGAGGACACCAAGGAACTGCGCGTCACCAACGTGCTCGATGCGCTGAACGAGACGCTGGCGCCGCTGGTCTTCCCGAAGCGGGAGGACGGCAGCGATCCGCGCATCTGCCAGGTCTGCGGCACGGGCAACCTGTCGCTGAAGCTCGGCAAATACGGCGCCTTCGTCGGCTGCTCGAACTATCCGGACTGTAACTACACCCGCCAGCTTTCCTCGGAAGGCGGCGCGGATGCGGAAGCGAACGCTCTCAACGAACCGAAGGCACTCGGTGCCGATCCGCACACGGGCGAGGAACTGACGCTGCGTTCCGGCCGGTTCGGCCCCTATATCCAGCGCGGCGAAGGCAAGGAAGCCAAGCGTTCGTCGCTGCCCAAAGGCTGGAAGCCCGAGGACATCGACCACGAAAAGGCGCTGGCATTGATCAACCTGCCGCGCGACGTCGGCAAACATCCGGAATCAGCCAAGATGATTTCGGCAGGGCTTGGCCGCTACGGGCCGTTCCTGCTCCATGACGGCAGCTATGCCAACCTGGAGAGCATCGAGGACGTGTTCTCGATCGGCCTCAACCGCGCTGTGACCGTGCTTGCCGAAAAGCAGAGCAAGGTGGCGGCTGGCGGTGGCCGCGGCCGTGGCACGCCTGCGGCACTGAAGGAACTCGGCGACCATCCGGACGGCGGCACGATCACCGTGCGTGACGGCAAATACGGCCCCTACGTCAATTGGGGCAAGGTCAACGCCACGCTGCCGAAGGGGCTCGACCCGCAATCGGTGACGATGGAGCAGGCTATGGCCTTCATCATCGAAAAGGGCGGCAAGGCGCCGTCGTCCAAGGCAAAGCCGAAGAAAGCCGCCGCCAAGACGACCACCGACACCAAGAAGGCAGCACCGAAAGCCAAGACGGCCGCCAAGGCGAAAGCTCCGGTGAAGAAGGCCGCACCCAAGGCGAAGAAGACAGGCACGTGAGAGAACCACGCGATAGATCGAGACATCCGGGAAAACGCCCCGAAAAGGTTGCCCGCGGTCACGCCGCTTCCGCAACGGAGAAGCCGGTGATCATCCACGGTGCCGTGCCGCCGCGTGATGTCCTGCTCGAATTCATCGCCGAAAACCCGGACAAGGGGTCGAAGCGGGAGATCGCCAAGGCTTTCGGGCTAAAGGGCGACACCCGCGTCGAACTGAAGGATCTCCTGCGGACGCTGGAGGAGGAAGGCCTTCTCAAGAAGAGCCGCAAGTCGCTGACCCGTCCCGATGCGCTGCCGCCGGTCACCGTTCTCGACATCACCACCCGCGACAAGGATGGCGAACTGATCGCCCGCCCGGCCGAATGGCCGGAGGATCTGGGTGCGGCGCCGGCGGTACTCATCCGCCAGTCGTCCGACAGTCGCGGCAAAGGCAGGGCGATTGCCGCAGGCCTCAACGACCGGGTGCTGGCAAAGATCTTCCCCAACAAGGACCGGACCGGTCCTGCCTATACCGCCCGCGTCATCAAGATCATCGACAAGCGCCGCGGGGCCTCGCTCGGCATCGTCCACAAGCTCGCCGATGGCGAACTGCGCCTGCTGCCGATCGACCGGCGCGGCGAGGAAATGGTGATCGAGCCCGCCGATATCGGCGAGGCCAAGGATGGCGACCTAGTCGAGACGGAAGTGGTCCGTTCGGGCCGCTTCGGCCTTCCCCGCGCCCGGGTTCTGTCGATCGTCGGCACGATCGGCTCGGAAAAGGCGATCTCGATGATCGCCGTCTATTCGCACGGCATTCCGCACATCTTTCCGAAGCAGGTGATGGACGAGGCCGAAGCAGCCAGGCCCGCCACCATGGCGCAGCGCGAGGACTGGCGTTCGCTGCCGCTGATCACCATCGACCCGGCCGACGCCAAGGACCATGACGACGCCGTCTATGCCGAGCTCGACCCCTCGCCCGACAATCCGGACGGCGTGATCGTCACCGTCGCGATCGCCGACGTCTCCTGGTACATCCGCACCGGTTCGCCGCTCGACCGCGAGGCGCTGAAGCGCGGCAATTCGGTCTATTTCCCGGACCGGGTCGTGCCGATGCTGCCCGAACGTATCTCCAACGACCTCTGCTCGCTGCGCGAAGGCGAGGACCGGCCCGCACTTGCGGTGCGGATGGTGTTTTCGAAGGAAGGCCGCAAGGCCGGCCACACCTTCCACCGGATTATGATGAAGAGCGCCGCCAAGCTCTCCTACCAGCAGGCCCAGGCCGCGATCGACGGCAAGCCGGACGACAAGACGGGGCCACTGCTCGAGCCGATCCTGAAGCCGCTCTGGCATGCCTATGGGGTGATGAAGCGCGGCCGCGACCGCCGCCAGCCGCTTGAACTCGACATGCCGGAGCGCAAGATCCTGCTGAAGCCCGACGGCACGGTCGACCGGGTCTTCGTGCCGGACCGGCTCGATGCCCATAAACTCATCGAAGAGATGATGATCCAGGCGAACGTCGCTGCCGCCGAGACGCTGGAAAAAAAGCGCCAGGCGCTGATCTACCGCATCCACGACACGCCCTCGCTTGCCAAGCAGGAGACGCTGCGCGAGTTTCTCGCGACGCTCGGTATTCCGATGGCCAAGGGCGGCCAGATGCGCGCCAACTCGTTCAACGGCATTCTCGCCAAAGCCGAGGGCACCGCCCACCAGGTGATGGTCAACGAGATGGTGCTGCGCTCCCAGAGCCAGGCGATCTACAGCCCCGAGAATATCGGCCATTTCGGCCTCAACCTGATGAAATACGCGCATTTCACCTCGCCGATCCGCCGTTACGCCGACCTGATCGTGCATCGCGCGCTGGTCGGATCGCTGGGCTTGGGCGAAGGCGGTATCAGGCCGGAGGAAGAGGCCCAGCTCGACGATATCGCCGCCGAGATCTCGACCTTCGAACGCCGCGCGATGGCCGCCGAGCGCGACACGATCAACCGGCTGATCGCCCATCACCTCTCCGAGCGCATTGGCGAGGAATTCGTCGGCCGGATCTCCGGCGTCACCAAGGCGGGACTATTTGTCTCGCTTCCGACCTATGGTGCGGACGGATTCATACCTATATCCACGCTCGGCAACGACTACTTCATCTACGACGAGGCGCATCAGGCGCTGTCCGGAGAGAAGACCGGTCTGGGCTACCAGATCGGCGATACGGTCGATGTGCGGCTGAAACAGGCCATCCCGCTTGCCGGCGCGCTGCAGTTCGAGATGCTGAGCGAGGGCAAGAAATTGCCGACCGCGATCCGCTCCTTCCACAAATCGGGGCGGCGTGGCCGGACCCAACCCGGCACGCGGCCTCCGCGGAGCGGCCGAAGGAGATAGGATGCAGAAGCAGGACGAACAGACGGTCCGATACGGTGGCGCACAGGAGGCCGAAAGGCCACTCGGCCGCTCCATCAGGCGGGGCTTGCTCTGCACCTGTCCTGCCTGCGGCACCGGCCGCCTGTTCCGGGCGTTCCTCAAACCGGTCGATACCTGCGCCGTCTGCGGCGAGGAAATCTATCATCACCGCGCCGACGACCTGCCGGCCTATCTCGTCATCGTCGTCGTCGGCCACGTGCTGATGACGGGCTACATGCTGACCGACATGACGCTTCGCGTCTCGCCCTGGGTGCATCTCGCCATCTGGGTGCCGCTGGCGATCCTCGCGGCGCTTCTGACTATCCAGCCGATCAAGGGCGGCGTCATCGGCTTCCAATGGGCGCTGAAGATGCACGGCTTCAATGGCACGGACGACGAAGCCGTCGATCCGGGCCGGGGCGGACCGATCGCATGACATCGTCTGCCGAGGAACAGGCTCCGTTCGCAATGGACGCGCCGAAGCATGCGCGTGTGGCCGGCGTGGCGCCCAAGGACGCAGCTTCCCTGATCCTGATCGATCGCTCGGACGTGGCTCCCCGGGTCCTCATGGGCCGGCGCGGCAGCGGCCATGTCTTCATGCCGGATGTCTACGTGTTCCCGGGCGGCAAGCGCGACCCTCGCGACCATGCCCTTCCCTTCGGCGCCGACCTCGACCCGCTCGTCTTCGAAAAGCTGGCGGCAGGCACCACCGCCCGCATGACCTCGGCCCGCGCCCGGGCATTGGCGCTCGCGGCCCTCAGGGAACTCCAGGAGGAGACCGGGCTTGCCTGCGGCGGCGCTGCCGACCTCTCCCGCCTGCGCTATGTCGCCCGCGCCATCACGCCGCCCGGCAATGTCCGGCGCTACGATACCCGCTTCTTTCTCACCTTCGCCGACGAAACCCGCTTCGACATGACGCGCCTGGGCGATTCAAGCGAACTTCAGGACGTGCGCTGGCTTGACATTGCCGAGCTTTCGGGTCTGAAACTCCCGCGCATCACGCAGGCGGTTCTGGAGGACGTGAAAAACCTGAGGGTCTCCGATCCATCTTTACCGTTTGGAAGCCCGGTGTCCTTCTACTTCATGCGTCATGGACGATTCGTCCGCAGCCGACTGTAAGGAATATTGAATGGCTCAGCCGACGACAGACGCCAACGGCCATGTCGACAAGATTCACTGGCCATCGCTGATCGCCGCCATATCCGCCATCAGTGCAGTGGGCATCGCCATCGGCCTCGGCCTGCCGCTCCTCAGCATCATTCTTGAAAAGCGCGGAATTTCCTCCACCCTGATCGGCCTCAACGCAGCCATGGCCGGCGTCGCCTCCATGGCTGCCGCGCCGATCACCACCAAGATCGCTCACGACTACGGCGTGGCGCGGACGATGATGTTCGCGGTGCTCGTCGCCGCAGTCAGCGCCATCGGCTTCTACTACGCGGATGCCTTCTGGATGTGGTTCCCGTTGCGCTTCACCTTCCACGGCGCGACGACGACGCTTTTCATCCTGTCCGAATTCTGGATCAACGAGGCGGCCCCTCCCCGGCGCCGTGGGCTCGTTCTCGGCATCTATGCCACGGTGCTGGCCATCGGCTTCGCGATCGGACCCCTGCTCTTCTCTGCGCTCGGCAGCGACGGCGTCCTGCCCTTCCTGGTCGGCGCGGCGATCATCATGCTGGCGATCATCCCGATCTTCATCGCCCGCAATGAAAGCCCCGTGCTGGATACCAAGCCGGACCGGCACTTCTTCCACTACATCTTCCTTGTGCCGACGGCGACCGCGGCGGTATTCGCCTTCGGCGCGGTTTCGGCGGGCGGGCTGTCGCTGTTCCCGATCTATGCGATTCGGTCTGCGCTGACCGAGCAGCAGGCCGCCCTGCTGCTGACGGTGATGGGCATCGGCAATATGGCCTTCCAGATCCCGCTCGGCCTCTATTCCGACAAGCTGAGGGATCGGCGGCCACTCTTGACCGCCATGGCGGTGCTCGGCGTCGCAGGATCGCTTGCGCTGCCCTTCCTGATCGAGAACTGGATCATGATGGCCGTGGTCCTGTTCTTCTGGGGCGGTTGCGTCTCCGGCCTCTATACCGTCGGCCTGGCGCATCTCGGATCGCGGCTCAGCGGAGCCGACCTTGCCGCGGCCAACGCAGCCTTCATCTTCTGTTATGCGGTCGGCACTGTTGCCGGCCCGCAGGGCATCGGCGCGGCCATCGATATCGCCGGCAATGACGGTTTTGCCTGGGCATTGGCGGGATTCTTTGGCTTCTATGTGCTGGTTTCCATCTGCCGAATGCTTTTCCGCTCAAAACGGAGTTGACTTTTCGGGCGCGATTTGTAATTTCGCGCCAGATTTCGCCGTGGACCCAACCCGCGTCCGCGGCTTCATTTTTTCTTAGAGGCAGAACACCATGGCGAAAGCTACGACCATCAAGATCAAGCTGCTGTCGACGGCTGACACCGGTTTCTTCTACGTCACCACGAAGAACAGCCGCACGATGACCGACAAGATGACCAAGACCAAGTACGACCCGGTCGCCAAGAAGCACGTCGAGTTCAAGGAAACCAAGATCAAGTAAGACCTTGATCCGAGGGTTGTCGAAGGGCGCCGGCCGATAGGGCCAGGCGCCTTTTCTTTTGGGCTTTACCCAGCATTCTCCCATTGCCGCGGGCTTTCCAGAATTCGGAACTGATTTTCGGGCCGTTGCGGTAGCCGAGTGATCCAGAGCGGGACGGGCTGCGTAGAAATGAAAAAGCGCCGCTCCAGAAACTGGAAGCGGCGCTTTCAAATGGGGGTCGACCAGCCTGCAATCACGGCACGAGGAACCGCTTTGGTATGCCTGCCGGTCGACCGACCCCACGACCCAGGAGATGCGGCGGACCTGAGCATCATGGGGTATCTATGTACCATTTCGGGTACACTGTCTGGTCGGGGCCAAAATTGCGCAAAACGAAAAGAAAATCAACACAATCTTAATCTCGAACCGAATCCTTCACTGTTGTTGGTTAAAATCCGCGGCCGCTACTGATATTTTTTCGATTTTCCTGGCATAAATCCAAAGTTACTCCCGGCGCTTTATATGCTTACTTTGATCTAGCTCTCAGAAATGCCTTCCAACTTTCAAGCACATCCTTGGCGAGCACTGTCTATCTTCTCAGCCATGCAAAAAATTCAAAGCCAATACAAACAGCTATTCTCTGCCGGCAAATCTGAGAGTGCGCGGATACATTCGAAATTTCTTGAATGCGCTGCAGCAGTCCCGTTAACTGACAGCTGTTCATGAAATTCTTCCATTAATTAGCACCTACAAAAAGTTGGGTTCCGCTCAAAAATAACTGGGGACCGGGCGCTTTTTTCTCGGTGTTTTCGCCATTCGGCGAAGGCGGGGCAGGAATTTCAGTATCTGCTGATTCTCTACGCGGCTGCGGCAACCACCCGGTTGCGCCCGCCATTTTTCGCTTCATACAACGCGCGATCGGCCTGCTTCAGGAGCTGTTCCGGCGTTTCGGCGCCCTGCGTGCTGCAGGCGAGGCCGAGCGAGGCGGTGATGTTGAGCATGATACCCGCTGTCTTCAAATGGAACGGCTGGCTCTCGATGATGCTGCGCAGCCGTTCGGCAATCGCTCCGGCCGACATAGCGTCGGTATCGGGCATGACCACCACGAATTCCTCACCCCCGTAACGGCAGGCAAGATCGGCTCCCCTAACGGTCGAGCGGACGCGGGCTGCGAACTCCTTCAGCACCTCGTCGCCGGCATCGTGACCGTAGGCATCGTTGACCGACTTGAAGCGGTCGATATCGGTGATGCAGACGGACAGCGGCTTGGAGCGCGCGGCAGCCCGGTTGAACAGAACCTTGAGGTGATTGTCGAGATAACGCCGGTTGCTGAGGCCGGTCAGCCCGTCGGTGACGGCAAGCTCGATCGTCTGGCGGACGCTCATGCGAAGGCGATCATTGTAGCGCTTGCGCTTGATCTGGGTGAGCACGCGGGCAACGAGTTCGTTCGGATCGATCGGCCGGACGATATAATCGTTGACGCCGAGGTCGAGCGCTCGCACGATCAAATCGTCGGCGCCCATCTCGGTCACCAGCAGCAGCGGCAGGAAGCGGGTGCGCTCCAACGAGCGCAGCTGCGAGCAGAGCCTCAGTGGATCGTATTCGTCGAAATTGGCGTTGACGATCACCATATCGACAGGGCTCTCCGCCGCTTCGAAAAGCGCTGCCTGCGGATCGGACATGGCAATGACGCCGGCAACCGGCTTCAGTGCCTTGATGATGCGCTCCTGCGAGCTTGCGCGGCCATCGACGAGCAGAACCTGGGCCGTCTCTTCGCGGCCGTCGGCACCCTTGAGCATGTCTTCCAGCCCGATGTTGCTGGCAGTGTCGGCGCGGATACGCAGCTCGTCGCTGAGCGTCTTCAGCCGCACCAGGCTTTTCACGCGCGAAACGAGCTGCAGGTCATTGACCGGTTTGGTCAGGAAGTCGTCGGCGCCGGCCTTCAGGCCGCGCACGCGGTCGGAGGGCTGGTCGAGCGCGGTGACCATGACGACCGGAATATGGGCGGTGCGCGGATTGCCCTTCAGCCGCTCGCAGACTTCGAAACCGTCGATGCCGGGCATCATGATGTCGAGCAGGATCAGGTCCACATGCGTGCTGTCGCAGATTGCCAGCGCCTTGTAGCCGTCGTCGGCGGTCAGGACGTCGAAATATTCAGCCAGAAGCCTGGCTTCGAGCAGCTTCACATTCGCCGGAATATCGTCGACTACCAGTATCCGCGCCGTCATGAGGTCCGTCCCGTTTTCACGCGTCGCCGAGATATGTTTTAATTGTCTCGATAAACTTCGGCACCGAGATGGGTTTCGAGACGTAGGCCTCGCAACCGCCCTGGCGAATGCGTTCCTCGTCGCCCTTCATCGCAAAGGCGGTCACCGCGATTACCGGAATGACGTGCAATTCATCGTCTTCCTTCAGCCATTTGGTGACTTCCAGACCCGAAACTTCGGGCAACTGGATGTCCATCAAAATTAGGTCGGGGCGATGTTTCCGTGCAAGATCAAGCGCTTCCATACCGTTGCGGGTCTGGATGGTATCGTATCCCGATGCTTCGATCAGGTCGCGGAAGAGCTTCATGTTCAGCTCGTTGTCCTCGACGATCATGACCCGTTTGGGCATAGCGATCCGTTCCTTAAATCCCGGCTTGCATGAGTGCCTTCAGTATATAAGCTCCCGGAACGGCCGATTCCACAGAGCGCCTATCAGGCACGGTAAAGCCATTTAGTTGAAAAAGAGGTAACTCGGCGGATAATGCGGCGCGATCCCGGTAATGCTCGAAGCAACGAAGCCAAAGCGGAAGAGACGGCAGGCGCCATTCTCGGATGGCTCGCCAACGAACCCGACATGCTGGGCCGATTCCTCGCCCTTTCCGGCGTACAGCCCAACCAGCTGCGCAATGCGGTAAACGATCCGGGCTTTCTTGCGGGGATGATCGATTTCCTGATGGGTCACGAACCGACGCTGCTCGCCTTCTGTGAGGCGACGGGTACAAAACCCGAGACCGTGGCAGCAGCCTGGCAGCATTATTCCGGTCCCGGGCTCGACTCCGGCGACTATTGAGATGAGCGAGATCCTCGACCTTTCCCATGTGCGCCTCGGCGACCGGCCGCTTGTCGTTTGCGATATCGACGATGTGGTGCTGCACTTCGTGGCCCCCTTTCAGGATTTTCTGCGCGGCGAAGGTCATGAACTGCTGCCGCGCTCCTTCCGCCTTACCGGCAATATCGTCTCCGCCGAGACCCAGACGGCGCTCGAGCCTGCGCAGGTGCGGCGGCTGATCGAAGCCTTTTTCGAGGCGCAGGAAAACTGGCAGATCCCGACCGAACTTGTCGTCCAGACACTGCAGACGCTGTCGGACGATGCGGACATCGTGTTCCTCACCGCCATGCCGCCGCGCTATCGCGACCACCGCCGCCGGCTTCTCGACCAGATCGGCCTCACCTTCCCGCTGATCGCCAGCGAAGAGCCCAAGGGTCCGATCATGCAGCGCCTGCATGCCGGACGTCCCCTGCCCTGCGTCTTCATCGACGACATGGCGCACAATCTCCACTCGGTGCGGGATCACGTCGCCGAATGCCTCGTCCTCCACATGATGCCGGACTCGCCCCTGCATCTGCTGGCGCCGAAACCGGACGAAGGTATCGTCCGGGCGATGGACTGGACCCATGCCGCCGGACTGATCCGTAGCCACATCCAGTCCAAAGCCGCCTGACATCTAAAGCTCCAGCCGCATCAGCGGTCGTCCGTCCTTGCGGCGCTCCACCACGTCGAAACCTGCAGCGTCGAAGATCGCCGTCGAGCCAATGCACAGCGTCACCGATTTCGACTGCTTCACATGATCGATCGGACACGCATCGACGAACCGAGCCCCCATCTGGCGTGCATAGTCGATGGCGCCTGACAGCAGGCGGTGGCTCAGCCCTTTGCCCCTGAGCTTCGGCGTCAGGAAAAAGCAGCTGACCGCCCAGACAGAGGGATCGGTTGCATCCCCCTCCTCCAGCGGGCGCGAGACGGTGCGCGGCGAATTGAACTGCGGCACATCATGGCGCGGTCCGACCTGCACCCAGGCGACCGGCCCGCCATCCGCGTAGGCCAGAATGCCGGGCGGCGGACCAGCATTTATACGGTCGTGGATATGATCCTTCCGCTCCTGCGGCTGCATCCTGGTGCGCACCGCATGTGGCAGGCGCAGAGCGACACACCAACAGTGGTAGAAGGCACCCTGTGGGCCGAAGAGCATTTCGAAATCCCCCCAGCGCTCTGCCGTCACGGGCTCGAAACGAAGATCGATATCCACGCCAAACCTCCACACCGTCCCTTGTGACTCACGAGCTTAAGCCTTAACGTCGCGGCGTTCAACCTTTGTTCTCTGCCATGACGCCCGCGCCTGACAAGACACCCGGCTTCTGTCGCGACTGCCTTGCTGAGCAGAAGGCGGAAGTGCGCCGTTGCCGCGCCTGCGGCAGCCCGCGCCTCGTCTATCACAAGGAACTCTACGCGCTGACGCTGGCGCATATCGATTGCGACGCCTTTTATGCGACGATCGAAAAACGCGACAATCCGGAGCTTGCCGACAAGCCTGTGATCATCGGCGGCGGCAAGCGCGGCGTCGTCTCGACGGCTTGCTATATCGCCCGCATCAACGGCGTGCGCTCGGCGATGCCGATGTTCAAGGCGCTGGAACTCTGCCCCGACGCGGTCGTGATCCCACCGAACATGGAAAAATATGTGACAGTGGGGCGGCAGGTGCGCGCCATGATGCACGATCTGACGCCGCTGGTTCAGCCGCTGTCGATAGACGAGGCCTTTCTCGAACTCGCCGGAACCGAACGGCTGCACCACGCCCCGCCGGCGCGAATTCTCGCCAAGTTCGCCAAGCGGGTACAGGACGAGATCGGCATCAGCGTTTCGGTCGGCCTCTCCTATTGCAAGTTTCTCGCCAAGGTCGCCTCGGATCTCCAGAAGCCGCGCGGTTTTTCGGTGATCGGGCAGGAAGAGGCGCTAGAATTCCTGGCAGCGCGGCCCGTCACCACCATCTGGGGCGTTGGCAAGGCGTTCAACGCAACGCTGGAGGCGGACGGGATCCGCACCATCGGCCAGCTCCAGACCATGCAGGAGGCCGACCTGATGCGCCGCTACGGCTCGATGGGCCAGCGGCTCTATCGCCTTTCGCGCGGTATCGACGATCGGGAAGTGCATGTAAACGACGCGGCCAAGAGCGTTTCGGCCGAGACCACCTTCTTCGACGATATCTCCAGCTATGACGATCTCGTGCCGATCCTGCGGCGGCTTTCCGAAAAGGTCTCGGCACGGCTGAAGAAACACGGCATTGCCGGCCAGACCGTCGTTCTCAAGCTGAAGACCTCCGACTTCAAGAGCCGCACCCGCAACAAGCGGCTGGAGGACCCGACCCAGCTCGCCGACCGCATTTTCCGCACCGGGCTGTCGCTGATGGAGCGCGAGACCGACGGCACCAAATTCCGCCTGCTGGGCATCGGCGTCACCGATCTCGGCGACCCGACGCTTGCAGACCCGCCCGACCTCGTTGACCGCCAGGCCGGCCGGCGTGCGGCTGCAGAAGCGGCGATGGACAAGCTGCGCGACAAATTCGGCAAGGCCGCGGTGGAGACTGGATATACTTTCGGGAACCGCCGACGGGATCAATGAAATGTGATCCGTTATTAACCATAACGTTAAAACTACTCGCGGCGCGGATAACCTTCCTTAAACCTCGTGCGCTAATATGCGGGTCTTGTATTGCGTATGGGGTCGGTCATGTTGCGTCGCCTGGTGTTCGGGTTAGGTCTTTTGTCTGCGACCATGCTGTCGCATGCGGCTTTTGCGGAAGGTGCCCGCACGCTGCAGATCATCGTTTCCAAGGACAAGCAGTCGCTTGTCGTCTATGACGGCGAAACGGTCCTCACCACCTCCAAGGTGTCGACCGGCAAGCAAGGCCACACGACGCCGAGCGGGATCTTCTCGATCCTCGAAAAACAGAAATATCACGAATCCAACCTCTATTCGAACGCGCCCATGCCGTGGATGCAGCGCCTGACCTGGTCGGGCATCGCGCTTCACGAATCGAACAGCGTGCCGAGCTATCCGGCCTCGCATGGCTGCGTGCGCATGCCGGGCGCATTTGCCAAATCGCTCTTCCAGATGACCGAGCGCGGCGCGCATGTGATCATCACCGATGCGCCGGTCGTGCCGCAATTGATCGAGAACGCCAACCTGTTCCTGCCGCGCAAGCCGCTGCCGACAGGGCCGCTGCTTTCCGACGTCCAACTGCGAACCTCGTCGATCGGCAGCAGCTCGAAACCGGTCGAAGTGGCGATGAACGTCGTTCCGAACAATCCCTCGATCGTCCATCCGACGACCGACGCGCGGCCGGCTCCGACCCAACCGGTCGCGGCCGCGAAAGAGGATGTCGCACCGCTGCGCATCCTCATCACCCGCCGCGGCGAGCGCGAGACATTGATGGACGCCCAGATCCTGCTGCAGCAGCTCGGGTTCGACACCGGCGGCGGCGACGGGTTCGCCGGACCGATGACCCGCAGCGCGATTGCCGGGTTCAAGCGCTGGAAGAACCTGTCGCCCAAGGGCGCGCTGGTGACGCCGGAATTCCTGGATTCGCTTTACGAGACCGCGGGCAAGCCGCGTCCGCCGATGGGCCAGATCATGGTGCGCCAGAATTTCCAACCCGTGTTCGAGGCCCCGGTCGGCATCAAGGATCCCGAAATCGCGCTCGGCACGCATTTCTTCAGCGTCGACAAGGTCGAGCGCAAGGAAGAGACGGCCGAGTGGCACAGCGTCACCGTTCCCAACGGCCTCAGCGCTGCGATGAAGCAGCGGCTCGGGATCACCGTCGCCGACGATCCTTACGCGCCGGGCGCCGCCGCGCAGGCTCTCAACCGCATCGAAATGTCGGCCGACATTCGCGACCGCATCGAAACGCTGATCAGCGACGGCTCGTCTCTGACGATCAACGACCAGGGCATCGGCCAGGATACCGGCGACGGCACCGATTTTATCACCGTCACCCAGCCGCTGCAGCGGGTGGCCGAAGCGCAGGCCTCCATCACCAGGCCGCAACCGGTCAGCCAGCGGCGGACGGCGGCGAAGCCCCGCGCCTACGGCCTCTATTAACGTCTTCTAGACCAGCTCGACGTCGAGAACGCCCGGCGCGGTCCTCAGCGCCGCGGCGATTTCGGGCGAGATACGGTATTTTTCCGTCAGCTCCACCTCGATTTCCCGCTTGCCGTCATCCTTGATGATCACGAAGGACACAAGCCCGTCGCCTCGGGCGTTGAGGTGGCGCGCGACGGCGCGCATCGGGCCTGAATCGCGCACGAAGACGCGCAGCGCCTTCTGCATCTGCACCGACTTTTCCTCGAGCGACTGCGCCGTCTGGATGCGCAGGCCGATGCCTTCCGGCCGCTCTTCTGCCTGCACGGTGATGACCAGCGACTTGCCGGGTTCGAGCAGGTCTCGATATTGCGCCAGCCCCTCCGAGAACAGCACCGCCTCGAACTGGCCGGTCGCATCCGAGAAGGTGACGATGCCCATCTTGTTGCCGGTACGGGTCTTGCGCTCCTGCTTGCTGGTTACCGTTCCGGCCAGCCTGCCGGCGGTAGCGCCCTGTTTCACGGCGGCGGAAAAGTCCGCGAAATTCTGGACGCGCATCTTGGCTAGCACGCTGGCATAGGCATCCAGCGGGTGGGCCGAGAGATAGAAGCCGAGCACCTGATATTCGCGCATCAGCTTTTCGGACGGCATCCAGGGCGTAAACGACGGGAAGATCAACGTTTCCGGCCCGGAGGCGGAGGACGAACCGAACATGTCGTGCTGGCCGCTGACCTTCTCCCCTTGCGCGCGCTGCGCATAACCGATGATGCGGTCTAGGCCGCCGCTCAATTCGGCGCGATCACGGCCGAAACAATCGAAGGCGCCCGCCGAGATCAGGCTTTCCATGACGCGGCGGTTGACCTGTTTCGGATCGATCCGCAGGCAGAAATCCTCGATGCTGGCAAACGGCACATCGCCGCGCACTTCGGTGATGTGGTCGACCGCCGACTCGCCGACGCCCTTGATGGCGGCCAGCGCGTAATAGATCCTGTTGTCGCCGGTCTCGAAATGCCGGAACGAGGTCTGCACCGAAGGCGGAATGACCGCGATGCCCAGGCGGCCGGCATCCTGCCGGAAATCGTTCAGCTTCTCGCTGTTCGACATATCGTAGGTCATCGAGGCGGCAAGGAACTCGACCGGATAATGCGCCTTCATGAAGGCGGTCTGGTAGGAGACGATCGCGTAGGCCGCGGCGTGGCTTTTGTTGAAGCCGTAGTTGGCGAATTTGGCCAGCAGTTCGAAGATGTTGTTGGCCTGCGGCTTGGAGACGCCGTTCTTGATGGCGCCATCGACAAAGCGTTCGCTCTGCTGGTCCATCTCGGCCTTGATCTTCTTGCCCATGGCGCGGCGCAGCAGGTCGGCCTCGCCGAGCGAATAGCCCGACAGCACCTGAGCGATCTGCATGACCTGCTCCTGGTAGACGATAACCCCCTGGGTCTCTTTCAGGAGGTGGTCGATCGTCGGATGGATCGATTCGATCTCCTCCTCGCCGTGCTTGCGGGCATTGTAGGTCGGAATGTTTTCCATCGGGCCCGGACGATAAAGCGCCACGAGCGCGATAATGTCCTCGATACAGTCCGGCCGCATGCCGATCAGCGCCTTGCGCATGCCGGCACTTTCCACCTGGAACACGCCGACCGTCTCGCCGCGCGAGAGCATCTCGTAGGTCTTGGTGTCGTCCAGCGGGATCTTGGCGAGATCGACCTCAATGCCGCGCTTGCGGCAGAAATCGACGGCGGTCTTCAGCACGGTCAGCGTCTTCAGGCCGAGGAAGTCGAACTTCACCAGGCCCGCCTGCTCCACCCATTTCATGTTGAACTGGGTGACCGGCATGTCCGAGCGCGGGTCGCGATACATCGGCACGAGCTTCGACAGCGGACGGTCGCCGATGACGATGCCAGCGGCGTGGGTCGAGGCGTGGCGGTAGAGGCCTTCGATCTTCTGGGCGATATCGAGAAGGCGGGCGACGACGGGCTCCTTGTCGGCCTCCTCCTGGAATTTCGGATCCTCCTCGATCGCCTTCGACAGGGGCGTCGGGTTGGCGGGGTTGTTCGGCACCAGCTTGCAGATCTTGTCGACCTGGCCATAGGGCATTTCGAGCACGCGGCCGACGTCGCGCAAGGCGGCGCGCGCCTGCAGCGAACCGAAGGTGATGATCTGCGCCACCTGCTCGCGGCCGTATTTCTGCTGCACGTAGCGGATCACCTCTTCGCGGCGATCCTGGCAGAAGTCGATGTCGAAGTCCGGCATCGAGACGCGGTCGGGATTGAGGAAGCGCTCGAACAGCAGCGAGAAGCGCAGCGGATCGACGTCGGTAATGGTGAGCGCATAGGCGACCAGCGAGCCCGCACCCGAACCACGACCGGGACCGACCGGGATGCCCTGCTGCTTTGCCCATTTGATGAAGTCGGCAACGATCAGGAAGTAGCCCGGGAACTTCATCTTCTCGATGACGCTGAGCTCGAAATCCAGCCTGTCGCGATAGTCCTGTTCGGTATAACCGCGCGTCATGCCGAGCGTCGCAATGCGCTCTTCGAGACCTTCGACGGACTGGCGGCGCAGCTCCTCCGCCTCGGCGCGTTCGGCTTCCGCCGGATCGTCGGTGGCGCCGGTGAAGCGCGGCAGGATCGGATTGCGGGTTTTCAGGACGAAAGAACAGCGCCGGGCGATCTCGACGGTATTTTCGAGTGCCTCCGGCAGGTCGGCGAACAGCTTTGCCATCTCGGCGCGGCTCTTCAGATAATGGTCCGGCGTCAGGCGGAACCGGGTGTCGTCCGAGACGATCGCATTATGGGCAACCGCCATCAGCGCGTCATGAGCATCAAACTCGGACTTGGTGGGAAAGAAGGCCTCGTTGGTCGCCACCAGCGGCAGGTCGTGGTCGTAGGCGAGCGTGACGATCTTGTGCTCGTGGCGCCGGTCGTAGGCGCCGTGGCGCTGCAGTTCGACGTAAAGCCGGTCGCCGAATATCTCCTTGAGTTTCAGCAACCTCGCTTCGGCAAGCGTAGCATTGCCTTCCTTCAGAGCCATGTCGACCGGCCCGCTTCCGGCCCCGGTCAGCGCGATCAGCCCCTCGGTGCCGCCGTCCTCCAGCCAGGAGCGGCTGATATGGATGGACTGATGCCCCTCGTCGCCGAGATAGGCGCGGCTGATCAGGTCGACGAGCCGTTCGTAACCGACGGCATTGGCCGCCAGCACGACGATCGCCGGCAGCTTGGCGAGCTGCTGGTGGCTGTTGCGCCGCTCGTCCGACTGGTCTTCCATATCGATCGACAGCTGGCAGCCGATGATCGGCTGCAGGCCGTCTCCGATCGCCTTCTGGGCGAATTCCAGCGCGACGAAGAGATTGTTGGTGTCGGTTATCGCGATCGCAGGCTGATTGTCCGCGATCGCCTTCGAGAGGATCTTCTTGAGCGGCAAGGCGCCCTCGAGAAGCGAGTAGGCGGAATGGACGCGCAGGTGAACGAATTGAGGGCTGGTTCCCAGCTCTTCCGATCCCGATTTTACGTCCATTTTGTCTGCCATGTCTGCGCCATATCCATCTCATGAATCAGGCTATTGTCCGGCGCAGGGACTTGAGAGTCCAGTTCGGATTTTCCCCCTCAACGCCTTTCGGCCGAGGGTCCAGATCACATGGCCATCATGATCATGGAGAGGCTTGCCACGAAGGTGGCGATGGAAGCGAATGCGGCAATGTCACGAAGCAGGTCAGTCATCGTCGTCTCCCGTGTTCTCTTATGTTTTTAATTTGTTCTCATTTTGTTTGAGAGTCAATAAAAGAACAGACCGGAAACAAACATATCGCGATATCCTCCCTCACCTGGTAAACAAGCCATTAATGGTGGGATTTTCGGTTGGATCGGCGCATGCGGATACATCCGGACTGGATGACCATCCGTGGAGGTTTCGAATATGCCCGGATGGGTCGGCGTGTGGAGAGTGGATCCTCGGGTCGAGCCCGAGGATGACGGAGGAAGGGGCGGAGCACACCACCCAGCGGCGTCATCCTAGGGCTCGACCCGAGGATCCAGACGCACGCATATCCGCCTCTTCACATCTCGACGACCTTGCCGCCCTCGATCGTCACGCGGCGGTCCATGCGGCTGGCGAGGTCGTGGTTGTGGGTGGCGATGAGGGCCGCGAGGCCGGACTGGCGCACCAGGGCTTCCAGTGCGTCGAAGACATAGGATGCGGTCTTCGGGTCGAGATTGCCGGTCGGTTCGTCGGCAAGAAGCACGCGCGGGGCGTTGGCGACGGCACGGGCGATCGCCACGCGCTGCTGCTCGCCGCCGGACAGTTCGGAAGGGCGGTGCTCGGCGCGGTGGCCGATGCGCATATAGTCCAGAAGCTGGCTTGCCCGCTCCTTCGCCTCGGCCTTGGAGAGGCCGGCGATCAGCTGCGGCATCATGATGTTCTCGACCGCGGAAAACTCCGGCAGGAGATGGTGGAACTGGTAGACGAAACCGATCTGGTTGCGGCGCATCGCAGTGCGCTCCGCATCGGGAAGTCCGTTGCAGGCATGCCCGGCGAGAAAGACTTCGCCGGCGTCCGGATGTTCGAGCAGGCCGGCGAGATGCAGAAGCGTCGATTTGCCGGTGCCCGACGGGGCGACCAGCGCGACAATCTCGCCGGTCTTAAGGTCGAAATCAGCCCCCTTCAGGATCGAAAGCGTGGTCTCGCCCTGGCCATAGTGACGTTCGACGCCCGAGAGCTGCAAGACGGTTTTGGGTGCCATGAAGGATGTGGGTCCTATTCGTATCGAAGGGCCTGGACAGGATCGAGCCGGGAGGCCCGCCATGCCGGAAGGATGGTGGCGATGAAGGAGAGGACGAGCGCCATCATGACCACCGAGAAGGTCTCGCCAAAGCTCATCTCCGCCGGCAGCTGGCTGAGGAAATAGAGTTGCGGATCGAAGAGGATGGTACCCGAGATCCAGGAGAAGAACTGGCGGATCGATTCGACGTTGAGACAGACGACCACGCCGAGCAGGACGCCTGCGAACGTTCCGACGAGGCCGATCGCCGCCCCGGTCATGAAGAAGATGCGCATGATCGCGCCCGCACCAGCACCCATGGTGCGCAGGATGGCGATATCGCTGCCCTTGTCCTTCACCAGCATGATCAGGCCGGAGATGATATTGAGCGCCGCCACCAGCACGATCAGCGTCAGGATCATGAACATGACGTTGCGCTCCACCTGAAGCGCGGAGAAGAAGGTCTGGTTGCGCTGCCGCCAGTCGGTGATGAAGATCTGGCGGCCGGCGGCCGCCTCGATCCTCGGGCGCAGATCGTCGACATTGTCGGGATTGTCGATGAACAGCTCGATCGACTGAACGATGCCGTCGGCATTGAAATAGAGCTGCGATTCCTCGAGCGGCATATAGATGATCGTCGCGTCGTATTCCGACATGCCGATCTCGAAAATGCCGGAGACCGGATAGGATTTGACGCGCGGATTGACGCCCATCGGCGTCACGTCGCCTTCCGGCGAGATCAGGGTGATCTGGTCGCCGGCGGAAAGGCCGAGCTGGGCTGCGAGCCTGGAGCCGACCAGAACCCCCTGCCCCGAGGCAAAACCGACCATATCGCCCGACTTGACGTTGCCGGCGACTTCCGACAGCTTTTCGAGATCCTCCGGGCGGACACCGCGCACCAGCGCGCCGGAACCCGCACCGCCACGGCCCGATGCCAGCGTCTGGCCCTCGACCAGCGGCAGCGCCATCCGCACACCTGGGATGGCCGCAAATTTCTGGGTGAGCTCGGCGTAGTCGGTGAGCGGCCCGTCGATCGGCTGGACGATCATGTGGCCGTTGATGCCGAGAATGCGCGAGATGAGCTCGGTGCGGAAACCGTTCATCACGGCCATGACGATGATCAGCGTCGCGACGCCGAGCATGATGCCGATGAAGGAAAAACCGGCGATGACCGAGATGAAGGCCTCGCGGCGGCGCGAGCGCAGGTAACGCCAGGCGACCATCCGCTCGAAAGCCGAGAAAGGACCGGCAGCAGGCGAACCGCCCGCCTTTACCGCTTCACCATTCGCCGCGACACTCGCCATGCCATTTCCTCAATCTGGTGATCGCAATTCCGGACGGAAAACCGCTTCACACTTTTCCTGGAATTGCTCCGGCAGCCTGCCGGCTTTATCGGCCGGCAAGCCTGTTCATGGCCGCTTCGACGGTCAGCGTTTCGCGCTCGCCGGTCTTGCGGTCCTTGACCTCCACTTCGCCTGACGCGGCGGACCGGGGCCCGACAATCACCTGGACCGGCACGCCGATCAGGTCGGCGGTCGCGAACTTGGTGCCGGCGCGCTCGTCCGTATCGTCGTAGAGCACGTCCTTGCCGACAGTCGCGAGACCGCCGTAGAGCGTTTCGCAGATCCGGTCGCAGGTCACATCGCCGGGCTTCATGTTGATGACCACGACGTCGAACGGTGCAACCGATGCCGGCCAGATGATTCCGTTGTCGTCATGCGATGCTTCGATGATGGCGGGAACAAGGCGTGTCGGGCCGATGCCGTAGGAACCCATGTGGACAGGGTGCTCCTTGCCGTCCGGTCCCTGCACCCTGGCGCCCATCGGCTCGGAATATTTGGTGCCGAAATAGAAGATATGGCCGACCTCGATGCCGCGGGCGGAAAGCCGGTTGGTCTCGGGAATGGCGTTGAAGGCTTCCTCGTCGTGCATTTCCGAGGTCGCGGCATAGACCGAGGTCCACTTGTCGAAGACCGCCTGCATGGCCTCGACGTCATCGAAATTGGTGTCCGTGCTGGGGATGTCGAAGTTGACGAAATCCTTGTGGGAGAACACTTCCGACTCGCCCGTCTCGGCCAGGATGATGAATTCGTGGGACAGGTTGCCGCCGATCGGACCGGTGTCGGCGCGCATCGGGATCGCCCTGAGGCCAAGCCTGGAGAAGGTGCGCAGATAGGCGGTGAACATCTTGCGATAGGAATGCTCGGCGGCTTCCTTGGTCAGATCGAAGGAATAGGCGTCCTTCATCAGGAACTCGCGCGAGCGCATGGTGCCGAAGCGCGGACGGATCTCGTCACGGAACTTCAGCTGGATGTGATAGAGGTTGAGCGGCAGGTTCTTGTAGGATTTGACGTAGGACCGGAAGATGTCCGTGATCATTTCCTCATTGGTGGGGCCGTAGAGCATCGGCCGCTCCTGGCGGTCCTTGATGCGCAGCATTTCCTTGCCATAGGCGTCGTAGCGGCCGCTTTCCTGCCAGAGTTCGGCGGATTGCAGCGTCGGCATCAGCACCTCAATGGCGCCGGCACGGTTCTGCTCCTCGCGGATGATGGCGTTGACCTTGTCGAGCACGCGCTTGCCGAGCGGCAGCCAGGAATAGATGCCCTGGCTCTGCTGGCGGATCATGCCGGCACGCAGCATCAGCCGATGGGACGCGATTTCCGCTTCCTTGGGGTTTTCCTTCAGGATGGGCATAAAATAGCGGGACAGGCGCATCGCGATTTCCGAGGTTGTCAGGCCTATCCCCAGCAGGCGAGGAATCGGCCATTTTCTTCAACAATATTGGGAGGGTACATAGCCGTTCCTCAGGCCCAAGGGAACCCGCCCCAGCATGAATCGCACGTTGTTCACGAATCTGCGCCGGCACTTCCAGACCCGCCAAAAGCGGGGATTTCGTGGCAAGTGTGCGACATTTTTGTCAACCGAAAAATTTTATCGAAGTGTAGCAAAAATACAAAAAAAGCGGATGACAAAGCACATCCTTTGGGCTAGGTTCAGCTCACAAAAGAGGCAAGGAGTTCAAATTCTTGCCATTTCGCGGTCAAGTCTTGGGAGGATCAGATCTTAGGCGCGCTTGTCGCAGCCCCGGTAACGGTTAAGGATCACGCGACACTAGAAACAAGGCTTAACCGCCTTGTTTTTTTTTGCTTTTTCGCCAATCCGAGCGGCCACGCGGGTGCCTTCGCCGCCGCTCCTATGCCTGCAAATCATGACAAGGAAATGACAGGCTCCCGATGATCCTGCCTTATTCGTGCGCTTCAGTCGAAGGTCGGCACGATGACGGGAATATCGGCAATGCCGACGCCGAAATAGGCGGATGCAACATAGTATCCCAGATAGAGCAGCGTCGAGATCACGGTCGTCAAGAGGATGACGCGGCCGCCGCGAAACCGGGCCGGGGCGCTTTCCACAGTACCGTTGGTCACCTCGCCGTCTTCCTGCTGGCTGCGATAGCCGAGCGGAAGGACGATGAAGAGCACGGTCCACCAGATGATGAAGTAGATGGCGGCGACCGTCAAAAGCGGCATGGTCTCGACTCGATTCCGGTTCGAAGAATTGGCGCCTTATAGGCCTAAAGGCCGGCAAGCTCAAACCTGCATGCCCTGACGTGATGTCACAGTTGCGGGACTCAGACCTGTTCGAGCTCGACCAGGGTGCCGTTGAAGTCCTTCGGATGCAGGAAAAGCACAGGTTTTCCATGGGCTCCGGTCTTTGGAGTGCCGTCTCCGAGGACCCGCGCACCGATCGCCTTCAGCTTGTCGCGTACGGCGATGATATCGTCCACCTCATAGCAGATATGGTGCATGCCGCCGGACGGGTTCTTCTCGAGGAAGGCCGCAATCGGCGAATCGGGTCCGAGCGGCTCGAGCAGTTCCACCTTGGTGTTGGGGAGTTCGACGAAGACCACGGTGACCCCATGCTCGGGCAAGGCCTGGGCCTGGGAGACACGGGCGCCGAGCGTATCGCGATAGGTCGTGGTCGCGACGCCAAGATCCGGCACGGCGATGGCGATGTGATTGACGCGTCCGAGCATGTCTGTCCTCCTTCGGGAACTGCATCCATTCCCGCCCCCTCACCCGAAAAATCTAGCACTTAGCCTTCCGGCTAAGATGCTGATTTTTCTTCCTCCCCCGCCATGGGGGAGGTAGGACTGCGGCGCCGCGGCACTGTTATCCCTCCCCTTGTGGGAGAGAAAGCGATTTCAACATCTTAGCCAAAGGCTAAGTGTTAGAAATCGCAAGTGAGGGGCAAACAACCCGTCCCCTCAGAGACGCGTAACGAACACCGTCACGATCGGTTTCTTGCCCCAGGCCTCGTTGGCGGTGGAGCGGACGGCGCGGCGGATCGCCTCGCGGACCATGTCGAGATCCTTGCGGCGGGCGCGCGGAATGCTTTCGACGGCGCCGAGCACGGCGTCGTAGAGCGTATCCTCCATGTCCTCGCCCTCGTCGTCGAATTCCGGCAGGCCAAAGGCGATGAGATCGGGATCGGTCACGAAGTCATAGCGGGTGTCGAGCAGAACGTTGACGGAGACATGGCCGACGAAGGAGAGCTTGCGGCGGTCGCCGATGCCCATTTCCTCGAAGTCGCCGATCAGCTTGCCATCCTTGAAGATGCGTCCATGCGGCGCATCGCCGATCACCTCGGCCGGGCCGGGCGCCAGACGCAGAATATTGCCGTTCCTGACGCGCGGGATGCTGTTGATGCCGACGGATGCGCCGAGTTCGGCCTGGGCCGTCAGATGCGCGGCCTCGCCGTGGACGGGCACGAGAATCTGCGGGCGAGTCCACTCGTACATCTGCACCAGTTCGCTGCGGCGCGGGTGGCCGGAGACGTGGACGAGCGCGTCGCTGTCGGTGACGATCTTGATCCCCTGCTCGATCAGGCCGTTCTTGATCTCGATGATCGCCTTCTCGTTGCCGGGGATGGTGCGCGAGGAAAAGACCACCGTATCGCCTGACGTCAGCGCCACGTGGCGCATCTCGTCGCGGGCGATCTTAGCGAGTGCGGCGCGCGGCTCGCCCTGGCTGCCGGTCAGGATCACGACAATCTTGTCGCGCGGGATATAGCCGTACTCGTCCTCGGCGATGAAGGGCTTCAGGCCCTCCATGATGCCGATATCGCGGGCGACGCCGACGACGCGCTTCAGCGACGAGCCGAGCAGCAGGACTTCGCGGCCGGCAGCGTCCGCGGCCTGGGCGATCGACCGGATGCGGCCGACATTCGAGGAGAAGGTGGTGATCGCCACCCTGCCCTCGGCCGCCTCGATGATCTGGCGCAGGCCTTCGGAGACTTCCTCTTCCGATGGCGAAACGCCCTCGCGCATGGAGTTGGTGCTGTCGCACATCAGCGCCAGCACGCCTTCGTCGCCAATCTTGCGGAAGCGCGCCTCGTCGGTGAACGGCCCGAGCGATGGCGCGTGGTCGATCTTCCAGTCGCCCGTATGGACAACGTTGCCGAGCGGGGTGCGGATGACCAGCGACATCGGCTCGGGGATCGAATGGTTGACGCCGATTGCCTCGATCTCGAACGGGCCGATATTGATGCGATCGCCGGCCTTGAAGATCGTCACCGGGATTTCGGCGCGCGAACCTTCGTAGTTGCGTTTGGCTTCCAGCATGCCGGCGGTGAACGGCGACGCGTAGACGGGCACGTTGAGACCCGGCCAGAGGTCGTTCATGGCGCCGTAATGGTCCTCATGCGCATGGGTGATGATCATCGCCTTGAGATGGCTGCGCTGGCTGGCGAGGAAGCGGATATCCGGCAGCACGAGATCGACGCCCGGCAGGTCCGGCCCCGGGAAGGTCACGCCGCAATCGACCATGATCCACTGGCGTTTCTCCGGCGTTCCATAGCCGTAGAGGGCGAGGTTCATGCCGATCTCGCCGACGCCGCCAAGCGGCAGAAACACCAGTTCTTCTTGGTTTGCCATTTTCTTTGTCTATTCCATTCCTTGAAAAAATACATCACCGGCGGCGATCGACGTTAGCGCGCCCAGTCCGGTGTCGAGCAGCAAAAATCCTTTGTCATCGATACCTGCGAATGTACCAACAAGCGAGCGGTCCGGCAGGTTCACGGTGATTTTTTCGCCGATGCCGCAGGCGACCTCGCGCCAGCGCCGGCTGATTTCGGGCGTGCCCCGGCCCTCATCCCAGGATTCCAGAACCTGTGCCATCTCTCTGAAAAGATGCGCGAAAAGCTCTTCCGGCGAGACGTTGGCGCCGTGATCGGCAAGCCGCGTGACCGCGTAGGCTGCACTATCGGGCATATGGCGGATATTGATGCCGATGCCGATGACGAGCGCGCGGCGGCCATCCGGCAGCCCCTCGCCCTCCAGAAGGATGCCACAGGTCTTCTTGCGGCCGATCAGGATATCGTTCGGCCATTTGACGTCGAGCGGGTCGCCGCCCGGCGGCAGAACCGACCTGACTGCGGCATGGACGGCGACTGCGACAGCGAGCGGCAGCGAGCCGATCCTCTCCGGCGGCGCAGGATCGATCAGCAGCAGCGAAGCATAGAGATTGCCCGGTTCCGATGTCCAGGCCCGGCCACGGCGGCCGCGGCCGGCGAGCTGCCGCGTTGCGGTCAGCCATAACAAACCGGAATCGCCCGCGCGAGCGCGGGCGAGACATTCGCTATTGGTGGATCCGACCTCGTCGAGCGCCTCGTGACGGAATGCATCGAGCGAGAAACGGCCCCTTGCTCCCGGCATTCTCAGAAGAAGGACTTCGCGGCGGCGCTTGCCGCCGTGCCGATCGGGCCGCCGATCAGCACATAGGCGACGACGAAGAGGCCGGAGAGACCGAAGACCAGGCGCAGTTCGCCGGAGATACGAGCAAACTCGCCCTTGGCTTCATCGAACCACATCAGCTTGACGATGCGCAGGTAATAATAGGCGCCGACGACCGAGGAGAGCACGCCGATGACGGCCAGCGCATAGAGCTTCGCTTCGATCGCCGCGACGAAGACGAAATACTTGGCGAAGAAGCCAGCGAGCGGCGGGATGCCGGCCATCGAGAACATCAGCGCAGTCAGTACCACCGCCATGAATGGCTTGGTCGACGACAGGCCGGCGAGATCGTCGACATTCTCGACATTGCCGCCTTCCTTGCGGCGCATCGCCATGATGCAGGCGAAGGTGCCCAGCGTCATGACCATATAAATGGTCATGTAGAGGACGACGCCCGAGACGCCCGTCTCGGAGCCGGCGGCAAGGCCGACCAGCGCGTAGCCCATGTGGCCGATCGAGGAATAGGCCATCAGTCGCTTGATGTTGCGCTGGCCGATCGCCGCGAACGAGCCGAGCAGCATGGAGGCGATCGACACGAAGACGATGATCTGGCGCCAGTCGGCAACGAGCGGCAGGAAGGCGTCGGACACGATGCGCACCAGGATCGCCATGGCGGCAACCTTCGGGCCGGCCGCGAAGAAGGCGGTGACCGGGGTCGGCGCGCCTTCATAAACGTCCGGCGTCCACATGTGGAACGGCACGGCGGAAATCTTGAAGCAGGCGCCGGCGAGCACGAAGACCATGCCGAAGATCAGGCCCAGGCCACGGGTTTCGGCGGAGAGAACCTTGGCGATGCCCTCAAAGCCGGTATTGCCGGTGAAGCCGTAGACCAGCGACATGCCGTAAAGCATCATGCCGGAGGAGAGCGCGCCGAGGACGAAATATTTGAGGCCGGCTTCGGTCGAGCGCAGGCTGTCCCGGTTGAAGGCTGCGATGACGTAGAGCGCCAGCGACATCAGTTCGAGAGCGAGATAGAACGCGATCAGGTCGTTCGCCGAGATCAGCAGCAGCATGCCGAGCGTCGACAGGACCAGAAGCACCGGGAATTCGAAGCGGTTGAGCTGATCCGACTTCGCATGGCCGACGGACATGACCATGGCGGTGATCGAACCGATGAGCGCCAAGACCTTCATGAAGCGGCCGAAGGCATCAAGCTTGAAGGCGCCGCCATAGGCAACGCCCTCGCCGGGCATGAAGATCAGCCAGAGGCCGGCGACCGCCAGCAGTGCTACCGCAAGCCCCGTCACCGTCGGCGCGGACTTGTCGCCGGAGAAGACGCCGATCATCAGAAGAGCGAGCGCGCCCACGGCCAGGATGATCTCCGGCATCGAGAGCTGCAGGCTTAGGGAGAGAATTTCAGCGGTCATATCCAGTCGTGTCCCGTCTCAGTGCACGTTGAGTGCAAGGTCTTTCGCTGCTGCCAGGGCTGCGGAATAATTGTTCACCAGCAGGTCTACCGATGCTGCCGTCGCATCGAAGATCGGCGCCGGATAGAAGCCGTAGAAGATGGTGATCGCGATCAGCGGATAGAGAATGAGCTTTTCGCGGCCGGAAAGGTCGAGCAGGCCTTTGAGGCTTTCCTTCTCGAGCGCCCCGAAGATCACCCGGCGATAGAGCCAGAGCGCGTAGGAGGCCGAGAGGATGACGCCGGTGGCCGCAAACAGGGCGACCCAGGTGTTGACCCGGAAGACGCCGATGATCGTCAGGAATTCGCCGACGAAGCCGGACGTGCCCGGCAGGCCGACATTGGCCATGGTGAAGATCATGAAGGCGACGGCGTATTTCGGCATGTTGTTGACGAGACCGCCATAAGCCGAGATCTCACGGGTGTGGAGACGGTCGTAGACAACGCCGACGCAGAGGAAGAGTGCGCCCGACACGATGCCGTGCGACAGCATCTGGAAGATCGCGCCCTGCACGCCCTGCACGTTGGCGGCAAAGATGCCCATGGTCACGTAGCCCATGTGGGCGACCGACGAATAGGCGATCAGCTTCTTGATGTCGTCCTGCATCATCGCCACCAGCGATGTGTAGATGATTGCGATGACCGACAGCGAGAAGACCAGCGGCGCGAAATGTTCGGACGCGATCGGGAACATGGCGAGCGAGAAACGGATCATCCCGTAACCGCCGAGCTTCAGCATGACGCCGGCCAGGATCACCGAGCCAGCGGTTGGAGCCTGGACGTGCGCGTCCGGAAGCCAGGTATGGACCGGCCACATCGGCATCTTCACCGAGAAGGCCGCAAAGCAGGCGAGCCAGAGCCAGGTCTGCATGCCGGCCGGGAAGCCGTATTTCAGGAGCGCGGTAATGTCCGTGGTGCCGGCCTGCCAGTACATGGCCATGATGGCGAGCATCATCAGCACGGAGCCGAGCAGCGTATAGAGGAAGAACTTGTAGGAGGCGTAGACGCGGTCCTTGCCGCCCCACACACCGATGATGACGAACATCGGAATGAGGGTCGCTTCGAAGAAGACGTAGAAGAGCACGACGTCGAGCGAAACGAAGACGCCGGTCATGACCACTTCCAGAAGCAGGAAGGCGATCATGTACTCCTTGAGGCGCTTTTCGATCGTATTCCAGCTGGCGAGCACGCAGAAGGGCATCAGGAAGGTCGTCAGGATGACGAACAGCATGGAGATGCCGTCGACGCCGAGATGATAGGAGATGCCGGTGCCGAGCCAGTCGTGCTTCTCGACCATCTGGAAGCCGGCATTCGAGTTATCGAAGCCGATCCAGATGAACAGCGAGACAATGAAGGTGAAGACCGTCGTGAACAGCGCGACGTTGAGGATGTTACGGCGGGCGCCCCGGGCGCGATCGGCTTCATCCCCTGCATGCAGGTTCGAAGAATACGAACGCGCAGCCGAATCCGCGCTCGGCGTCAGAAGCAGCAACAGTACGCCGACCAGCGGCAGAAAGGTGACCGTCGAGAGAATTGGCCAGTCGGTCATTAGATCGAGCTCCCGAGCATCATCCAGGTGACGAGGGCGGCGATGCCGATCAGCATCGCGAACGCATAGTGATAAAGATAACCGGACTGCAGCTTGACCACCCGGTTGGTGACGTCGACCACGCGGGCGGCAACGCCGTTCGGGCCGTAGGTATCGATGACGCCGATGTCACCCTTCTTCCACAGGAACCGGCCGAGCGCCTTGGCGGAGCGGACGAAGAGGAAGTCGTAGAGTTCGTCGAAATACCACTTGTTGAGCAGGAACTCGTAGAGGACCTTCTGCGAAGCGGCGAGACGACGGGGCGTCGACGGCGACTTGATGTAGAAATACCAGGCCGTGACAAAACCGACCGCCATGGCGATGAAGGGGCTCCAGGCGACCAGCAGCGGCACGTGATGGAACTCTTCGAGGATCTTGTTTTCCGGCAGCGTGAACAGTGCGCCCTTCCAGAACTCGGCATATTCGTGGCCGAAGAAATAACCTTCGAACAGAACGCCGGCGAGAACCGCACCGGCGGCAAGGATATAGAGCGGCGCCAGCATGACCATCGGCGATTCGTGCACATGGTGCATGACGTCGGCGGAGGCGCGCGGCTTGCCGAAGAAGGTCAGGAAAGCGAGACGCCAGGAATAGAAGCTGGTGAACAGCGCGGCGATGACCAGAAGCGTGAAGGCAAAGCCCGCCGCCGCCGAATGGGACGAATAGGCGCTTTCGATGATCACGTCCTTGGAGAAGAAGCCGGCGAAACCGAACATGGTTCCCGGGATGCCGACGCCGGTCAGCGCCAGCGTTCCGATCGTCATCATCCAGAAAGTGACCGGGATGTGCTTCCTGAGGCCGCCCATGTAGCGCATGTCCTGCTCGCCATCGACGGCATGGATGACCGAGCCGGCGCCAAGGAACAGCAGCGCCTTGAAGAAGGCGTGGGTGAAGAGGTGGAAGATCGCCGCGCCATAGGCGCCAAGGCCGAGCGCCACGAACATGTAGCCGAGCTGCGAGCAAGTCGAATAAGCGATGACGCGCTTGATGTCGTTCTGGACGAGGCCGACGGTCGCCGCGAAGAAGGCGGTGATCGCGCCGATGATGGTGACGACCAGCAGGGCGCTGGGCGACAGTTCGAAGATCGGCGACATGCGGGCGACGAGGAAGACGCCGGCGGTGACCATGGTCGCGGCATGGATGAGCGCAGACACCGGGGTCGGGCCTTCCATGGCGTCCGGAAGCCAGGTGTGCAGCAGGAACTGCGCCGACTTGCCCATCGCGCCCATGAACAGCAGCAGGCAGACGATGGTGATCGCACCGCTCTTGGTCAGTTCCATGCCGAAGATGTTGGCGATGACCTGAGACGCCTCCGGAGCGCCCGCAGCCGGCAGATAGGTGGCGGCAGCCGCAAAGATCGTCTCGAAGCTGATCGAGCCGAACAAGACGAAGACACCGGCAATGCCGAGAACGAACCCGAAGTCGCCGACGCGGTTGACGATGAAGGCCTTCATCGCGGCAGCCGAGGCCGACGGCTTCTTGTACCAGAAGCCGATGAGCAGGTAGGAGGCCAGACCGACGCCTTCCCAGCCGAAGAACATCTGGGCGAGGTTGTCGGCCGTAACCAGCATCAGCATCGCGAAAGTGAACAGCGACAGGTAGGCGAAGAAGCGCGGCCGATGCGGGTCGTGGTGCATGTAGCCGATCGAATAGACATGCACGAGCGTCGAGACGGTGTTGACGACGACGAACATGACCGCCGTCAGCGTGTCGACGCGAAAAGCCCATTCGACGTCGATGCCGCCGGACTGGATCCAGCGCATGACCGGAACCTTGATCACCCCGCCTGCTTCGCCATGGGCGAGCGCGACGTTGAAAAAGACGATCCAGGAGAGCACGGCCGCTATGATCATCAGGCCGCTGGTGACGTATTCGGACGCCTTTGCGCCGATCGAGCGGCCGAACAGGCCGGCGATCAGGAAGCCGATCAGGGGAAGAAAGACGATTGCCTTGTAGATCATGACCCGATCAGCCCTTCATCATATTGACGTCTTCGACGGCGATCGAACCGCGGTTGCGGTAGAAGACGACGAGAATTGCAAGACCGATGGCCGCTTCGGCGGCCGCCACGGTCAGGATGAACAATGCGAAGACCTGGCCGACGATGTCGTTCAGGAAGGAGGAGAAGGCCACCATGTTCAAGTTGACCGAGAGCAGGATGAGCTCCACCGACATCAGGATGATGATGACGTTCTTGCGGTTCAGGAAGATGCCGAAAACGCCGAGCGTGAAGAGGATGGCGCTGACCGTGAGGTAATGGGAAAGTCCGATTTCCATGTCTTTATTCCTTTTTCCCGCCTCAGACGCCCTGGCCCGGCTTGACCTTGACCACTTCGACGGCTGTCGCCGGCGTGCGGGCCACCTGCTTGGAAACATCCTGTCGCTTGATATTGGTGCGGTGACGCAGGGTCAGCACGATTGCGCCGATCATCGCCACCAGAAGCACCAGGCCGGCGATCTGGAAGAAGTAGACGTAGTTCGTATAGAGCACATCGCCGAGGGCCGCCGTGTTGGTACGGCTGGCCGGGTTCGGGATCGGCATGGTGATCGCCTTGGCCGCTTCCGGCGTCAGCACGCTGCCACCGATGACGACCACCAGTTCGGCGGCGACGATGAGGCCGACCAGCATGCCGATCGGCGCATATTGCAGCACGCCCGAGCGCAGTTCCGCAAAATCGATATCGAGCATCATGACGACGAAGAGGAAGAGAACCGCGACCGCGCCGATATAGACGACCAGCAGGATCATCGCCAGGAATTCGGCGCCCGTCAGCAGGAAGAGACCGGCAGCGTTGAAGAAGACCAGGATGAGAAACAGCACCGAGTGCACCGGGTTCTTGGCCGAAATGACCATGAACGCCGACGCCACCGCGATGAACGCGAAGAGATAGAAGAAGATTGCCTGCAGACCCATCGTGGTGCCTTTTCGTCCCTCACCGGGATCGGGGCGAATGCCCCTACCCGTCGAAACCCGGCCTTGTGATATGCACCGGGTATTTCATCCAGATGTCACCGGCGCACCGCCCGCTGAATGGGGGCCGCCGGACAAATCACCCCGCCTTAGCGGTAGGGCGCATCGATTGCCATGTTGCGAGCGATTTCGCGCTCCCAGCGGTCGCCGTTTTCCAGGAGACGCGCCTTGTCGAAATAGAGTTCTTCGCGCGTCTCGGTCGAGAATTCGAAATTCGGGCCTTCGACGATCGCATCCACCGGGCAGGCTTCCTGGCAGAAGCCGCAATAGATGCACTTCACCATGTCGATATCGTAACGCACCGTGCGACGGGTGCCGTCGTTGCGGCGGGGACCTGCCTCGATGGTGATCGCCTGGGCAGGACAGATCGCCTCGCAGAGCTTGCAGGCGATGCAGCGCTCCTCGCCGTTCGGATAACGGCGCAACGCATGCTCGCCGCGGAAACGCGGAGAGACAGGGCCCTTTTCGAACGGGTAGTTGATCGTCGCCTTCTGCTTGAAGAAGTAGCGCATCGACAGGAAGAACGCGCCGACGAACTCCTTCAGGAACAGCGAATTCACGGCTTGGCCGAGACTTGCCATATTATTCTCCAATGATGCCGGAAGCCTGGACGGTCATGGTCACGCCCACCCAGCCAGCTTCAGCACGAATGCGGTAATGACGACCATGGCAAGCGACAGCGGCAGGAAGATCTTCCAGCCAAGACGCATGAGCTGGTCGTAGCGGTAACGCGGTACGAAGGCCTTCACCATGGCGAACATGAAGAAGACGAGCATCGACTTCAGCATGAACCAGACGATGCCCGGTACCCAGTTGAGGAGCCAGATATCGACCGGCGGCAGCCAGCCCCCGAGGAACAGGATGGTCGTCAGCGCGCACATCAGGCAGACGGCTGCGTATTCGCCGAGCATGAACATCATGTATGGCGAGGAGCCGTACTCGACCATGAAGCCGGCGACCAGTTCCGATTCCGCTTCGGGAAGATCGAAGGGCGGGCGGTTCGTTTCGGCGAGCGCCGAGATGAAGAACACCACGAACATCGGGAACAGCGCCAGCCAGTGCCAATCGAGGAACGAGGCAGGCAGGCCCATCCTCGTGCCGAGGCCGTCATGCTGGGCATTGACGATATCGGTCAGGTTCAGCGAGCCGACGCAGAGCAACACGGTGACGATGACGAAACCGATCGAGACTTCGTAGGAGACCATCTGCGCCGCCGAACGGAGCGCGCCGAGAAACGGATATTTCGAGTTCGAAGCCCAGCCACCCATGATGATGCCGTAGACTTCGAGCGAGGAGATCGCAAAGATATAGAGGATGCCGACATTGATGTTGGCAATGACCCATCCGTCCGCGAGCGGCACCACAGCCCAGGTCGACAGGGCCAGGAGCACGGCAACCAGCGGTGCGAGCAGGAAGACGGCCTTGTTGGCGCCAGCCGGAATGACCGGCTCCTTGAAGACGAACTTCAAAAGGTCGGCGAAGGACTGGAACAGGCCGAAGGGGCCGACGACGTTCGGGCCGCGGCGCAGCTGGACCGCCGCCCAAATCTTGCGGTCGGCAAGCAGAACATAAGCGATGAAGACGAGCAGGCAGACCAGCAGCAGAAGCGACTGCGCGACCATGACGATGCCCGGCCAGACGTAGATGGAAAAGAACGAGTCCATGTTCAAAATTACTCCGCCGCAGCCTGGAAATTGTTGCGGGCCAATGCCGAGCATTCAGCCATGACGGCCGAAGCGCGAGCGATCGGGTTCGTCAAATAGAAGTCTTTGATCGGCGACGCAAACCCGGACTTCGTCATACCACCGGCTTTTTGGCCAAGTGCGGCAATTTCGTTCACCGAGCCCGCCGCAATCTCGTCGATAGCCGCGAAATGCGGGTAATCCGCATAGAGTTTCGCACGCAGGGCGCTCAGCGAATCGAAAGGCAGCTTGTTTCCGAGCACGTCGGAGAGCGCGCGGATGATCGCCCAGTCTTCGCGAGCCTCGCCAGGCGCGAAGCCGGCGCGGTTGCCCATCTGGACTCGGCCTTCGGTATTGACCCAGGTGCCGGACTTTTCGGTATAGGCCGCACCCGGCAGGATGACGTCGGCATTGTGTGCGCCGGCATCGCCATGGCTGCCGATATAGACGGTGAACTTGGCGCCCTTCTTCGAGAAGTCGAGTTCGTCGGCACCGAGCAGGAAGAGGACGTCCATGCCGGCCAGCTGGGCGCTGGCATTGGCGCCGTTTCCGCCCGGCACGAAGCCGAGGTCGAGGCCACCGACGCGGGCAGCGGCAGTATGGAGGACGGCAAAGCCGTTCCACTCATCGGTCAGCGCGCCGACCGAACCGGCAAGCTGGGCGGCCGAGCTAAGGATCGCCGCGCCGTCGGCACGGGAAAGAGCCCCCTGCCCTACGATGATCATCGGGTTCTTTGCAGCCCGCAGCTTGTCGGCGAAGCTGTTTGCGCCGGACGCGAGGTCGGTGAGCGTTTCAGCGCCTGCACCGAGATAGTCGTAGACGTAACGCAGTTCGCTGACTTCGCCGATCACGCCGATCGGGAAGTTGCCGCGGCGGAAGCGCTTGCGGATGCGGGCGTTGAGGACGGCGGCCTCGAGGCGCGGATTGGCGCCGACCAGGAGCAGAGCGCCGGCCTGTTCGATGCCTTCGATGGTCGGGTTGAAGATGTAGCTTGCGCGGCCGAGCGACGGATCAAGCGCCGTCCCGTCCTGGCGACAGTCGAGGTTTTCCGATCCGAGCGACCGGATCAGCTCCTTCAGGGCGTACATCTCCTCGACCGAAGCCAGATCGCCGGCGATCGCGCCGATCTTTGCAGCAGACGTTGCGGAAACGGCAGCCTTGATGGCGCCGAAGGCTTCGCCCCAGGACGCAGCCTGAAGACGGCCGTCCTTGCGGACGTAAGGCCGGTCGAGGCGCTGGGTCTTCAGGCCATCCCAGATGAAACGGGTCTTGTCGGAGATCCACTCCTCGTTCACCTGCTCGTTGACGCGCGGCATGATGCGCATCACTTCGCGGCCGCGGGTATCGACGCGGATCGCCGAGCCGACGGCGTCCATGACGTCGATCGATTCGGTCTTGTTGAGCTCCCACGGACGGGCGGTGAAGGCGAAGGGACGCGAGGTCAGCGCACCGACCGGGCAAAGGTCGATGACATTGCCCTGCAGTTCCGACGTCATCGCGCTTTCGAGATAGGTGGTGATCTCGGCATCCTCGCCGCGGCCGATCAGGCCGAGTTCGGAAATGCCGCCGACTTCGGTGGTGAAGCGGACGCAGCGCGTGCAGTGGATGCAGCGGTTCATCACGGTCTTGACCAGCGGGCCGATATACTTGTCTTCGACGGCGCGCTTGTTTTCCGTGTAACGGGAACTGTCGATGCCGAAGGCCATCGCCTGGTCCTGCAGATCGCATTCACCGCCCTGGTCGCAGATCGGGCAATCCAGCGGATGGTTGATCAGCAGGAATTCCATCACGCCTTCGCGGGCCTTCTTGACCATCGGCGTATTGGTGAAGATTTCCGGCAGCTCGCCGTTCGGGCCGCCGCGGACATCGCGCACGCCCATGGCGCAGGAGGCTGCCGGCTTCGGCGGTCCGCCCTTCACTTCGATCAAGCACATGCGGCAATTGCCGGCGACCGAAAGACGTTCGTGGAAACAAAAGCGCGGGACCTCGGCGCCGGCTTCCTCGCATGCCTGAAGCAGCGTGAAATGATCCGGAACTTCGACCTCTTTGCCGTCAACCTTCAGCTTAACCATCGTCTCACTTACGTCCTTAGTTCCATCCTTTGGGTCTCCTGGGGGTCAGGCGACTCGGGGACATATTCTTTTATTTCAACAGAGCTTTCGCCTGGCCGACCCAGTCGTCGCGGCTGATGCGTCCCTCGAAACCCAATTCCTTGTCGAAACGGGCGATATCGGCCTCGTTCCAGGCCGCGACCTGCGCAAGGCTCGTCACGCCCAGGCCGTTCAGCACTTCCGCCAGCTTCGGGCCGATGCCCGAAATCTGCTTGAGATCTCCGCCGCCGGCAGATGCCTTGGCCGTCTTCGCCTTCTCGGGTTTTACCGGGGCCGGCTTTACCGGGGCCGGCTGCCTGGCCGAAACCTTCGGAGCGACCCTAGGCGCAGCTTTTGCCGGCGCAGCCTTGGCGGCCGGCTTCGTGACCGGTTCGGCAATGGGTGCCGCCTTGAGAACCGGAGCAGCTGCCTTGCGGGGCGCTTTCGGCTTGGCGGCGACCAGCTTCGCAGCCGCTGCTGCAACGACCGGTTCTGCAACCGCCGGCGTTTCCGCGATCGGCGAAGCCTCGGCCGGATTTGGATCGCCGGCCTTCTGGCGGTTGCCCGCTTCCATCGCGCCTTGCAGCGCGCCGAAGAAGACGCCAGCCATCTGGGTGGCAATACCGAAACCGATCGCGGTTGCGGCAGCCATGTTCGCCATCAGCGGATTGAGCTTCATCGCCTCGGAAAAATCGGGCATGCGTGCTGGATCGAGCGCCGGACGATCCGCCGCCTCCCGTTCATGCTCTTTGCCCGACTTCGTCACGTGACTACTCCGCAGCTTCCAGGACGGCGCCATGCGCCGTCGCGTTTCGGGTATACTGGTCGATACGTGCTTCGATCTCCGGACGGAAATGCCGGATCAGGCCCTGGACAGGCCAGGCCGCCGCATCGCCGAGCGCGCAGATGGTGTGACCTTCGATCTGCTTGGTCACCTGGAACAGCATGTCGATTTCGCGCTTCTGGGCATTGCCCTTGACCATGCGCTCCAGCACCCGCCACATCCAGCCGGTGCCTTCGCGGCACGGCGTGCACTGGCCGCAGCTCTCGTGCTTGAAGAAGGCCGAGATGCGGGCGATCGCCTTGATGACGTCCGTCGACTTGTCCATGACGATGGCGCCGGCGGTGCCGAAGGAGGAGCCGACGGCGCGCAGGCCGTCGAAATCCATCTGGCAGTCCATGATGTCCTTGGCCGGCACGATCGGGCAGGATGCGCCGCCGGGGATGACCGCAAGCAGATTGTCCCAGCCGCCGCGGATGCCGCCGGCATGCTTGTCGACCAGCTCCCGGAAGGTGATGCCCATCACTTCTTCGACGGTGCACGGCTTGTTGACGTGGCCGGAGAGCATGAACAGCTTGGTGCCGACATTGTTCGGACGGCCCATGGACGAGAACCAGCCGGCGCCGCGGCGAAGGATGGTTGGGGCAACCGCGATCGATTCGACGTTGTTGACCGTGGTCGGGCAGCCGTAGAGGCCCATGTTTGCCGGGAACGGGGGTTTAAGGCGCGGCTGGCCCTTCTTGCCTTCGAGGCTTTCGAGCAGCGCGGTCTCTTCGCCGCAGATATAGGCGCCGGCGCCGTGGTGGACGTAGATGTCGAAATCCCAGCCAAGCTTGTTGTTGCCACCGAGCAGGCCGAAATCATAGCACTCGTCGATCGCCGCCTGCAGCGCTTCGCGCTCGCGCATGTATTCGCCGCGCACGTAGATGTAGGCCGTGTTGGCGCCCATGGCGAAACCGGCGATGACGCAGCCTTCGATCAGCGTATGCGGATCGTGGCGCATGATTTCGCGGTCCTTGCAGGTGCCGGGCTCGGATTCGTCGGCATTGACCACGAGGTAATGCGGGCGGCCATCCGATTCCTTCGGCATGAAGGACCATTTGAGACCGGTCGGGAAGCCTGCGCCGCCGCGGCCGCGAAGACCCGAAGCCTTCATCTCGTTGATGATCCAGTCCCGGCCCTTCTCGATGATCTCCTTGGTGCCGTCCCAATGGCCGCGGCTCATCGCGCCTTTCAGGGACTTGTCCTTGAGGCCGTAGATATTGGTAAAGATGCGATCCTGATCTTTCAACATGATCTATTCCACAAGTCCGTCGCGATTAAGCCGGTTGCCAGTCGATATATTGCAGCCTTTTTCAAAGGCCGCACACAAATTCTCAAATGTCACGACTCACCTTCAGTCGTGGTCTTGCGCCGCGTACGCTTCGGCTTCAAGTCCCCGGAGACCGCGCCGGGTTCCGGCGGCGCGCCTTCCGCTGCACTGCCGGGCGTCTTCGGAGCCGGTTTGCTCTTGGCCGTCGCCGAGAGCGGCTGCTTCTCCGCGACCTTGGCATTCGCGGCCGCCGCCGCCGGGGCGGTGGCAGGGGTCTTCAGTTTCGGGTCCGTCTCCGGCGCGGTGTCCTTCGGACGCCCGGCATCGGCCGGAGGAATGCTTGCAGCTGCCGCGGCCTCTTCGGCGCTCGGATGTGGGTCGAGATTGGTGCGGACCGGCTTGATCTCGTCGTTCAACGTCTGCGGGCCGCCTTCGGGCGCCGAGAAGATGCGGTCGATCTGCGGGCCGGGCTTGATCTCATCGCCCTTGCCGGCTTCGAAAGCATCGATGATCTCCTCGAGACGCTGCGGCGTCAGGTCCTCATAGGCATCCTTGAAGATGATGACCATCGGTGCGTTGACGCAGGCGCCCTGACATTCGACCTCTTCCCACGACAGCGTGCCGTCGGCGTTCAGCGCGAACGGATCGTGGTGGATCTTGTGCTGACAGACCTTCATCAGGTCCTCGGCGCCGCGCAGCATGCAGGGCGTGGTGCCGCAGACCTGGATATGGGCGCGGGTACCGACCGGCTTCAGCTGGAACTGGGTGTAGAAGGTCGCGACTTCGAGGACGCGGATATAGGGCATGTCGAGCTTGTTTGCGACGAATTCGATCGCCGCGCGGGTCACCCAGCCATCCTGTTCCTGCGCACGCATCAGGAGCGGGATGACAGCCGATTGCTGCCGGCCTGCCGGATATTTCCTGATCGTTGCCTCGGCCCAGACGGAATTCTCGTCATTGAAGGCGAAAATTGCCGGCTGCACCTGGTCTTCGGCTAATCGACGAACGGACATTCTTTTCCACGCCTTATCAGTTTATGGATCCACACCGCGATCTCGTGAGCGTCACGAATTCGCAGGCATAGGCAGACTTGTCTTTCTGCATGAACACTATGAACTTTGTTCCACTGGGAACGGAGGACTTGATCTCGTATCCTTCGGACAGGAGATCCTTCATCGACCTCGATCCGCCGCCTTGCGTCGAGATCGCGCCATCCGTCTGAGCCTGCTGCGCGAACGCAACCGGGGCAGCAGAGACGAGGGCAGCGAAAACGACGGCGCGGAGCATCAGCGGTCCACCTCGCCGAAGACGATGTCGATCGAGCCGAGCACCGCCGAGACGTCGGCCAGCTGGTGACCCCGACAGATGAAATCCATCGCCTGGAGGTGGGCGTAACCCGGCGCGCGAATCTTGCAGCGATAGGGCTTGTTGGTGCCGTCGGCGACCAGGAAGACGCCGAACTCGCCCTTCGGGGCCTCGACCGCCGCATAAACCTCGCCGGCCGGCACGTGGTAACCTTCGGTATAGAGCTTGAAGTGATGGATCAGCGCTTCCATCGACCGCTTCATCTCGCCGCGCTTCGGCGGCACGACCTTGCCGTCCGTAGACGAGAACGGGCCGGTCCTGGCATCGCCGAGCAGACGGTTGACGCACTGCTTCATGATCTTCACCGACTCGCGCATCTCGATCATGCGGATCAGGTAACGGTCGTAGCAGTCGCCGTTCTTGCCGATCGGAATGTCGAACTCAAGGTCGGAATAGCACTCATAAGGCTGCGAGCGGCGCAAGTCCCAGGCAGCGCCCGAACCGCGGACCATGACGCCGGAAAAGCCCCAGGCCCAGGCGTCTTCGAGCTTGACGACGCCGATATCGACGTTGCGCTGCTTGAAGATGCGGTTGCCGGTGAGCAGGTCGTCGATGTCGTCGAGCTTTGCCGGGAATTCATCGCACCACTTGCCGATATCCTCGACCAGTTCCGGCGGCAGGTCCTGATGGACGCCGCCCGGACGGAAATAGGCCGCATGCATGCGCGAGCCCGAGGCGCGCTCGTAGAACACCATCAGCTTTTCGCGCTCTTCGAAACCCCAGAGCGGCGGCGTCAGCGCGCCGACGTCCATCGCCTGCGTGGTGACGTTGAGGAGATGCGAAAGGATGCGGCCGATTTCCGAATAGAGCACGCGGATCAGCTGGCCGCGGATCGGGATCTGGATATCCAGGAGCTTTTCGACGGCGAGCGCGAAAGCATGTTCCTGGTTCATCGGCGCGACGTAGTCGAGGCGGTCGAAATAAGGGATCGCCTGCAGATAGGTCTTGGTCTCGATCAGCTTTTCGGTGCCGCGGTGCAAAAGACCGATATGCGGATCGACGCGCTCGACGATTTCGCCATCAAGCTCCAGGACAAGGCGCAACACGCCATGCGCCGCCGGATGCTGCGGTCCGAAATTGATGTTGAAGTTGCGGACGTTATGTTCGGTCATACTGCTTGCTCCATGCCGGGCGGCGGATCGCACCGGGCGGGAAAGACGTGCATTCGGCTGGCGCGGATGCGCCGGTCTTAGGCTTTGGCCTTTTCATCCCCGGGGAGCACGTAGTCCGTGCCTTCCCAGGGAGAGAGGAAATCGAAACTGCGGAATTCCTGGCGCAGTTCGACGGGCTCATAGACGACGCGCTTGGCGTTGTCGTCGTAACGAACCTCGACGAAACCGGTGGTCGGGAAGTCCTTGCGCAGCGGATGGCCTTCAAAACCGTAGTCCGTCAGGATGCGGCGCAGGTCCGGATGGCCGGTGAACAGGATGCCGTACATGTCCCAGGCTTCGCGCTCGAACCAGTCGGCGCCCGGGTAGACCGGGCAGGCAGACGGAACCGGCTCGTCCTCGGCGGTCGCGACCTTGATGCGGATACGCTGGTTCTGGCGGGGCGACAGAAGGTGATAGACCACGTCGAAGCGCTTTTCGCGCGCCGGATAATCCACACCGCAGATGTCGATGAAGCTGATGAACCCGCACTGCACGTCGTCGCGCAGGAAGGTCAGCAGCGGCAGCAGGTTTTCCGCCGTCGCGGTCAGCGTCAGCTCGCCATAGGCGATTTCCGCATCCGCCACGAGGGACGGACGCGCTTCGCGGATGTAGGTCGAAAGCTCGTTCAGGGCTTCACTCATGATCTTGTCCAATTACCCTTAGCCTCTGGCCTCAGCGCTCGATCGTGCCGGTCCGTCGGATCTTCTTCTGCAGCAGAAGCACGCCGTAGAGCAGTGCCTCCGCCGTGGGGGGACAGCCCGGAACATAGATATCGATCGGCACGATGCGATCGCAGCCGCGCACCACCGAATAGGAATAGTGGTAATAACCGCCGCCATTGGCGCAGGAGCCCATGGAGATGACGTAACGCGGCTCCGGCATCTGGTCGTAGACCTTGCGGAGCGCGGGCGCCATCTTGTTGGTCAGCGTGCCGGCGACGATCATCACGTCCGACTGGCGCGGCGAGGCGCGCGGCGCAAAACCGAAGCGCTCAACGTCATAACGCGGCATCGAAAGCTGCATCATCTCGACCGCGCAGCAGGCGAGGCCGAAGGTCATCCACATCAGCGAGCCCGTGCGGGCCCAGGTGATCAGCTCGTCCGTGGAGGTGACGAGAAAACCCTTGTCGGCGAGTTCATTGTTGATCTCGCCGAAGAACGCGTCGTCGCTGCCGATGGGCTTGCCCGTATTCGGATCGATAATGCCCTTGGGCTGTGGCGCGACGAGAGTGCTGCCGTTGTCGACTACTCCCATTCCAGCGCTCCTTTCTTCCATTCATATATAAAGCCGATCGTCAGAACGGCGAGGAATACCATCATCGACCAGAAGCCGAACCAGCCAATCGCACCGAACGATACCGCCCACGGGAAAAGGAAGGCCACTTCGAGGTCGAAGATGATGAAGAGGATCGAGACCAGGTAGAAGCGAATATCGAACTTCATGCGCGCATCGTCGAAGGCGTTGAAGCCGCATTCGTAGGCCGACAGCTTTTCCGAATCGGGCGCCTTGTAGGCGACGGCGAACGGCGCAACCAGAAGCGCGATGCCGATCACCAGGGAAATGCCGATGAAAATCGCGATCGGGATATAGGAAGTGAGGAGTTCACTCATTGTATTCGATCCCAGCTTGCCTGAAGCGTCGGGAGACGACGCCTGAATATCAATGCACAGGCAAAGCGAACGTGCATTGCAACAAGCCGTGGTTAGCGCAGCCGAAGCCCCGGCGCAAGCTTTTTGAATGTCGCATCCTGCGCCAAAATGGAGCAGTTCAAACGATTATCAGCGGCCGCATCGTGGCGACAGCCTCCGGCCGTGATCGTCAGGGACCGGCAACGGCCAAATCATATAGGGAAGGGCGTTCTCTCGGATGGTAAATGGCGCGAGTGACGGGGCTCGAACCCGCGACCTCCGGCGTGACAGGCCGGCACTCTAACCGACTGAGCTACACCCGCGCATAATGCCGACTGGCGGCTCGCCCCCTACGCCCAAGAAGCGTAAAAAGCGGGTTGTCCGAAGAAGAGAATGGCGCGAGTGACGGGGCTCGAACCCGCGACCTCCGGCGTGACAGGCCGGCACTCTAACCAACTGAGCTACACCCGCGCATTTCTCTTGAGGTCGAAACCTCTTGGCCGGGCGACCTCAATCGCTCGGTTGAGCGGCTAACTAAGAGGTTCGTGATCGGGTGTCAAGCGCGTTTCAAGACAAAAGGATGACGTCTCGTCGCTTTGCCCTCTCCTGCCCCATATACGCCCCTGTCCAGTCGGCTCTTCCCCAAAATTTTCAAAAAAACATCATGAAAGCCCTTGCGGTTTTTCCGCGATCCGCATAGATCACGGCCACCGACGCGGCGGGCCCTGAGGCTCCGCAATCGCGAACGGGCGATTAGCTCAGTTGGTAGAGCGCCTCGTTTACACCGAGGATGTCGGGAGTTCGAGTCTCTCATCGCCCACCATTCCCACTCTCTTTCCTGCCTCTGCTCCGAGTTCCTCCGCTTCCGGGAGATCGTGTCGCTACGTCTCGCGCTTAGGTTTCGGTCGAGCGCTCGCGATCTCACTCGATTCTTTTGGCTATCGCGGGGAAGAAGATCCGCCGTGAGCGCGACAGGTCGCTCCGTTCCGGCAGCCCCATAGCCTCCAATCCGCGAGCCATATCAGGCGTTTCGCCGCCGAACGCTTCCTGGTGCCATCAATCATTCATCGAATCTTTTCCGCCACTTCGTCCCCGCTGCTCAACCCGTTCCTAAAATCGGTTCCGAACTGCCCGTCTGCGGATAGACGCTCGGGCGCAGCCTGGAGCACGAGGAGACGGGAATGGGAAAACATCATCTCAGACGCGGCATCAACATGGGAGGCGCCGGCGGATGCGCTCGGTGCCGGACGGCAAACGTTCGCGGCGGGAGGGGATGATGCTGGATCTCGGACTTTCCCTGACCGGTCCCGGCACTTTTTCCATCGGCGGCGGTGAGCCGCCCGAAGACGACGGGTTCACCCTGATGGATGCCGAAGGCAACACGCTTGCCGACGCAGAAAACGATCAGCTCACCATCAGCCAACTCACGATCAGCCGATTCATCGGCCTGGAGGACTGACACGATGCCATCGCGCCAAATTCCGAAACTCTACATTCCCTCAGATGCCACCGAAGCGGCAATCCGGGCCGTACATGCGGCAGCGGTCGCGGCGGCCGGCGGCGGCACCATCCTGCTGCCGGATGCGGTGATCACGCTCACGGAACCGCTCCCGGTCGCCTCCGGCATCGGTTACCAGGGCGTGCAGCCGGTGCTGAACTATCTCAACGACACCCTTCCGGACAGCGGATGGGATTTCATCGGCGGCACCGTGCTTGCCGGCGACGGCTCGTTTCCGGCTTTTGCCGCCAATGACGCAGACCTTGGCTCGCCGTCCGCGACGATCACCGCCGATTGCATTACCGGCTGGCGATGCGAGCATATCGGCTTTACCGGCTTCACACGCGCCATCAGCATCGGCGCGGTCAACAATATCGGGCTGCAGTTTTCCACCATCCACGACCTCTTCATCCGCGACTGCAGCGACTGGGGCATGTTCCTTGCCAATTTCATGCACACTGACGTTTCCCGGGTCTGGACGCATCTTTGCGAAAACGGCCAGTATTATGCTTCGTTGCTGCCCGGCCCGACCCTGATGCCCGGAAACAGCCGCTTCGATTCGCTCTTCAACATCATTCCCGCCGATGGACGAGACAATCGGCTCTGCCGGGGTATCGTATTCGAGGCCGGCGGAGACGGCGCCCGTCTGAACGAGATGTATGCCGACCGCATCCAGAACAATGCCTTCAACCGGACCGAGCTTGTGGTGAGCGCGACTTTCTCCAACGGTTCGGCGAATATCGCCGTTGCCGACGGCAGCAAATTCCGGGCGCGCATGCCGGTCGCGTTCACGAGCAGCGATTACGGGATCACCGCAGGGCGGGTCCATGTCGTCAAGTCGGTGAGCGGCAACACGATCCAGATCGGCAAGGCCTTCACCTCCCCGGCCATGATCGCGTCCGGCAGCGGCTCGCTGATGCTCTCGTCCTGGGGCATGCCCTGTTTCGAGTTGAGTTCCCGCCACGAAGGCGCGTTCGTCTCCAACTCGCGCTTCCTCGGCGTGGATGCGGAGGGCGGCTCCGGCGCCGGGATTTACGTGGAGAACGCACAGGGCTGCGACCTCAACATCTCAGAAGTGCCCGGCGACAAGAATGCCGACGTCGTCGGACGCGCGACGGGCTTCAGCCGGTTCTACAGCAGCAACACGACGATTACCGATTTCGACACGGCTTCAGCAACCAGCCAGTTTCACGGCGCGCGCGGAATTGGCCGCCACGCGATGCTATCAGGTCTCTGGACCGATCAGACCCGCAACGGATTGGCGGCATTCAACATTCGCGGCGACGCCGGAGAGAATCAAGGGGACCTGGAGGTCAGGGGAGGCAACAGCTTCATCTATCCCCGCTTCGGAATGGGAATGAAGTCGACGCTCAAGACCGCGGACACCGCACTCCATCCACTGGATGCCGGCCTCGTCACCTTCGAGGCCGCATCGGCGCTCGTCTGCACGCTGCCCGCGATCACAAATTCGTCGGATGCGTCCTCGCTGGTGGGACTGCCGTTTCATATCGTCAATGCCGGTTCGGCGGATTTGGCGATCAATACCAACGGCACCCAGCTCTTCAACAAGATCTCGGGCAAGACCGGCCATACGTTGAATGCCGGCGAAAGCCTGCTGGTGGTCGCCGCCGAAGGGGCGGGCTCGACGCTCTTCTGGGCCGCCTTCCCGAGTGTGGGCGTTGCCTGAACCGCCGTGCTTCACGGACTGTCGCTTCAGAGCGGCAGTCCGGTCAATCGCGCCAGCGCCGCGCGCTTTTCCTCAAGCGTTGTAAGCGACCGGAGCGACCGGTCGAATTCCATGACCTTCGCGCCGACGAGGAAACGGTACCAGTAGCCTTGCAGCACATGGTAGATCAGCCCTTCGCGGCCATCGAGGAAGCCGAGCTGGCCGATATAGCGGAACAGGAAATAACCGAGCGCAGCGAGAGGGAACGGGAGCCGGTTATAAATCTGCTCTTTGATGCGCCGCTTGATGGTAGCTTGTCGTGAGGACGCTTCTCTCGATAGCCCCAAACCTTCCGGAAATAGCCCGTGCCGCTGGCCAAGAACGTCTACGGCCTCTCGAGTCGCATAATCGTTGTGCTTGCCCGTGAAGAAGCTGAGATCGTTGAGATTGTGATCCGAGAACGGCGCGTCGAAAAGGACTATGCGGCCGCCCTTCACGACGATGTGCTCGTCCATCCAGCGGTCCTCGACATGTCCCTGCCCCCGCCGCCAGATGCGAGTGAGGATAAGCGGATACCGTCCGCCATGGCGGATCCAGCGCCCGAGGAAGATGTGTCTTCTCTTGAGGTTCACGCCTGCGACATCGGCAGCGAGAGTGGGAAGCTCCTCAGTGATCTCCACCGCCAGTTCGGCTTCGATCACCTCATCCGCATCGAGCCGCATGATCCAGTCGGCGGTGATCGGGGCATTGTCGAGCCCCCACTGGAATTGCTTCGAATAATTGATCCAGGGGTTGCTGAGCACGGTGGCGCCGAACGACCGGGCAATCTCGACCGTGCCGTCGGTCGAGAAACAATCGATGACGAAGACCTCGGACGCGAAGGGCGCGACGCTTTTCAGCGCCCGGGCGATGTGGCGCTCTTCGTTATAGGTGAGGATGAGGACGGCGAGGCTGGCCATTCGATGACTTGTCCCAGTCAGGAGTTCAACCGCACCGGAAAGATGCCGGGCTTGTCCTGCTCGAAGCGCCGCCGCAACTTCCTGACCGGATTGCCGACATAGATCGTCCAGGGATCGAGGTTGCGGAAGGCGACTGCGCGGGCGCCGAGCACCGCGCCCTCCCCGACAGTGACACCCGGCCCGACAAACGCTTCCGCCGCGATCCAGGCATTCGCACCAACGACGATAGGTCTCGTAACCAGCTGGAAATTTGCATCGTCGACATCATGCGTGCCGGTGCACAGATGGGCGCCCTGCGAGACGATGGCGTGAGTGCCAAGTTCGATGCGATCCATGCAGTAGCAGTCGACACTCCTTCCGAGACAGGAATACGCGGCCATGGCGAGGTTCGGCGGATACCAGACCTTGACGCCGGGATAGATTCGCGCCGTCCGGTCAATCCGGGCTCCGAAGCGCCGCAGCAGGAACCGGCGCCATGCAAACAGCGGCACCGGCGTCCAGCGGCCGCAAAGGCTCCAGACGAGGTTCCATGCAAGCCTGAACAGCCGATGCCCCAGCGGAAAACTCGGGGCTCCCAGCCGCGGATTGGAGGTCTTCGCGTCAAGCGGCTTCATGAAGGCCTCGTGGGGAGATGGAGTGCAGAATGGTGATGAGATCGCGGGCCGCCGCCTCGATGCGGAAATGCCGTTCGAAGCCCGCGCGGGCACGGGCGCGCATGGCGCTTTTGCCATCGTCGGAGAGCGAGAGCCATGACCGGAGCAGGCTTTCGATGCCCTCCGACGTGTCCGGCCCGACGAGGCCGCCGCCGCTCATTTGCACGTCACGCCAGATATTGACCTTGTCGGTCAGCAGGACCGGCGTTGCGCAGGCCATGGCTTCCGCAACGACGATGCCGAAATTCTCCTGGTGCGACGGCAGGACAAAGGCCTCGGCTGCGCGGAAGGCGCCCCATTTGGCGTCGCCGGCCAGCATGCCCGGCCAATAGATACGATCGGCGATGCCGGCCTTGGTGGCTTGGGCAATCAGTATCGATTTCAGCCCGGATTGATCCGGCCCCGCCATCACCAGGTCGAGATCGGGATTGGACACGGCGATCTTCGCAAAGGCTTCGATAAGAAGATCGCAGCCCTTCTTTGCGTGGAAACGGCTGAGGAACAGCAGGAACCGCTTGTCCTTCAATTCCGGCAGAAGCCGGTGGAATGCGGCAAGCTGGCTCTCCGCCCCTATCGGCGGATCGGCCGTACCGAAGGGGACGATACGCTCCGCGTAACTGTAACCCCGAAAAACGCCGCGCGCCCGGCGGCGCTCTTCTTCGCAGGTAAACAGGACCGCCGCTGCATCCCGGAAAACCCTGCCCTGCCAGGCGGACCAGAACGCCTGTTTGGCGACGTGCTTGAGCGGATGGGTTTCGCGGAACCATGGATCCATCATGCCATGGGCGAAGACGACATAGGGCAGGCCTGCCCGCCTCAGGGACAACCAGCCGCCGACCGAGGCATGGTTCCAGAGGCCATGGATGACCGCAGCATCGAAACGACCCGCGTTCGCGGCAATCCAGCGTGCCAGTTCCGGCGTATATCCGTATCTCCGGGTCCATCGCCCGCAGGCATGAACGGGCAAGGGGAACTCTCGCACATAGGGCGCCGAAGGCTTGTCCAGGGTCACGACTTCCACCGCGTGGCCCAGACGCGCCATTTGCAGTCCGGTCAGCCGCAGCGCCTCGATCGGGCCTCCGGTTTCGGGATCGGCGCTGGCGATGATGTTGAGGATTCTCATGGCAGCTCCGCGATGATTTTTTCGAGATTTCCTTTGAAGTGCTCCGTGAGGTAACGGGAGCGGACCTTGTCGGCCCCCGCCTCTCCCATTGCCGCTGCCATGTCCGGATGGTCGAGAAGCATCGCGATTTTCTCGGCCAGCGCTTCGATATCCCATGGGTTCACCGCATAACCATCGACCCCGTCGGTAATGATCTCCGCCGCTGCATCCTCAGTGCCGCAGATCACCGGCAGGCCGTGCAGCCAGGCTTCGAGGAAAACGATGCCGAAACCTTCCTTGGACGAGGGCATCGCGAACAGGCAGGCCTGGGCATAGGCCTCGGCCAGTCTCGCATCCGATACGCGGCCCAGGAATTCGACCCGCTCTTCGACCGCAAGCTCTCGGGCCAACGACGCCAGTTCCGATTTGAGCGGCCCCTCGCCGACGATCTGGAGGACGCATTCGACGTTACGGCGCTTGAGCAGCACCATCGCCTTGATCAGGGCGTCGATATTCTTGCCGCGCTCCCATCGATCCAGCCGGGCGACCGTCAGGATGTTGCAGCGATTCGTTTCCGAAACGGATTGCCTGTCGATCTCGTCGACGGCGTTCGGAAACAGCGTGAACGTCTCGGCGGGAAGTTTGAACGCCGTCTGCATCCGGTTAGCCGTGAAGGCGCTGACGGAGGCGACCCGGCTGAGGGCTCTTGCCATGAGCGGTTCATAAAACCGCATCCGGCGATGGGCCGAATCGTTCCAGACCTCGTCGCCGTGGACGAAGAGCACGAGTTTGATTCTCGGAGACAGTAGCTTGCACAACAGTCCCACCGGCAGAAGGTTGATATGCCCGAGGAACAGGATTTTGCAGCTAAGGGCAGCGACAGCCGAGTGGACGATGAAATCCAGCCGCCGAGGACCAAAGGCGCGGATAGTTGCCGTTGTGATTTCGGGGATGTCGGCCCTGCCGTCGCGCACGATGTGGACGGCCGGGAGCTTCCAGCCCTTGTCGCCAGAGATCTCGGCCAGGGCAACGATAACCCGTTGGTTGAAGCGCTGGATACCGCCTATCCGGCCGTAGGTCTCCAGGGCCAGAAACAGAATTCCAGCATTCTGCGCCTCCGTCCTCTTCATCGCACGCCGCCATGTTTTATGTCGGCGACCTGATCGACGATCCGGCGGGCCAGGATCTCGTTGTAGGTCCCATTCGCAAACGATCGCCGGTGCCCGGCATCGGCGATCGTCTGACGCCTGCTGTCATCCGCCAGCAGGCGTTTGCAAGTCTCAGCGCAGTCATCCGCTCCGTCGAAAAAGACCGCCTCCTCACATTCCTTGTAGAGTTGTTGATGATGCGGAGTGCGGGGAGCGCACATGGCGGTGCCGATGGCGGGAATTTCGACGGAACGCGTCGTATGCAGGTCGGCATTTTGGTCGTTCAGCAGAACCAGAGCGATTTTCGCGCCGGCGATCACTTGTGTGTAGTCCGCGCCTTCAAGGTGATCGGAGCGGACAAACGGGCGGAGCAGCGGGTATTCCGGCGCTCTTTTCCATCGGGACCCATGGATCGCCAGCGGCACGCCCTTTTCGATCAGCCGCGCCATGAAGGCGCCGCGGCCGGACATCCATGTGCCGACGAAAACGACCTCGGACAACCATCGGCTTTTCTCCTCCAGCGTCGGCGGCAGCGGGCGATGTACGACCTCGTCCGCGCACTGCCAGATCGTGTCGATCCGCCTTGCACCTCTCCTCGCCATCATCTCCTCAATGCCGTCACGGCGCACGGCGACGGCCAGATCGTAGTGCGGGAGGGCGCGGTGAAAAATGCTCCAGCGGAGGCGTTCCGGAGGCGGATCCAGATAGGGGTTGTCGGCGTTGTAGTTGACGACGATCGGCGCCGCCTTGCGGATGACGTTCAGGGCGGCCGGTCCGACCACGTCGCCGCAATCCACCAGGGCAAGATTGAAGCGTTGTCCGACGATCCGCCGGCCGAGCCCGTTTGCCACGAGGCGATCGATGCCCGGGCCTCCTGCCCTGTTCAGCCACGGCGCCCAATGGGGTGGCAGGAGGGCGTAGGGAGACAGGTGCAGAACATCCAGGCCGATACGCCGGAATGCCGCTGCCCGCTGCAGGCTGGTCCCTGATTCTGCGCCGATATAGAGGAGCCTCATCTCAGCTTCACGCCCCTCGTCAGCCAGAACATCAGCGCATAGAGCAGCACCGTCTGCGGCAGCGCCCGGACAAGGTTGCCGGCCTGGACCGCGACGGATTCGTCCATGAGGCCGTTCATGAAGAAGCGGACGATGCAGATGCAGGCCAGAGCCGAAAGCAGCACATGTCCATCCCGCATCCGGATCGTGAGCGCATCGCCGACAATGAAAGTCGCGAAGGTGAAGATGGCGAACACAACCACGTAAAACGCGCCGAGAACGACGAAGCCATCGGCGATCGACGAGCCGGTGCGGTAACTTCCCAGCTCATCGCCGGTGACGAGAAAGTTGTAATAATCGCCGGACGAAAAGGCGTTGCCGGATTTATCGAGTTCGGGCGCGAAAAAATTCAGAACCGGCGTCGGAAGCAGCAATAGCAGCTGATTGAGGGCATTTTCACGCGCCAGCTCCTCACCGGCCTGCGACAGCGAAAGCCCGAGAGCGACGTTGTGGTCGATGTATTTGGTGGCGACGAAGCGCGCCAGCAGCGGGTTGTCGATGTAGATTTCGTTATAGCTGCCCTCGGCCAGGAGCCGCTCCATCTCCCGCCGGGACTGTAGCGCCTCCCCATCGAAATACGTGCCTATGGTCGAGAAGACGAGATCCTGCGATGAGATGTCCGCGCGGTCGTCGCGGGCAATGACCATGGCGGTCGCCAGATCAGAGAGGATGCCTGCCGGTATGGGACTGAGCAGGACGGCGACCGCGAGCCAGATCACGCGCCGCCTCATCAGGATAAATCGTCCTATCACCACTGCGATGGCGAGGCAGATCAGCACGGTCAGGACGTTGACAGCGAACACGCCGCGGCTGTTGCGCGCCAGCGCGATATAGAGCGTCATGGCGCAGTAGGCGGTCAGCGCGAACCAGTTGACCGAGCGCTTGCCGTTCGGCGGATCGATGAGATAGGCGGCGACAGGGATCAGGAAGGGCGCAACGGAAAATTGCGACATTCCGGCGAGCAGTTTGAAGGCGATATCGCCGAAATTGTCCTCGCCCCAGCGGTCGGCATGCGCGTACCAGGAGGCGAACGACCCAAGCAGCCCCATCCACCACAATTGCCGGTTTGTCGGCGAACGATAGAGGCCGAGCGGCGCAAGGATCCTTTGGCGGATCGCCATCGTCGCGGCCTGCATTACCCGCGACTGCGCATAGAACCAGTGCAGCGCCACCGCCCATAGCTGCAGCAGTGCCAGAACGGAAAACGTGGCTACCGGCGCCTCGAGATTGAAGGTGATCGGTTTCCAGGCGAATGTCTGGACGATCAGGGCAGCCAGGCTCGAATGGACCTGAAAACCGAGCACCACCAGCGTCGAGATCGTAAATCGTTCGATCCGTCTCGGCTTGGTGCAGTAGAAAAATACCAGGATACCGATCAGTCCGGCTGAAACGGCACAGAACATGTTGGCCAACTCGGGCGATATGGCCAACTGGATTGCCGTGCAGAGCAGGATCGCAATCGCCACGCCCCAACGGGCCTGGGTGACGTAACGGGAATTGCGGCGACGTTGCCCTTGTACGGAACGACGACCGAACACCACGTCGCCGCTCGCCAGACCTCCACTCTCGATCATGGCCGATCCCCTGTGAGAACCGCCCGCTTGCGGGAGAGGTTTGGAAGACGCCCTTGAAGGATCGCCCGCATATTGGCCGGCAGGGACCGATAGGCCATCCACGCCGCCAGCAGCGAGCCGAGCATGGCCAGGAGGGATGACCAGCCGGCCGATTGAGGCCAGACCGCCATGGCGAACAGCCCGGCGATGACCGAGAGGCCACCGCAAACGGATGCGGCGAAGGCATGGATTGGTATGCGCAACCGCAGCTTTCGGAGCACGGCGCAGGCAGCTCCGGCGTAGGTCAGGAAACTGGCGATCTCGGCCGCCAGAAGCGAGAAGCCGGCGCCCGGCAGCCCCCATAAGGTCAACGTCAGATAACAACCGCTCACCGTGATCAGCAGAGACATGCCGTTCGCAACGATCTGCGGCAGCAGGATGTTGCTCCCCCGGACGATCGAAACCATCGGCTGGGCGAAACCGTAGACGATGATGCAGGCGCAGAGCGAGCCGAACAGCAGCGGGTCGAGATGGAAGTTGCCACGGGTCCACCACAGGAAAAGGCCGGGCGTTACCCACTGGAGCAGAATGCACCCCGGGCCGATGACGCCCAGCACGAAAATCCAGCTTAGAGTGACCACGGCTTCCGTCGGCTCGCTCTTCCCTTCCCTCAGATAACGCAGGAGCTCGGGCTCGACCGGGCCTGCCAGCGCATTGATGCCCTGCATCGCTATATTCGACAGCGTCCGGGTCGCGGTGAACGCACCGAGAAGGCTGACGCCGGCGAGCGGGGCGATCAGTAGTCGGATGCCCTGCTGGTTTCCGATAGCGAGCAGCTCGCGGAGCGATACGAACAGGCTCCTCGTGAGGTTGGACCAGCCTCTGCGCAGATCGGGGACGGAGAAGCCGATTTCTTCACGCCGCCAGAGACGAAAGCAGTCGAGATGAATGGCGATGTTGACGGCCACGTTGGCAACCGACGATGCGATCACGGCGTCGAGGACGTCACCGCCGGAAAGGACTGCCGCGAGGGCCGCGAGGTTGATGCCGACCAGCAATGCAAGCCGCCACCACACCATTCTCGCGTAATAGCCGAAAGGGATGAGCGCCCTCCCGAGGATGCCGCCAACCGAGCTGGTGACGAGCCAGGTGAGCGCGTAGACGGTCATCGAGCCTGAAAGGTCGTCCATCAGCTCCACAGGAACGAAATCTCCGAACAACGCGTCGGCCCATCCGAAGGCAGGGACAGCCGTCCAGAAGCACAGGAGTATCGATCCCAGCAGAATGGCGGCCGGGATGGACGAGGCGAAGTCCCGCCTTACGGCATCCCTGGTGCCGAGGCGTAGGAACTCGTAACCGAGATAGTTCTGATGGCCGAGGTCGAACACGACGGAGAGGGAATAAAGCGTCTGCAGCAGGACCCACAGCCCGAATTGCTGCGCCGACCACCAGCCGAGCATGATCGGCACGCTGATCGTCTGGATCAGGATATTGGCGGCAAGCAACGCCCCATTGGCGACCGAGCCCGAGATTAGCCGTACTGACACACTCATCGAAAACGCGACCTACGGCTACACGGTTGACCTTCTCAATAATTTTCGCGCGACGATGCGGACGTCCGTCGCACGGTCGGCAAGCATGTTTTCCAAAAAATCGACAAAACCGAGCGGCGCGGTTTCCTGGGCCGGGTTCATGAACGGAGACGCGAAGGCGGGCTGCCTGCCGGGAAAGCGGATCGCCTTTGGCCAGAACAGCGGCGTGACCGGATGGAGGTAGGAATGGGCTGGTGTCCATCCCAGCCATTTCAGCCGGAACCATTTTTGCGCGTTCACCTGATGCGCATGTCCCCAGCTGGTGATCTTTTCCCACATCTCGGCGTCGCTCATGACGTAGCCGTAGTGGTAGCAGGGCGCATCGACGAGGATGGTCGCAGCAGGGGTGGTCTTCCGGGCCGTATCGAAGCGAACGCCGCTTTTGCAGCGGATCGCGAACCCCGCGTTGACATCCCTGATCGAGCCATCACCGCTGGTCAGCACCAGTTCGGGCGTTTTCCAGAAATTATGCCATGGCGTCAGGATGCGGTCATGCCTGCCGTCCGCCGCCATGAATTCGAGCAGCGTTTCCCAGCCACTATCCAGATAGAACTCGTCGGCATCCTGGATGACCAGCCAGTCGTAACCTTCGCGGATTGCCCGATCGAGGCAGTCGTTGCGGGTGTCTTCCTCGTTTTCGAAGTCGCTGCAGATCACTTCGATCTCGCAACTCACGCCCTTTGCGCGGGCGAAGGCGATCGCCTCGTCCACCTTTTCCCTGGTCGTGGGGTTTGTCCTCGTGGCGCGCGAGCCGGGCAGATAGGCCCACGGACGCTCGGGCCGGACGATGAAGATCTTGTCGACGAAACGGCCACAGTTCTCGACAACGTGCGGCAGAAAACGATCGACGTTGTAGGCGAGGACGTGGCCGGCGACCTTCATGGACTGCCGCCGTCGATCAACTGCTTGATGGCGATGATGGCCGGCCGTTTCGACAGGCTCTGCACGAGGGCAGTCTGGGAATGCGGCTGCCATTCGTCCCGCTCGGACATGGCACGGACGATGCAGGCCGCCAGGTTCTCCGGATCGTTCGGCGGGGTCAGATAGACCGTGTCCTCGACGAATTGCGCCAGTTCCGTTCCTGGGTCGGCGGTCACGAGGACAGGCTTTCCGGAGGCAAGCATGCCACCAAGTTTGGAGGGCAGCGTCAGGTCGGCGGCGCTCCTGTCCTGCGGCAGCACGTGCAGATCCGGCATGTTGAGGAACGCGTTCAGCCGAGAATAGGGCTGGAAGGCCAGGAAACGGACATTCTCAAGATGACCGAAACGGGCTTGAAGTTCCGGCTTCTGCGGTCCCTCGCCGGAGATCACGATATGAATGCGTCGCTCGCCCTTGAGACGCTCGGCCGCATCGAGCAGCACGTTCAGGCCCTGCTTGGCGCCGATACTGCCCGAATAGAGGACGACGAAGTCGTCGCGGCCAAAGCCGAGCTCCGCACGGTAGGGGCTGACATCCTCCATCGGATGAATATGCGCGAGATCCACCCAGTTGCGGACGACGGACAGTTTTGCGTTCGGGACGCCTTTCCCGGCCAGGCCTTCAGCCATGCGGTTGGAAATGGTGACCAGCCGATCGAACCGGGCAAGCACGCCGCGCTCGAAAACGTGGCCGACCGTCTTCAGCCAGGCCTTGGAGCTCAAATGCCCGACTGCGAACGCCGCGTCTACCTCCAGGTCGTGAACATGCAGCACGGTCCGCGCGCCGACAAATCTGGCGGCAAGCTGGGCGACGGGCGCGGCAAACAGCGTCGGCTCGACGCAGAAGACGGTGACCGGGCGATGCCGCAGGATCTGCCAGAAGACCAAGGGCGCCGAGGTGAGCGCGAAGGAGAGCGGCGCCAGGAGCCGCCAGATGCCGCCCATCTTCCGCCGTAACATCAACGGCGCTCGCAACACCGAGATACGGCCCTCGATCTTCGACGAATAGCGGTTCCTATATCCAGGCTGGACTGCCCAACCGGGATAATGCGGCGGAGTGGTCACCACCGTGACGTCCATGCCCTCGGCGGCGAGGTATTCGGCGATTTCGCCGGTATATTTGCCGACGCCCGCGGTTTCGGGCGCGTAGTTCATCGCATAGACGACCACGCTTTTGCGTGGCAATGTGGCAGCTGCCGTGGCCAGCCCCGGTGCGGCGTCGAACGTTTGTTCGCATTCGTCGCTGAGGGGCTGAGCGGCTGCTGTCATCAGGCAGCATCTCCGCGTTTGCGCTCAAGATATTCGCCCTTGAGGAAGGCCTGGTAGGCATCGGTTATGCCTTGCTCCAGCCCGATCCTCGGCGACCAGCCGAGCGCCCGCAGCTTGGCCGCGCTCATCAACTTGCGCGGCGTGCCGTCGGGTTTGGTGAGATCATGAGAGATATCCCCCTGGAAACCGACGACCTTGGACACCAGTTTGGCGAGTTCCAGGATGGTCACGTCCTCGCCGGAACCGACATTGACGTGGGTCTCGGCCGAATAGGTCTTCATCAGATGGACGCAGGCGTCGGCGCAATCGTCGACGTGCAGGAATTCGCGGCGCGGCGTGCCGGTGCCCCATACGGTGATGTCCGGAAGGTGGCCGGTCTTCGCCTCATGCGCCTTGCGGATCAGCGCCGGCATGACATGGCTGGATTTCAGGTCGAAATTGTCGCCGGGGCCGTAAAGGTTAGTGGGCATGGCCGAGATGAAGTCGCTGCCATGCTGCTTGCGATAGGCCTGGCAGAGCTTGATGCCGGCGATCTTGGCGATCGCATACCATTCGTTGGTCGGCTCCAGCGAACCGGTCAGCAGCGACTCCTCGACGATCGGCTGATCGGCGAATTTCGGGTAGATGCAAGACGAGCCGAGGAACATCAGCTTTTCGACGCCGACCTTGTGGGCGGCCTCAATGATATTCGCCTCGAGGATGAGGTTGTCGTAGAGGAAATCGGCCGGATAGGTGTCGTTGGCGAGGATACCGCCGACCCTGGCGGCCGCCAGGAACACTGCGTCCGGGCGGTTCTTCTCCATCCAGGCCTCAACTTCCGCCTGGCGCGTCAGATCGGCATCACCGCGCGACGCCCTCAGGATCTCGCAGCCTTCCGAGGCCAGACGGCGAACGATCGCCGAGCCGACCATGCCGCGATGTCCCGCGACATAGACCTTCTTCCCCGCAAGGCTGTAGATCGTCTCAGGCATGGGAGAGACCCTTGTTGCCACCCGCGGTCGGCACGTTGCGCGCCATCACCTTCAGGTCTTCGCGGACCATTTCGGCGATCAGCTGATCGAGGTTGGTTTCGTGCTTCCAGCCGAGCTTCCGGTGCGCCTTGGTGGGGTCGCCGATCAAAAGGTCGACTTCCGTCGGGCGGAAATAGCGTGGGTCGATCGCCACGACGCATTCGCCGGATGTCGTGTCGTAGCCCTTCTCCTCGACGCCCTCGCCGCGCCACTCGATCGGCATGCCGACCTTGGCGAAGGATTTTTCGACGAAGGACCGCACCGTGTGGGTCTCGCCGGTTGCCAGAACGTAGTCGTCCGGCTCGTCCTGCTGGGTCATCAGCCACATGCCGCGCACATATTCACGCGCATGGCCCCAGTCGCGCTTGGCGTCGAGGTTGCCGAGAAAGAGGCGTTCCTGCAGGCCGAGATGGATGGCGGCAGCGGCGCGGGTGATCTTGCGGGTGACGAAAGTCTCGCCGCGGATCGGGCTCTCGTGGTTGAACAGGATGCCGTTCGAGGCATGCAGGCCGTAGGCCTCGCGGTAGTTGACGACGATCCAGTATGCGTAGAGCTTGGCAACCGCATAGGGCGAGCGCGGATAAAAAGGCGTCGTCTCGCTCTGCGGCACTTCCTGTACCTTGCCGTACAGTTCCGAGGTTGAGGCCTGGTAGAAGCGGGTTTTCTTGGAAAGGCCGAGGAGACGGATTGCTTCAAGCAGGCGCAGCGTGCCGGTGCCGTCGGCATTGGCGGTATATTCAGGCGTCTCGAACGAGACCTGCACGTGGCTCTGGGCGGCCAGATTGTAGATCTCGTCCGGCTGGGCTTCCTGCACGACACGGATGAGGTTGGTCGAATCCGTCATGTCGCCGAAATGCAGGATGAAACGCGGGTCTGCCACATGCGGATCTTCGTAGAGATGCTCGATGCGGTTGGTGTTGAACGAGGAAGAGCGCCGCTTGATGCCGTGGACGGTATAGCCCTTGGACAGCAACAGTTCCGCAAGGTAAGCGCCGTCCTGGCCCGTTACCCCGGTGATCAATGCTACCTTGCCGTTGCTCTTCACATTTCCAGTCATCATATCCCCCTAACGGAACCCGTCAGTCTTTAAGTGAAACGTGCACGTCTATCCGCGCAATGTGCCAGTCGCAAGCACTGAGAACACCATTGTGATGTCCCCCGGAATGCGGCGAATCCGAGACATACAGTGATTCGTAGCATCTCGGGCTTATGCCAAACATTGCAGTGAAACGCTTCAGAAAAGATCATCGGCTGTTGTCAGGCTTCTCCCTTGTCGTTTTGATCCTGGTTGCGGTGCCGACGGAAACCGGCATCGGATCAGGATGCGTTTCATGGTAGTACTGCGTGTAACGCGATGCATAATAGTCCGGCGAACCGTATCCCTCATAAAGCTTCATTCTGGCGGCATCGACCTTGTTGAGGATGACGCCGAGGCAACGGCCGGCGATCTGGGGTTCCGCATTCAGGGTATCCCTCACGGCTCTTCGGGATGTCTCGCCCCATTCGACGACCATGATGAAGCCATCGACACGCGGGGCGATGGCCCTCGCATCGACGACCGGGCCGAGCGGCGGCAGGTCGAGGACGATATAATCGAAATCGCCGGCCATCTGCGCCAGCAGCCTGGCCATGGCGGCCGATGCCAGCAGTTCCGACGAATGAGGTGTCCGCCGCTTTACGACCGCAGGCAGGAACCTCAAGCCGGTCTCCGGATCGATCAACATCGCCGAGGCCGGCGCGTGGCCTTCCAGCAGCACTTCGAGCAACCCCTCTTCCGCATGCTGGCCCAGCGCCCTGGTGGCACCCGGATTGCGAAGATCCGCATCCATCAGCAGTGTCCTCGCACTCCCGGCCAGCGCCTGGGCGAAATTGATGGCGATGGTCGATTTACCCTCGCCCGGCAGCATCGAAACGATGCCGATGATCTTGTGGGGCCTGTCGATATGGACGTCCGCCGCGATCCGTGCGCTACGCAACGTTTCGGCAAAGGCGGAAGACGGATGCTCTAGCGCGAAGACCGATAGCCTGTTCTTCCTCCAGACCTCCCCCTTCACGGGCTCCGTCGGGGGGCTTCCGCCCGGCTGCGGTTCCACCAGCGGTACCGAGCCCAGATATTCCAGGCCCAGAACATCCCTCACCTGTTCGCCGGTGCGGAAGAACCGGTCCCGAAACTCGCGGAATGCCCCGACCGCTCCGCCGACGCCGCAGCCGAGTGCGAGGCAAAGCGCAAGCACCAGCGACAGCCGCGGCTCGCTGGCGCCCGTCGGCGGCACCGCACGGGAAATGATCCGCGCCTCCGTGACGGGAAAGGACTGCTGCTGCACGGCCTCCTGATATCGCTGCAGGAACGTCTGATAGAGGTTCCGGTAGGTTTCGGCCGCCCGTTCCAGTTCCCGCAACTGTACCTGCGTTTCCCCTGCGGTGACGCTGATGTCGGTGGCGTTGCGAACCCCTTGCGTAATCTGGCGCTCGCGCGACCGGGCGACCTCCAGCTCGCTGTGGTAACTCCTGGCGATCCGCCTGATCTCGTCGAACATCAGCCGGTCATATTCCGCCATATCCTGGCGAAGGCGGGCCGCCTGAACATGGTCCGGCCCTAACCGCCTCGATATCTCGGCCTCCCGCTTCGACGATTCCAGGTATTTTTCACGCAGCGAGCTGATCACCGAACTGTCCAGCGCGTCGGTGACGATCGCGTCCCTCTCGCCACTCGCGATGATCGCTTCGATCCGCTCGGAACGCGCCCGGGCTCTGGCGGTATCGGCACGCGCTACGATCAGCGCGCTGTTCATTTCGGTAAGCTGCTGGTCGGAAACGAGCTTGTCATTGGCAACAACAAGGCCGTTGGCGGCGCGAAATCTCTGGACTGCCAGATCCGATTCCAGCGAGCGCTGCCGCAGTTCCTCGATGCGCTCCTGCAGCCAGGTGCCGGCCCGCCTTGTGGCATCGTATTTGGCATCGAGCTTGTCGGTCAGATAGGCATCCGCAATCGCGCCGGCGACCGCTGCGGCAAGGCGCGGCGATGGGGCCGTGAAGGAGATTTCCAGAACGTAGGAACGCCCGACGCGCGAAACCTTCATATTGCCGAGAAGGTTGGCGAGCGCCTGGCGGCGTTTCGCCTCGATCTGATCGAAACGAACCTCGCCACCGCCCAGCCATCGCCTGATATCGAGTATCGAACGTATGTCGGATACTGCCGCGAGCAGCAGGCTTCGGCGGCCCGCCATGAATTCCGGATCATCCGACAATTTCAGCTTGTCGACAGCCGACAGGCCTATCGTCTCGGAGCGCAGCAGTTCGACCTGGCTGAGGACCGACGCCTCATCATCAAGAACCCCGCCGATCGTCGACAATTGCTCGACGACCTGCCGGTTGCCGCGGTCGATCAGCACGCTGGTCCTGGCGGTATATCGAGGCACGGCAGTGATGAGGTAGCCGATGCCGAGCGCCACAAACACCGCGATGCAGAGGGCGACCACCCGCCACTGCCGCCGAACGATGGCGATGAGGCCGTCCATGTCCAGTTCCGGAGCCTCTTCGTTGCGGGGCTCCTGCTGCTGGCGAGTGAGAAAAACCGACCGCTGGTTCATCGCACCACCCGACCGAGGCGCGCAGCGGCCGAAACCCACCCGGAGCGGCCGCACGCGGCCTGGATGTCAGTCGCGCCAGGCATCATGACTACTCGCGATATCCCGGGTGGAGGCGGTGACCGAATTGAGGATGGTAAGGAACTTTACAAGCTCGACCGCATCGGCCGTCGATACATAGATCACGTCCTTGTCCTGCATGGGAAATTGCTGGACGGCGAAGAATGCGGCCGGATCGCGCAGATTGGCGCGGAAGATCACCGGCACGTCCCGCGCTCTGAACCGGCTGACGTCGAGGCCGATATTGCGCAGAAGATCCCGCTCCACGAGGCGGTAAAGCAGGACCGATTGCGGTTCCGCCTTGTCGTCGAGCAACCCGCCGGCCTTCGCCAAAGCCTCCCCGAGCGACAGATTGGAATCGTCGAAATCGAAGCGTCCGCTTTCGCCGGTCAGCCCGAAGGCCAGGAAGGTCCGGCGATTGCGATCGATGAAGATCGTATCGCCCGGCTGCACATAGATATTCTCCCGCGGATGCTCACTCAGCGTCCGATAAGCGACGGTGACGCTGCGGCCGCGGCGCTGGAGCGTGACGGTCGCCTCTTCCTTGGGGATGCTCAAACCGCCTGCCTCGGAAATCACGTCGATGATGCGTTCGCCGGCGGGGCTGAGTTCGATCTTCTTCGCCTGCTTGACGTCGCCCAGGACCGACGCCCCCATCGAACGGTTCGTCACCGTCGAGATGACCACCTGAGGCTCGATTGCGCGATTGGCCAGACGCTCTGCAATATCGATCTGCACGGCATCGACCGGACGGCCGGCGGCCTTCACCTTGTTCGCGTAAGGGACGCTCAATGTGCCGTCACGACCAATCGTCTGGTTCGGCAGGGTGATGTAATTGCCCGGACGGGCGCCGGCATCGGCGGGAATGAACAGGCCGCCGCTCTGCGCCTCGAACACGGAGACCTGAACGACATCGCCAACACCGAGGGTGAGCGGCGGCGGTCCGCTGCTGCCAGAGCCGAAACCGGCGTTCAGGCTAGACCTGGCCGATTTCGGCAGATGGGCAAGGACGGACTGATTGATGTCGACGAGCGCATAGTCGATGCCGACCCTGTTGCCGGCGGCGGAAAATGCCTTCACGGTTGCATTGACTTCAACGGCGTGCGGATCCGGACCGGACCTCGGAAGTCCTGTACAGCCGGACAGAAACACAATAGTAGCAAGCGTTAAAACAGCACCCAAGGAACTAGACATACGCCCCGCCATACAACCCAAAGTATGGTATCGGTTTAGCCGACGGGGGGACCCGGTGATTCTAAGGGGTAAACCGGGGGCGAATCGAAAATCCGCATGCTGTGGCAGATCAACAACATGATTGGTTAATCATTTACTATCCACAGAATACAGGCCCTTCGCTGGCAACGCTGTCGAACGGCCTTGTCCGCCCGCGGAATTGTCCCACAGATGGCGGCGGCGATTACCGATACTCGTGTCGAAAAGTCGAGCGCTTCGGACGTTGTTAACACTCCTTGGGGCATCCACTTCTCATTGGCGGCGGGATCGTACATATCAGGCGGATGGCGGTAAGCATGCGAAAGTTGACGGACTGGTTTTGGGGACGCCGGCCGGCCGGACCGATCCGGCCTCGCCGCCGCCGGATCGATCTCGGTCAGAACCCGCCCTCCTATCCGATCTATGCGATCGGCGATGTGCACGGCTGCCTCGACCTGCTTCGGGATGCCGAGGCGCGCATCGCTCACGACATCGAAGAAAACCGACGTCCCGGCATGGTCATCCTGCTCGGCGACTATGTCGATCGGGGTCCGGCTTCGAGCCACGTCCTCGAACACCTGATCAGGCCCAGCGAGCACGGGTTGAGACGGATAGCGCTCTGCGGCAATCATGACGATACTTTCATGAGGTTCGTGGACGATCCGGAACGTTATTCCGGCTGGTTGGGAATGGGCGGCGAACAGACGCTGCTATCCTACGGCTTGGACCCCTACCAGTTCGGCGCCCGCGGCAGGAAGCGCGGCGCCAGGTTCGGCGACCTGCTGATGGAAGCCGTGCCGGTGCCGCACAGGAAATTCCTCGCCAGTCTCCCGGCCAGCCTGACGATCGGCAAGCTCGTCTTTGTCCATGCGGGCCTGAGGCCCGGCATACCGCTCAAACAGCAGACCGATGAAGACATGCTCTGGATCCGGGACGCCTTTCTTGCGACCGGACCGCAGCTGCCGCTTCTCGTCATCCACGGGCACACGCCGCAGCCGGAACCGGATTTCGGACCCGGCCGGATCGGCATCGATACGGGCGCCTATTATTCCGGCAGGCTCACGATCCTCAAGATCGACGGCGGCCGCTTCTCGTTCCTTTGAACGACCGGGGATCGAGACCACCGGAACAGCAGAGGCTTGATCATCGAGCCTAAGAAGCGTGTTATGTTGTCGGCGGGGACCCAACGCCGGGCCATCCTCGATCGGAAGCGGAGCCATGCCGGAGGAGGGGAAGGCAGACAGACCGACACCAGCCGACCGCCGCCGCAGGCAGCATTCGGCGGTTTTGATTTTCGGTTTTTTCCTTGCGGTCGTGCTGGCCGCTCTCGCGGCGACCGTGCTCACTGTCAACAATGGCCGGAACTACAAGCGGCTCGTCCGGCAATTCGCGCTGGAGCAATACCTTCTCCCGGCGCCACCGGCGCCGCCCCTGCGGGTCGGCAGGCATAGATCGCTGCCACCGGAGAAACACTACCCGCCCTGGCTTCTCAAGGCAGGCCTCGAGCGGATGGCAGTGTTCGAGAAGACCGAGGCGCTCTCGGCCGAGGAGCGCTGCGACCTGCTGCGGGACGATAAAGGCACGGCACCGACCTTCAGCCGTTCGGGTGACGATTGGGAGTGCCTGTTCTTCGAGGAATTCGGGAATGCGCCTGAACCGGCTGCGCTGTTCATCCAGGCCCGCGGCACGGAGCCCGGCATCGTCAGCAGCTTTCGCATCAAGGTCAGCCTGACGGATCTGACCACGGAGCTTGCCGTGCTCAGCGAAGCAATCGCGGCAACCGAACGTTTCGGCCTGCCGATGACGCCGGAGACGCGAACCTATCTGATCGAGAAACTGGCGGGACGTACCGAGTTCAGCTCGATCGTCGAAAACTACCGGATGACGTTCAGCCGGGAGATCACCGACGCACGGCGCTACAATCTGCTGATCCTGCCGCGCCGGCAGACGGCCGGCTGCGGCGAACGCCCGTCGGCCCCGCCGGACAGGTGGGCTACGCCGACCTATCGCATGCCGGTCGGCTGCCTGGCGCTGCGCAGCACTGCCCCCGCGCGATCGGCCGGTTAGGCTCGCTCCAGCTGGACGAGATCCAGCCCGTCCCCCAACTCGCGGCGTGCGGTCTCGACCAGGCTCATCTGGTGGGTGAAGAGCACCGTCTGGAATTTTTCGCCGGCCGCCGCGAGCGTTCGGATGCCCGCTGCGGTCCGCTCGTCGTCGAAGGTCTGGAAGATGTCGTCGAGGATCAGCGGCGCCGGCTCGTTGCGGCTGCAATAGTCCTCCAGGAAGGCAAGCCGCAGCGCCAGATAGAGCTGGTCGCCGGTGCCTTCGCTCAAGCCGGGAAGCCTCACCTGCTCGCCGGTCTGCCGTTCAACCGCGAGCTGCAGCTCGTCTCGCTCGTCATAAACCTGGACGAGGCGCGAGAAGCGGCCACCAGTGAGATCGGCAAAAACCTGCCCTGCCCGCTGCATGACCGGATCCGCCTGGCGTTCGCGATAGGCGTCCATCGAGTTCGCCAGAAGGCCGGCGGCGAGCTTCAGCACCACCCAGCGCCGCGCCAGTTCCTTGGCTTCCACCTCCGCCGCAAGCTTCTGGAAGACTGCGCGTTCGGCACCGATGCCGGTTTCCAGCTCCCGGCGGCGGCGTTCGCTATCGGCCTGGGCAATGCCGAGCACCTTCATCCGCTCGACCTGCCGGGCATCCTCCGCATCCAGCCGCTCGATTTCCAGGCCGGCTGCGATCCTGTCGAAGCCGACAAGCGCGGCACGGGCCTCGTCTTCGCTTGCGCCATCCGCCTGTTCGGCAAAGCGGCTGCGGCATTGCGCTAGGCTCGCTTCCAGCCGGTTGCACTCACGAAGATCATGGAGAAGGCCACCGGCCTCGCCGATATCCTTGGATGCGGCGGCGGCAAGCCCACGCAGGTCCGCTACCAGTCTTTCCGCGTCGGCCGCGTGCCGGGCAACGGCAAGCTCCGCGCGCTCCAGCGCCGTGGAGAGCGTGGCTTGCTGGTTGGCGGCGGTCTTTGCGTCGGTTGCGCGATCATTCAGCATGCCTGCCGCAACATCGGCAGGCAGCGAGACCAGATCCGGCGCCACCGCAGTGGCGAGCGCCTTCACCTCCGCTTCGAAATCCTCCATGTCCCGCGCCATGCCCTTGACGCGGCGATCCCGATTTTCCCGTTCGGAGAGAAGATCGGGAACGGTGCGCCAGACATCCAGCGCCGCAAGAGCCATGTCGACCGTCGCGTCTTCGGAAAGGCCCGCCAGGACCGCGGCATTGGAGAACGTCGAGCGCCAGCGTTCGATATCCCGGCGCAGACCGTTCTCGCGTTCCTCCAGCTTTTCCAGCGTCTCCTCGGCGGAATGGCGTTTGCCTTCCAGCGAACGGCTTTCGGTCCAGCGCTCGGTCAATTCCCCGATCCGGCGTTCCAACCCGCGGGCGAGTGCCAGCGGCGGCAGTGCGGATGCGGCAAGACCGATGGCATCGGCCAGCGCCAGCAGGGCCGGCTTGAGTTTTTCCTCCCTGAGACGCAGCGTCTCCAACTCGTCGCGCGCTTCGTCCAATGCACCCGCAAGCAGGGAAAGTCCGTCGACGGCGCGGCGCCATTCGATCATCCGCTCCGGCGTCGACGGCGCGACAGGCGCTGCATGGAAAAGGTCTTCGAATTCGGTGACCGCATCGGCGGCGGCAATGTCGCTTTCCCTGGCCGCGGTCTCGGCAGCGCCGACCGCCTGAAGCAGTTCCCGCTGCCGCAGCGTGAGGTGGGCATGGCGCGAGACACGTTCGGCGTCAGCGAGCGCTGCATCGGCGAGCCGGTCTGCATCCTCCACGGCGATCTTCAGTTCGCTCAGTTTTTCGGCAGAAGGTTTTGCCCCGAGCGCCTCGACCTTTTCGTCGCGGCCGGCTCTTGCCGCTGCGATATGCTCGCGGGAGACGATCCGCCCCTGCCCTTCCAGCGCCGCAAGCTGGCCGGCGATCGCCTTGGCTTCGTCGCGGATGCCGGCGAGCTTCTGGGCCGCCTGGGCGCTCTCCGCCTTGGCCGCGTCGATCAGCCGGCGGTGATGGGTGAGCGTCGCGATATCCGGCAGCGGCACCGAGAGAAGACGGGCGATATCCTTGACCGGCGGGTCGAGGCGCGCGGCCGCGGCGGCAAGATCGCTTTCGGCACGGGCGACGCGCACCTGCAGGTTCTCGATGCCGGTGAACTCGCTGATATCGGGACGCAGCGCGGCGAGCTGTTCCGCCCACGGTTTCGGATCGATCAGGCGGCCATCCGGCCCGTGGTCTCCGAGCCGCCGCAAAACATCCTGGGCGTCCTCGATCTGCTGGCGAAGCTGCTTCAGGCTGCGGTCGAGCTCGCTGCCCTCCTCGACAAGTTTGCGGAGGCGCACAAGATCGGCATCGGCCGGCTGGGCGCGCTGAAGTTCCTCAAATTTGCCAAAACCGAGCCGGCGTGCCGCCTGCGCGATACGCTGATCGAAGTCGTCGACCTCGCCGCGTACCCGGGCGATATCTTCCCGCGCCTTCAGATAGGCGCCCTTGTCCGCATGGGCGGCAAGGATCCTGGGCGCAGCAGCGATCAGTGCCTCATCGACATGCACGGCGCTGATTTCATCGTGCAGGCGCGATACCTCGACCTCCGCCGCCTTGAACGCTTCGGCGTTCTTGTGCTCCGCCTCCAGAGCTCCGGCCAGTCGCTCCTCGAAGCCTGCCGGCAACGCAGCCAGCGCTTCGTATTGCGTGAGCAATTGCCGCTCGCGGTCGATCTCCCGCAGCACCGGTTCCAGCCGCAGCAGTGCCCGCAGCCGATCGAGGGCGCGCTTGGTTTCCTGCCGCTCGGCCTGCACGGCGGCAAGATCGGCTTCGATCTCGGCCTGTTCGGCGAGCAGCTTCTTCCAGTCGCCGGATTTCAGCTCGTTGTCGCGTTCGGCCTTGCGCGCCTCGTCATGGCTGTCGAGGACCTGATAGAACGAGCGGTCCTTGGAGCGACGCGGCGCATAGATGCCGTCGGCTTCCGCATCGAGCGACTTGCGCAGGTCCGAAAGCCCGGTCAGGCCGGAGGCTGCAGAAAACAGCAGGCTGCCGATCTCGCCACCGCTTTTCAGCATCGTCTCGCCACCGGCCCTGAGCGACGCGGAATCGAGCCCGAAGGCGCGTTCGAACACATCGCGGGACAGGGTGCCGAGGAACGGCGCCAAGGCATCCTCGGCCAAGGCCTCTTCCGCCTCATTGGCGGCGAGCAGCGTGTTCTTGCGGCCACGGCGGCGTCGGAATTCGAGCGCCTGCCCATCGCGCGCGGTGATCGCTGCCCCGACGCGAAGCGCGGTCGCATCATGGAGGAAGCTGTATTCGGCGGCAGTCGGGAAACCGAACAGCATGTCGGAGATCGCCGACAGGGCCGAGGATTTCCCGGCCTCGTTGGGTCCGTAGATCACATGCAGTCTGGCGTCCGGACGAAAGGTCAGCGTCCGGTCTGTCAGTGCGCCGTAGCGCAGAATGTCGAGGCGGTTGAAACGCATGGATCAGCCCACCCTCGCCGCACGCGAGAGCAGCAGATCGCGGGCCTCGGCCAGCAGCGCTTCGGCGTCGTCGCCGAGCGCCAGGTCGCCGGCGCCGATGCCACCCGGCAGGCGGGCGGTGATCTCGGCGATCTTGGCGTTGGCATCGGCGAGCAGTTCCGGGGCGAAGCCGCCCATCGGGATGAGGCCTTCGAGGCCGAGCATGTCGGTCGCGACGCTCGTCCCGTTGGTTGCCGGTTCGAGCCGCACTTCCAGCTTTTCGAGCCAGATATCCTCATGGGAGCGATGGCAGGCGGCTTGGACCTCATCGCGAAAATCCTCGGCGCGGGCCATGACTTCGTTGCGGAAGCGGCTTCTGCCCGTGAGACGGATGCGCAGCGCCAGCGGCCGGCCTTCCATCCGCTCGACGACATCTTCCAGTGCACTCTCGGTGCGGCGCAGGATCGCCGGGATGTTGTCGTCCGGTTCGACCGCGACCACGAGTTCGGCAAAGCGGGCGCTGTCGGTGATCATCCGCTCATGGGTGATACGACTGTCCTCGACGGTCACCAATACCGCGCCCTTCGCCCCCTGCTCGCGGATCGAACGACCCTGGAGATTGCCGGGGAAGACAACCAGCGGGTCTTCGGCGACGATCTCGAAATCATGCACATGGCCAAGCGCCCAGTAGTCGTAACCGCGCGAGCGCAGGTCCTCGACCGAGCACGGGGCATAGGGCGCGTGCGGCTCGCGGCCGGTGAGCGAGGTGTGCAGCACGCCGATATTGAACCAGCCCTGTTCCGGCCTCGGATAGGCGAGCGACAGGTTTTCGACGGCCGAACGTTCGGCAAAGCCCTGGCCGTGCAGCGCCACCTTCAAATGGTCCAGCTTGAAGCTGCCCGGCTTGTTGACCGGGAACTCGCTGACATTCTTCGGCAGGGTAATCGTCTTGGTGATGACGCTTTCGGCGTCGTGATTGCCCTTCAGCAGGAAGACGGGGATACCGGCGCGCTCCAGCCGCGCCACTTCGCGGTTGAAGAACAGGCCAATCTTGTTGTCCTTCCAGTCACCGTCATAGACGTCGCCGGCAACGATGAAGAAGTCCACCTTGCGTTCGACCGCCTGGTCGACCAGGCCTGAAAACGCCGTGCGGCTCGCCTCGATGAACAATTCGGCGATCGCGGCATCCTTCAGCGCCAGCCCTTGGAAGGGACTGCCGAGATGCAGGTCGGCGGCGTGAATGAATCGGAAGGAGGTCATCGAATCGCTTGTTTCGGTTGCCGGAGCTGATCAGGTGTTTTAGGCAAATGCCGGGCACGAAGGAAGCTCAGGGTTCCGCAGCCTGTGGATAGCCCAATCTTATTCGGAGGACATCATGAGAAACCACGCGTTCGGACGCACATCCTTCACCGTCAGCGAGATCGGTTTCGGCGCCTGGCAGATCGGCGGCTCCTGGGGCGACGTCAGCGAAACGGACGGGGCCAAGGCGCTGGAAGCGGCGCTCGATGCGGGCGTCACCTTCATCGACACCGCCGACGTCTATGGCGACGGCCGCTCGGAAAAGATCATTGCCGGCGTCCTGAAATCGCGCGGCGGCGATCGCCCGATGGTCGCGACCAAGGCCGGCCGGCGCCTGAGCCCACATGTCGCTGACGGCTATACCAGGGCCAATCTCGAAGGCTTCATCGACCGCAGCCTCAAGAACCTCGAAATCGACAGCCTCGACCTCGTGCAGCTCCACTGCCCGCCGACCGAAGTCCTTTACCGCCCGGAAGTCTTTGGCGCGCTCGACTATCTGCGTCGCGGCGGCAAGATCAAGAATTACGGCGTCAGCGTCGAGAAGGTCGAGGAAGCGCTGAAGGCGATCGAATATCCCGACGTCACCAGCATCCAGATCATCTACAACATCTTTCGCCAGCGCCCGGCCGACCTGTTCTTCAATGAAGCCAGGCGGAAGAACGTCGCGGTCATCGTCCGCGTGCCGCTCGCAAGCGGGCTGCTGTCCGGCAAGATCACCCGCGATACAGCGTTTGCCAAGGACGACCATCGCAACTTCAACCGGCATGGCGATGCCTTCGATGTCGGCGAGACCTTTGCCGGCGTGCCGTTCGAAGTCGGCCTCCAGGCCGTCGAGGAAGTCCGCAAGCTGGTGCCGCAGGGAGCGTCGATGGCGGCTTTCGCGCTGAAATGGATCCTGATGAACGAAGCGGTCACCGTCGTCATTCCCGGCGCCCGCAACGAGGCTCAGGCCAAGAGCAATGCGGCGTCGGCAGAGCTTGCCGCACTTTCGGCCGACGTGATGACGGCGACCAAGGAAATCTATGCGCGGCTGGTTGCCCCGCATGTGCATCAGCGCTGGTAGGAACGCCGAGCCTGCCCCTCAAAAAATGGCAGCTCGAGCACTGAGGCTACCGGTTACAATCCGTAAAACACAAAAAGGCCGGGCAAACCCGGCCTTTTCCGTTTCAACCATAGAGAGGCTCAGTGAGTGCCCTTGAGGTCGACCGGGAAGAACAAGGTCTCGCCGGAGCTGTCGTCGACGCCGTCGTTGTCGGTGACGGCGAAGGCCTTGCCGGACTTGTCGAAGGTGAAGCCTTCGAGCTTGTCGACCACGTAGCCGTTCGAAGCCTTCAGGTCCGGGATGAAATCGTGGGCTTCTTCCTTCTTCACCACCGGCAATTCGGTGCCGATCTTGGCCGGTTTCAGGTCGGCGATCGCCACCCGGTAGAGCTTCTTCAGCTTGGCGGCATCGCCGATCTGGTTGTCGCGCTCGATGATGTAGACATAGTCGCCATGGGCGGTGATTTCCGAAAGGCCGACCCAGCCTGCCCCGGCCTTGTCGAGCGGATAGCGCACGGCGCCCCATTCCTTGGACTTCGGCTTGTAGGAGACGAGCTTGACAGTGCCCTTCGGGTCATCCTTCCATTCGCGCTGCATCGCCATCCACAGGACCATGTCGTCGCCTGACCCGACCATCGTCACGCCTTCGAAACCGAAGCGGGTCTCGCCGGCGAGCAGGTCTGCGGGAAGGCCGATCTCGGCCTTGATCTCGCCCTTGGCGTCGACGTTGTAGAGGCCATGGCCGGTCAGCTTGGCGGAGTCGCCTTCCGACGCCAGCCAGAAACCGCCCTTGCCGTCGAGCGCGATGCCTTCGATGTCGAGTTTCTGAGCCGGCTGGCCGCCGCGGGTGATGCGCAGGACGCCGGTGATTTCGGCGGGCTTCCTGGTGGTGTCGATGGTGAAGATCGACGGCTGCATGGTGTAGACCGAGTCGCTGACGGCATAGAGGATGCCGTCCTTCTGGGCGTCGCCGACCAGGCCCGAGAGCGCGCCCCAGCCGAGCACGTTGCCGTCGACGTCCTTGGAGACGAGCTTCGGATAGCTGGCCACGCCTTCTTCCAGGGCGTAGATCATCACATGCGAACGGGCGCCGCCGTCCTTGCCGAGATCGACTTCATTGGCGGTCGCAAAAAGGTTGCGGCCCGGAATGGCGACGGCGCCTTCCGGCGAGATGCCCGAGGGCAGGATCTGCATGAGCTGCGGCTCGGCGCCGGTGTCCTTGTAGACGGCGACAACCGAGGCGCGTTCGGCGAGCAGGAAGAAATACTTCTGGCCGTTGAAGGTCGCGGCTTCCATGCCTTCGACCTCGATGCCCTTCGAGCGCGCGCGCTTTTCCGGGAAATGGCCGAGGCGGGCAACCGCGCGCTCCAGCGAGGCGCCTGATTCGTAGAGAACCTTGCCGGTGCGGTCGAAGATGGTGAAGCCGCGCGAGCCGCCCTTCCAGTCGCCTTCGTTGGCGACCACGAGGCGGTTGTTGTCGAGCCACTTGACGGCGTCAGGCTCGCGCAGCGCCGAAGCCTTGCCGGTGAAGGACAGCTGGCCGTCGGTCTTGTTGTCGATGCCTTCGAGATCGGCCTTGCCGGCAGAGAAGTGGCCGGTGACCTGGCCGGTCTTGCCGTCTATGATGACGATCTCGTTGTTTTCCTGCATTGTCAGGGCAATTTCGCCATTGTCGTTGATGGCGACGAATTCCGGCTCCGGATCTTCCGGCGCGACACCGGCAAGGCCGGTCAGCGTCACGTGCTTGATCGAGGCGCAGTCGGCGGTGCCGTCCTTCAGGGAGACGATCACCAGGTCGCCGGCCGGCATCTGCGGGAGGGCGCCATCGTTGACGTCCTCGTCGCGCTCGTTCTCGATGGCGATCGCGGCAAAGGTCTTGTCCTTGGAGACGGTGATCGAGTCCGGCTGGCCGCCGAGATCGCAGGTCAGATCGACCTTCTTCGTCGCAATGTCGACGACGGCCAGGATGCCGGCCGGCTTCTGCTTGCTTTCGCCGGTGTTGACGGCGGCGAGAACCTTCTTGCCGACCGACGCAACCGAGGTCGGCTCGCCCTTGAAGGTGAGCGCGCCGAGCGCCTTCGGGGCCTTCGGATCGGTGATGTCGATGAAGCCGATCGCGCCGAGCGGGCTATCCGTATAGATGAGCGTCATGCCGTCTTCGCTGGCGGTGACGATTTCGGCCGAGCTGACGCTCAGCTTGTCCTTGTCGGCGGGAAGATTGGCGGCGACGGGGAAAGATGCGATGCGGTTGAAAACCTGCTCGGCGCTCGCCGGCACGGCGACCGAAGCAAGAAGTGCTGCGGTCAACGCGGCACGAAGTGAAAACGTCATGGGAAGCCCTCCTGTCCATGAAACACAGGTGGCTTGTGAGCCACGGTCGTGACAGGCAGATGACAGTTTTCGCATCCGGCGTCCTCGCCGGCGGAGATTAGCAATTCGTAAAAAAGGCCCGGGAAAAACCCGGGCCTTTTCAAATGCGAGACTGTAACAGGATGCCTTAAAGGCAGCGCGTTAGCTGTTGACTGCGTCCTTCAGGCCCTTGCCGGCCGAGAACTTCGGCACGTTACGTGCCGGGATGTCGACTTCGGCGCCGGTCGAAGGATTACGACCCTTGGACGCTTCGCGACGGGAAACGGAGAAGCTGCCGAAACCGGCAAGACGGATATCGCCGCCCTTCTTCAGTTCAGCCTGTACGGTCTCAAAAACGGCGTCTACAGCGGATGCGGCATCAGCCTTAGAGAGGCCGGCCTTCTCGGCCACTGCGGATACCAACTCATTCTTATTCATGTTTCCACCCCTTTCAAACGGTTTTGGAACGACTCATGTAATCGGGGCAGACAATAGTCAGGCGCCCGCCCGTGGCAACCCAAAAGCTCCGCAATCGCCTGAAAAACAAGGGGTCCGCGTTATTTTTCACAAAAAAAGCCGGCGTTTTGCCGGCTTTTTTCATTGCTGGTGCCAATTTGGCATAACCAAAAGGCTATCGATCAGTGTGCGACGGCAACGCCTGCGTCGTCCACGCCTTCGACCGTGGTGATCAGCGGCGTTTCCACCGTACCATCCCATTCGATCGCTTCCGGCTGACGGACGAGCGCGTGACGGATCACCTCACCCATGCGGGAAACCGGAATGATCTCCATGTTGTTCTTCACGTTGTCCGGAATCTCGGCCAGATCCTTGGCGTTTTCTTCCGGGATCAGAACGGTCTTGATGTTGCCGCGAAGGGCGGCAAGCAGCTTTTCCTTGAGGCCGCCGATCGGCAGCACGCGGCCGCGAAGGGTGATCTCGCCGGTCATCGCCACGTCCTTGCGAACGGGAATGCCGGTCATGATCGAGACGATCGCGGTTGCCATGCCGACACCGGCGGACGGGCCGTCCTTCGGGGTGGCACCCTCGGGAACGTGGACGTGGATGTCCGACTTGTCGAAGCGCGGCGGTTCGATGCCGAAATCCACGGCCCTGCTGCGGACATAGGATGCCGCCGCCGAGATGGATTCCTTCATGACTTCCTTGAGGTTGCCGGTGACCGTCATGCGGCCCTTGCCCGGCATCATCACGCCTTCGATCGTCAGCAGCTCGCCACCGACTTCCGTCCATGCGAGACCCGTGACCACGCCGACCTGATCCTCGCCCTCGGCTTCGCCGTGGCGGAAGCGCGGAACGCCGAGGTAGTCGGAAATGTTGGCCGCAGTGATCGCAACCGACTTGGTCTTGCCCTTGATGATCTCGGTGACCGCCTTGCGGGCGAGCTTCATCAGCTCGCGCTCGTAGCTACGAACGCCGGCTTCCCGCGTGTACTGCTGGCTGATCGCCATCAGGGCATCGTCGGTGACCGAGAATTCGTTCGGCTGCAGGGCATGTTCCTTGATCGCCTTCGGCAAAAGGTGACGCTTGGCGATTTCGCGCTTCTCATCCTCGGTGTAACCGGCGATGCGGATGATTTCCATACGGTCCATCAGCGGAGCCGGGATGTTCAGCGTGTTCGCCGTGGTGATGAACATCACGTCGGACAGGTCGTATTCGACTTCCAGGTAGTGGTCCATGAAGGTCGAGTTCTGCGCCGGATCCAGCACTTCGAGCAGGGCCGAAGACGGGTCGCCGCGGAAATCCATGCCCATCTTGTCGATCTCGTCGAGCAGGAAGAGCGGGTTGGACTTCTTGGCCTTCTTCATCGACTGGATGACCTTGCCGGGCATCGAGCCGATATAGGTGCGGCGGTGACCGCGGATTTCGGCTTCGTCACGGACGCCGCCGAGAGCCATGCGCACGTATTCGCGGCCGGTCGCCTTGGCGATCGACTGGGCGAGCGAGGTCTTGCCGACGCCCGGAGGGCCGACGAGGCACAGGATCGGACCCTTGAGCTTGGTCGCACGGGCCTGCACGGCGAGATATTCGACGATGCGCTCCTTGACCTTGTCGAGGCCGAAGTGATCCGCTTCGAGGATCTTCTCGGCATTGTTGAGGTCGGCCTTGACCTTCGACTTCTTGGCCCACGGAATACCGAGCAGCCAGTCGAGATAGTTGCGCACGACGGTGGCTTCCGCCGACATCGGACTCATCTGCTTAAGCTTCTTCAGCTCGGCATCGGCCTTTTCCTTGGCTTCCTTGGACAGCTTGGTCTTGGCGATGCGCTCTTCCAGTTCGGCCATCTCGTCACGGCCTTCCTCGCCGTCGCCGAGCTCCTTCTGGATCGCCTTCATCTGTTCGTTGAGATAGTACTCGCGCTGGGTCTTCTCCATCTGGCGCTTTACACGCGAGCGGATACGCTTTTCCACCTGCAGGACGGAAATCTCGCCTTCCATGAAGCCGAGCGCCTTTTCGAGGCGCAGCTTGACGGAAACCGTTTCCAGCATTTCCTGCTTTTCGGTGATCTTGATCGACAGATGCGAAGCGACCGTATCGGCCAGCTTCGAATAGTCCTCGATCTGGCTAGCGGCGCCCACTACTTCCGGCGAGATCTTCTTGTTGAGCTTCACGTAGTTTTCGAACTCGGAAACCACGGAGCGCGACAGGGCTTCGACCTCGACCGCATCCTCGTCGGGTTCGGCAAGAACGCTCGCCGTCGCCTCGTAGAATTCTTCACGGTCGGTATAGCCGTCGATCTTGGCGCGCGAGCGGCCTTCGACCAGAACCTTGACGGTGCCGTCGGGCAGCTTCAGGAGCTGCAGCACGTTAGCGACGGTGCCGACCTTGTAGATTGCCGAGGGTTCGGGATCGTCGTCGCCGGCGTTGATCTGGGTGACCAGCATGATCTGCTTGTCGGAACCCATCACCTCTTCGAGCGCGCGAATAGACTTCTCCCGTCCGACGAACAAAGGCACGATCATATGCGGAAAGACCACAATGTCGCGCAGCGGCAGCACCGGATAGGTTTCGCTACCAGTCGCAGACGTTGAATTCGTCATTTCATTTCCTTTCCATCGTCCCGTTTCCGGGATACGTCCCGGGCAAATCACCCGGGCACTTCACTCTCGCCCAAAGTGGAGTTTTCGAAATTTGATTTCAAGCCTTGCAAGGCCGCCGCCGCTAGGATTGTGACAGGGGTATTACAAAGCGTGCGGACATTACGCCACGCGGAACGCCTAAGGACACGGGACGCGACTCACCGGAACTGCCAACCTGCGATCACATGCAGGCGAAGCAGCCCGGCCATTGATGATCTTCCCGCACCGTCTCTAATGCAAGACGAATATGGTGCAATTCTTCGCGAGGCAAAAATGGTGGAAAAATCAAAATAAGCAAGGCTATCCGCCAACATAAAAAAGAGGCCCCGACAGGGCCTCTTTTATTGTTCAGTCCGGAACGGGCGGATCACGCCGAAACGTTCGCCTTTTCATCCTGCCGGTCGGCATAGATGTAGAGCGGCCGGGCGTTTCCACGCACGACGTCGTCCGAGATGACCACTTCGCGCACGCCTTCGAGCGTTGGCAGTTCGAACATGGTGTCGAGAAGGATCTTCTCCATGATCGAGCGCAGGCCGCGGGCGCCGGTCTTGCGGGTGATCGCCCGCTTGGCGATCTCGCGCAGCGCATCCTCGTGGAAGGTCAGATCGACGTCTTCCATCTCGAACAGGCGCTGGTACTGCTTGATCAGCGCATTCTTCGGCTCGGACAGGATCTGGATCAGCGCGTCCTCGTCGAGGTCTTCGAGGGTCGCCAGAACCGGCAGACGGCCGATGAATTCCGGAATGAGGCCGAACTTCACCAAATCTTCCGGCTCCAGTTCGCGCAGCACTTCGCCGACGCGACGGTCTTCCGCAGACTTCACGGAGGCGCCGAAGCCGATCGAGGTCTTTTCGCCACGGGCCGAGATGATCTTGTCGAGGCCTGCAAATGCGCCGCCGCAGATGAACAGGATGTTCGTCGTGTCGACCTGCAGGAATTCCTGCTGCGGATGCTTGCGGCCGCCCTGCGGCGGGACCGAGGCAACCGTGCCTTCCATGATCTTCAGAAGTGCCTGCTGCACGCCCTCGCCCGACACGTCGCGGGTGATGGACGGGTTGTCGGACTTGCGGGAGATCTTGTCGACTTCGTCGATATAGACGATGCCGCGCTGGGCGCGTTCGACGTTGTAATCCGCAGACTGCAGAAGCTTCAGGATGATGTTTTCGACGTCCTCGCCGACATAGCCGGCTTCGGTCAGCGTCGTGGCATCGGCCATCGTGAAGGGAACGTCGATGATGCGAGCGAGCGTCTGGGCAAGATAGGTCTTGCCGCAGCCGGTCGGGCCGACCAGCATGATGTTCGACTTCGCAAGCTCGACGTCGCCGCCCTTGGAGGCGTGCGCCAGGCGCTTGTAATGGTTATGCACCGCGACCGACAGGATGCGCTTGGCCTGCTTCTGGCCGATGACGTATTCGTCGAGGACCTTGATGATGTCCTGAGGCGTGGGCACGCCGTCGCGGGACTTGACCATCGAGGTCTTGTTCTCTTCGCGGATGATGTCCATGCACAGCTCGACGCATTCATCGCAGATGAATACGGTCGGTCCGGCGATCAGCTTCCGGACTTCGTGCTGGCTCTTTCCGCAGAAAGAGCAATATAGGGTATTCTTGGAGTCGCCGCCGTTGCTGCCGCTGACTTTGCTCATATCACTTTCCTTCCAGCACTCCGCACTCACGTCAAAACGGGCGCGGTCCACTCTACCGCTTGCCGGCGCGCGCCCGACGGGCCTTGCGCGCCTGCCTTGCCTTAAGGGTACTCTACCGATCCTGCGCACATCATGCGGGATCAGCGGCAACGAAACCCCTAAGAAACGAATGCTATGTCATAAAAGTTCAACACAGCATTAATAAGTACTAATAGCGCTTTCCGTGCGACTTGAAACCCCTTTTTGCTCACTTCGGGGTGAGGTGCACGGGTCGCGCCATCAGACTCAATCTCCGGAGCCACCTTCCATTTCCTGACGCGATGTCAGGATCTTGTCGATGACGCCCCAATCCTGGGCTTCGTCGGCCGTCATGAAATGGTCGCGGTCGAGGGTCTTTTCGACTTCCTCCAACGTGCGGCCCGTATGCTTCACGTAGACCTCGTTAAGACGTCTTTTCATCTTCAATATGTCACGGGCATGGCGCTCGATATCGGACGCCTGGCCCTGGAAGCCGCCGGAGGGCTGGTGCACCATGATGCGCGAGTTCGGGGTTGCAAAGCGCATGCCCTTCTCGCCGGCGCACAGGAGCAGCGAGCCCATGGAGGCGGCCTGGCCGATGCAGAGCGTCGAAACCGCCGGCTTGATGAACTGCATCGTGTCGTAGATCGCCATGCCGGCGGTGACGACGCCGCCGGGCGAATTGATGTAGAGGGCGATTTCCTTCTTCGGGTTTTCCGCCTCGAGGAAGAGAAGCTGGGCGCAGATCAGCGACGCCATATAGTCTTCGACGGGCCCCGTCAGGAAGATGATGCGCTCTTTGAGAAGACGCGAATAGATGTCGTATGAGCGCTCACCGCGATTGGTCTGCTCGACGACCATTGGCACCAAGGCCATTGCGGTATCAACTGGATTTCTCATGTCCGTCCTTTGTCAAGCTTCTCTTGATCCCTGGCCGAAGGCAGAAAGGCGCTCCGGAATCAAATGGAATGGGTCATCCCTACATAGAGTGTCAACGCCCGGTACTTCAAGACGGAGCATCCGATATCCTTAACTGCCCGGGGATGCGCGAGGCTGACCGCTATTACGATTCGTGCCCGGCCACAGCCGACAGATGCCCGGTTTCGCTGACAAGCACAGGTTTTTGCCCAATCAGGGTAAAGCAGGCGTGAACATTGTCTCGAAAATCCCGCCGCCGCCGGTCCGAGCGCCGGATTTTCCGTGATCCGTGCAACGTCGTCTTAAAGACTGCATGGCATTCTGGCCGCGCTCGACATCGAGTATGGGAGTTTCGGGTGGATATTTTAACGGGCCTGATGATCTGGGCAGCGGAAGCGCTGACGCTTGCCGTCCTCCTGTGCTCACGCTGGTATTACGAGCGGGACCGCTTCTACCTGAGCTGGGGCGGCGGGTTTGCGCTGCACGGGATCGGCGTCATCCTGGTCGCGTTGCGCGGCGACATTCCCGATTTCGTCTCCATCCAGATCGCCAACACGCTGGTGCTCGCCGGTGTCGGCCTGTGGATCGCCGGTCTCCTGCAGTTCGACCGAAAGCCCGTGGAAGCCTACGTCGCCATCCCGGCACTTCTCTGGGTGGCGGGCATGTTCCTCTATCCGGTGCGCGAGAACTTCGCCAACCGGGTGGCTCTCCATAACGTCGCGACCATGGTTGGCCATGCGATCATGATCGCCATCCTCCTCAGGAACCAGGGCGCGTCGAAGATAACGCGACGGGTGCTTGCGGCCTTCATCGCCGTACAACTCTGCGCAAACGGCGTCGTCGCAGTTCTGGTGGTCGTCGGCGAGGCGAAAACCATCGGCGCGTCGCCGCACTCCGCCTGGTTGCTCTTCCCGGCGGCAGTCTGCCTCATCGCCATCGTCATGACCGGCGCCAAACTGCTGACTGAGCGCTCCGAGGAGAAACTCAAGACGCTTGCCGTCACCGACCCTTTGACCGGGGTTCTCAACCGACGCGGCCTGATCGACCAGTTCCATGCCCTGAGAAAAATCGAGAACGATGAAAAGCCGCTGATCGCTTTCCTGCATTTCGACCTCGACAACTTCAAGCAGATCAACGACCGCTGCGGCCACCAGGCGGGCGATTCGGTGCTGGTCGCCTTTTCGCAGGTCGGCCAGACCTCGATGCGCGGCCGCGGCTTCTTCGGCCGCATGGGCGGCGAGGAATTCGCCTCCATCCTGCGCGTCGGCGATATGATCGAGGCCGCGAGCATCGCCGAGGCGATCCGCCTGACGCTCAAGCGCCAGACCATCGTCACGGGCGAGCACAACATCACGGTCACCGTCAGCGCCGGCATCGCGATCGCGGCAGCCGAAAGCGCTGACCTCGATCTTCTGCTCAGCGCCGCGGACCGGGCGCTCTATACCGCAAAGGACAGCGGCCGCGATCGTACCGCGATCGATACCGGCACCGACGCCTCGGTCGTCCCGGCCGTCGACCGGCAGGGTGAGGACGAGGCGCCAACCGACGTACGCGCCAGCCACCAGGTCGCAGCTCTCAAGCGCATGGCGTCGCTTGGCAAGCGCTGACATCCCCTTGTCCTCTTCATCCTGAAACCCACATTCGTCCGCAGGGATAAAACGCGGAGAGTGGGTCATGCGGGCTGGATTTTCGGGGATCAGACTTTTCGCGGGCATTTTTCTTTCATCAGTGCTTTCCGTCTCGATGTTTCCGGCCGGTACGGCGCTTGCCCAGCAGGCGTCCGATACCGTTGCGCCGGAACGGGCAACGGGGTTCACGTCCGCCAAGCGCGTAGAGACGAAAAACTTCATGGTCGCCGCCGCCAATCCACTGGCGGCCGAAGCCGGGCGCGACGTTATCGCCAGGGGCGGCAATGCGATCGACGCATTGATCGCGGTCCAGACCGTGCTCGGCCTTGTCGAGCCGCAGAGCTCCGGCCTCGGCGGCGGCTCGTTTCTCGTCTATTACGATGCGGCCACCAGCAAGCTCGTCACGTTTGACGGCCGCGAAACGGCACCGATGGAGGCAACGCCAAAACTTTTCCTCGATGCGCAGGGCCAGCCGCTGAAATTCATGGACGCGGTGGTCGGCGGCCGTTCGGTCGGCACGCCAGGTACCGTGCGCCTCCTCTCCGAAGTCCATAAGCGCTACGGCAAGGCCGATTGGGCGAGCCTGTTCGAACGGGCGGAGAAGCTCGCCGCCGACGGTTTCCACGTCTCGCCCCGCCTGGCTTCGCTGATCGCCGCCGACGGTGACCGGCTGAAGAAACACGATGGTCCGAAGGGTTACTTCTACGACGCATCCGGCGCGCCGCTGAAGGCCGGCACGGTGCTCAAGAACCCTGCCTATGCAGAGACGCTGAAGGCGATTGCGACCGGCGGCGCGGATGCCTTCTACAAAGGGCCGATCGCCGAGGCGATCGTCAAGACGGTGCGCGAAGCGCCGGGCAATCCCGGCGTCCTGTCGCTTGCCGATCTCGCCAATTACCGCGTCAAGGAACGCGAGCCGGTCTGCGCCGCCTACCGGGCGCTCGACATCTGCGGCATGGGACCGCCCTCCTCCGGCGCGGTCGCGGTCGGCCAGATGCTCGGACTGATCGAGAATTTCGACGTCAAGGCCCTCGGCCCCCGGAACGCCGAGAGCTGGCGGATCATCGGCGACGCGCAGCGCCTCGCCTTTGCCGACCGCGAACGCTACCTCGCCGACCCGGATTTCCAGCCCTTGCCGGTCAAGGGCCTGTTGAAGAAGGACTATCTCGGCAAACGCGCCGGCCTGCTCGACGGCACCAAAGCTCTCGGCGCCGACCAGGTGAAGGCCGGCGAGCCGGAATGGGACCATGCGCTGCTGTTCGGCCGCGACGCGGCGATCGAGATGCCTTCCACCAGCCATTTCGTCATCGTCGACAGAGAGGGCAATGTCGTGTCGATGACCACGACGATTGAAAGCGGTTTCGGCTCAAGGCTGATGACAAACGGCTTCCTGCTCAACAACGAGCTCACCGACTTCTCCTTCAAGACCCATGACGGCAGCCTGCCCGTCGCCAACCGCGTCGAGCCGGGCAAGCGGCCGCGTTCCTCGATGGCGCCGACGATCGTGATGAAGGACGGCAAGCCGCTGCTCGCGATCGGCTCACCCGGCGGCAGCCAGATCATCGGCTATGTGGCGCAGGCCCTGATCGCCTATATCGACTGGGGCATGCCGGTGGAGCAGATCGTCGCCCAACCGCATTTCATCAACCGGTTCGGGACTTACGAGATCGAGGCCGGCACCGAGGCGGAAAAGCTTGCCGAACCATTGATGGCGCTGGGTTACGAGGTGAAGCCGGGCGAGATGAATTCCGGACTGCATGCGATCGAGATCACCGCGAGCGGTCTCGTCGGCAGCGCGGACCCGCGCCGCGAGGGCGTGGCAGTCGGCGAATGATCAGACTTCGGCGTCGCCACAGGCCAGGGCCGTCTTGGTCGGCCCTTTCGGATCGACCAGCGGTGACTTGAGAAGCGTCTTCATCACCGTCCAGGCCTTGCGCACCACCTTGATATCCGCTCCGCCTTTTTCGAGAGGAAAGCGGAAGCTGAATTCGGCGGCGATCGGCGTACGAAGCTTTTCCTCCCTCCACCAGAGGATCATGGCGCATTCCGCCTCGATCTCATTCGAAAACCTGATCCACCCTTCCTCGTAGACATGTTCGACGACACGCAGGCCGGCGACGGTCTGCACCGAGGTCTCGGGGTCTGGCAGCGAGGCCTTGCGAACATCCGTGTAAGGCGCAAGGCACTCGCCGACGGTTAGGGGCATGTGCTTCAGATTAAATTCCGCTTCCACTGAACGGCTGAACAGCGCCCAGAAACGGGGGGTGTCGGCAGGCGGCATCGCCTTCACGTCCTCCTCGAACTTGGGCTCTTCGTTGCCCTTCTTCCGCAGTTCGAAATCCTGCGCTTCGGCAAGCAGGCGGTCGCCATGCCGGAACTTCAGCGTCGCCTTCCAGTCCTTGCTGGAACCCAGTTTGCGGCGCATGCGGAAAACCATGTCGGAACGGAGGTAGAGACCTCGTTTCTCGGTATCCAGAAAGAAGAGGTCACGCTGCTTGCTGTCCTTCAGCACATCAAGCCTGCCGTGCGTATCGATGTCGACGCCCTGCAGTTCCGCACGCAGACGCTCCCAGAAGCGCGCCACCGCTCTACCGCGGGCAGTCTCGTCACCGGCGAACTCCTTCGCATGCAGCATGACCTTGTATTCGCGCGATGACAGGCACACAGGCTTCCCTCCCCGCTCGACAGCGGCCCTTGCATCCAAACATGATCGCAATCCTGAATTGCGTCAATCACTCAATCTTTTCCGCGCTTGCGAAATCCGCTAGGTCTTCAGACATGACCATTCTGCCCGATTTTCTCCGCATCGATCCCGACACCCGCCGCGTCTCGCTCGACGGCCGCAACCCGGCTTTCTATAGCGACCCGAACCGCGTCTACGCCCTGCTCCACGAACATTGTCCAACCTTCTATTGGGAAGAGCAGCGGCAATGGTTCTTCACCGGCTACGACCATGTGAACGGGCTGTTGCGTGACCGGCGGTTCGGCCGGCAGATCCTGCATATCGCCAGCCGTGAGGAACTCGGCCTGCCCGAGCCGTTGGCTCATCTCGAAAATTTCGATCTCGCCGAGCGGTACTCGCTGCTGGAACTCGAGCCGCCTGACCACACGCGGCTTCGCACGCTTGTCAACCGCGCCTTCGTGTCGCGGCATATCGAAAGGCTCCGGCCGGAGATCGCAGAACTTGCCGAAAGGCTGATCGACGGGTTCGAAGGCCAAGGTGAGACGGAGCTGCTTTCCGCCTTCGCCGACATCATTCCGGTAACGATGATCGCCCGGATGATCGGTATCCCGGACGAGATGGGACCGCAGCTTCTCAAATGGTCGCACGCCTATGTCGGCATGTACATGTTCAAGCGGACCGAGGAGGACGAACATGCCGCCGACCGGGCAGCAAGAGAATTTTCCGACTATGTCAAAGGCCTGATCGCCGAGCGCCGCCGAGAGCCGCGCGAAGACCTCCTCACCCACATGATCCACACGGAGCACAAGGGCCAGTATCTCACCGACGACGAACTGGTCTCGACCACCATCGTGCTGCTCAACGCCGGCCACGAGGCGACGGTGCATCAGATCGGAAATTCGGTGCGGGTAATCCTGGAGAGCGGCCTGTCCCCGGCAGACCTTTTCCGCGACGAGGCGGCGACCGAGCGAACGGTCGAGGAAACGCTGCGCATCTGTGCGCCCGTCCATATCTTCCAGCGCTGGGCGCTCGCGGACGTCGAGATCGACGGGCTTTCCTTCAAGCGCGGCGACAAGGTGAGCCTCATCCTCGCCGCCGCCAATCTCGACCCCAAGAAATTCTCCGATCCGCTGGCCTTCAGGCCCAACCAGCAGGAAGCCGCAAACCTCTCCTTCGGCGCTGGCATCCATTTCTGCATTGGCGCGCCGCTCGCAAGGCTGGAACTCAATACCGTGCTGCCGATCCTCTTCCGGCGGCTGCCCGGCATGCGGATCGCCACGCCGCCGGTGGTGAAAGACGTCTATCATTTCCATGGACTGGAGCGGCTGGACCTGGCTTGGGAACAGGCAAGCCCGGCTCTCTGAGAGGCTCCCGAAATCGGTGTGCAACTGCGGACTATGCCGCAGCTGCACTTCACAATCAGACGCCGGCGACAACTCCGTAACGGGTTGCCGGCTTGTTGAGCGACAGATAGGGGCGCAGCCCGCCGCGGGCGGTCGTGTAGGTCTCATAAAGCTGCGTATCGGCAAGCGACGGCATGGTGACCAGTTCGCCGCGGTCGAGCCCCACAAGCGCCGCCTCGACAAGGTCGCCGACTTCCATGACCGAGTTCGGGTCGAGGCTATCCATCGAGCCGCCGACGCGATCGAAGATTTCGGTGCGGGTATAACCGGGCAGGACTGCCTGAATCCTGACGCCGGTGTCCTTCAGCTCTGCAGCGAGGGCTTCCGTCAGGGCCAGTACGAAGGCCTTGCTGGCGGCATAGGTGCCGCTGAAGAACTCCGCGGCGAGCGCCACGGCGGAGGCAATGTTGACGACGGCGCCCTCACCTCTGGCAACGAAAGCCTGCGCGGCTGCGATTGCGAGACGGTTGGCGGCGGTGACGTTAAGATCGACCATCTGGTCGAGGTAATCCGGATCGGCTTTCAGCAGCGGACCGTTCGGGCCGATGCCGGCATTGTTGACGAAGAGGGTGATCGAGCCGTCTTCGCGCAGGCGCTTGTCGACGGCGAGCACATCGGCACGCTGGCTGAGGTCGGCGCGCAGTACGTCCGCCTTGATGCCATGTTCGCTCGTCAACCGGCCGGCAAGCGCCTTCAGGCGATCCGCGTCGCGGGCGACGAGAACGAGATCATAGCCGCGCTTGGCGAGCTTTTCCGCATAGGTCGCGCCGATGCCCGACGATGCGCCGGTCACGAGTGCGGTTCCGAGTTTTGAATTATTGGTCATGGTCCATCTCCTTCAGAGGTTTTTCGGGCAGAGGTTTTTCGGGTGGTGTCACGGCCGGCGTTTCGGCATCTGGAATTTACTGGTATATGCCACTATATATGAAAAGGAAGATTGAGACCTGCAAGGGGCGGCCGCAAATTTTTCATCGGAGTGGAAGGGCCAGCCAAAAGCGGGCATTGTCCCGCGGCAAGATCGGAACGAGACATGACTGACAAACAGGACAAGCAAGGGCAGACCGAGGACGGCATCTGGCTTCACTGCAGCAACAGCGCGGTGCGCCGCGCCTCACGGCATCTCGGCCAGCTCTACGAGGATGCGATGGGCGATACAGGCCTCAAGGGAACGCAGTTCTCCCTGATATCCCAGATCGCCGGATCCAACCAGCCGACCTTGAAAAATCTCGCGGAGGCGATGGTCATGGACCTCTCGGCGCTCGGCCACACGTTGAAGCCGCTGATCCGCGACGGACTGGTGGAACTGGTGCCCGATGCCCAAGACCGCCGCGCCAAGCGCGTCCGCCTGACGGAGACAGGCGCAGCCACCCAGCGCGACCTCACCGCCCGCTGGCAGGTCGCCCAGGACCGTTTCGACAAGGCATTCGGCAAGGAAAAATCAGAGGAATTGCGGCGGGCGCTGGCGTTCATCTCGTCGGGCGAATTCGCCAAGGCCTTCAAGCGGGATGAGGAAGCCTGATCCTCAGACCCTGATCACATAATCCTTGCGAGTCGTTTCAACGACTTCCCAGGTTCCCTTGAACCCGGGTCTGAGAATCATGCTGTCGCCCGGCTTTAACTGGACCGCTTCGCCGCCCTCCTCGGTGACGACCGAGTGGCCGGAGAGGATGTGGAAATATTCCCACTCGTCATAAACAATCCGCCACTTGCCGGGGGTCGCCTCCCAGATGCCGGCATAAAGCCCGCCCTCCGCTTCCTCGAAGTTCCAGGTACGGAACGTCGGGGTGCCGGAGACCAGCCGATCCGGTGCCGGGGCGCCCTCTTCGGGTTCGATGGACGAGAGGTCATATTTTATCCAGGCGCTCATTATTTGGTCCTCTCGGGTGCATGTTTTCGAGCTGTTTGACGCGATCACGATGATCGCCCGCAGGCGCCCGATCGGAGCACCTGCGGGCGCCGGTCATCAGATCTTCGACAAAGCCTGGTCGAGGTCGGCGATAATGTCGGCGGCATCCTCGATGCCGATCGACAGGCGCACCACGTCCGGCCCGGCGCCGGCGGCGATCTGCTGTTCTTCGCTCAGCTGCCGGTGCGTCGTCGAGGCCGGATGGATGACCAGCGAACGGGTGTCGCCGATATTGGCGAGGTGGGAGAACAGCTGCAGGCCTTCCACCAGCGTCTTGCCCGCCTCGTAGCCGCCGGTAACGCCGAAGGTAAAGACCGAGCCGGCGCCCTTCGGCGAATACCGCCTCTGCAGGGCATGGTTGGGGTCGTCCTCCAGGCCGGAATAGCTGACCCAGGCGACCTTCGGATGCGCCTTCAGCCATTTGGCGACGGCAGCGGCGTTGTCGCAGTGTTTCTGCATCCTCAGCGGCAGCGTCTCGATGCCGGTCAGGATCAAGAACGCGTTGAAGGGCGAGATCGCCGGTCCCATATCGCGCAGGCCCAGCACGCGGCAGGCGATGGCAAAGCCGATATTGCCGAAAGCCTGGTACAGCACGATGCCGCCATATTCGCTGCGCGGTTCCGAGAGCATCGGATAATTGCCCGATTTCGACCAGTTGAAGGTGCCCCCGTCGACGATTACGCCGCCCATGGAATTGCCGTGGCCGCCCATGAACTTGGTCAGCGAGTGGATGACGATATCGGCGCCGTGCTCGAGCGGCCGGACGAGATAGGGGGTCGCCATGGTGTTATCGACGATCAGCGGAATGCCCCGCCGATGCGCCACCTCGGCGATCGCCGCGATATCCACGAACGTGCCGGCGGGATTGGCAAGGCTCTCGATGAAGATCGCGCGGGTACGCTCGTCGATGCCGGCCTCGAAGCTTGCCGGATCGTCGGGATCGGCCCAGCGCACCTGCCAGTCGAAACTCTTGAACGCATTGCCGAATTGGTTGATGGAGCCGCCGTAGAGTTTTCGCGCCGCGATGAAATTGTCGCCGGGCTGCATGATCGTGTGGAAGGTCAGCATCTGCGCCGCATGGCCGGAGGCGACCGCGAGCGCCGCGGTGCCGCCCTCGAGTGCCGCCACCCTTTCCTCCAGCACCGCCTGGGTCGGGTTCATGATGCGGGTGTAGATATTGCCGAACTGCTGCAGGCCGAACAGGGCGGCGGCGTGGTCCGCATCGTTGAAGACGAAAGCGGTCGTCTGGTAAATCGGCGTCACCCGCGCGCCGGTCGTCGGGTCGGGCTGCGCGCCCGCATGCACGGCCAGCGTCGAAAACCCCGGATTGAGTGTCGGCATGTTAGTCCCTCCCCTTAAAATGGCGCCTGGTTATTAGCGCTCCAACAGACCCCGGCGGTTGATCACGATCAAGGTATATCGTTCTCCGGAACCTATCCTCCGGTGAAATAGAGAGGAG